>SVKM01000025.1:7436-20455 GCA_015068465.1 Oscillospiraceae bacterium | reverse complement strand
CGGATGGCTCGCTCTACATCGCCGACACGAACAACGGCTCGATCCGCCGCATCGACCCCGCCGGCAACGTCACGACCGTGGTCACCGGCCTCGCCGCGCCGACCGGCATCTGCTGGTACGACGGCGCGCTCTACGTCGCCGAGACCGGCCGCAGCCGCATCTGCCGCATCGTCAACAAGTATGTCGAGCCGTTTGCGGGCGTCTCCACGGAAGCGGAGGATGCGGGCGAGTATTACGGCGGCCATGTCGACGGCCCCGTCGCGACCGCACGGTTCGACCACCCGCAGGGCATCGCCGCGGGCAGCGACGGCACGATCTATGTCTCCGACACCGGCAACAGTGCGGTTCGCGCGATCCGCGACGGGCGCGTCTACACGCTCGCGCGCAATGAGGTTGCCGCGCGCGTGCCCGCCAGCCCGCGCGGTCTGCTCGTGCACGGCGACACGCTCCGCGTCGTCGACCAGTTCGCCGGCACGATCCTCGACGTCTCTCTTGCGCAGCAGTCCTTTGCCGACGTGATCCCCGGCATGTGGTATGTTCCGGCGATCGAAGCCGCAGTGAGCCGCGGTATCGCCGGCGGCACGGGCGACGGCATTTTCGAGCCGAACACGCCGATGAACCGCGCGATGTTCGTCACGATGCTCTCTCGCATGCACCGCATGACCGACGGCACGGTCATCATCAACGGCGAGGCGTCGTTTGCCGACGTGCCGGAAAATGAATGGTACGGCGCGAGCGTGCGCTGGGCGGCGGACAACGGCGTCGTCAAGGGCGAGGACGACAGCTTCGTCCCGATGCGCAGCATCAGCCGCGAGGAACTCGCGGTCATGCTCTGGCGCTATGCCGGATCGCAGGGGCTGGACGCCTCCTCCCCCGCGGACGCGCTCTCCGCTTTCCCCGACGCGCAGGACGTCAGTCCGTGGGCGGCGGACGCGATGCGCTGGGCGTGCGCGAAGGGCGTCCTCAAGGGCGACAACAACGGCAGCCTGCTTCCCCGCGCCTCCGCGACGCGCGCCGAAGCGCTGACGATGCTGCTCAACTTTATGAACGCTTACGAGCTGTAACACAGCGGACAAAAAAGCCATCGGTTCCGAGTGAACCGATGGCTTTTTTCTGTCCTTATGCCTCCGCGGGCGGCTCCGCCGGCGCGGGCGGCTCGCCCGTCTCCTCGTCGTCGAGCAGGCGGAGCCCCGCCGTGTCCGTGACCGGGAGCGAGAACACGATCGCCTTCGCCGGCGTCTCCATGCCGGCGCCGAACATGATCTTCTGCATGATCGCGTCGCGCTGCGTCGTCTTGATGACGATGAAGGTGATATCCTTCTCGGACGCGAGAGAAATGCCGAGGAACTTCTCGGCGCGCTCCATGCCCGTCCCGCGCGCGTGAATGACCGTTCCGCCGTAGGCGCCCGCGGCGCGCGCCGCGTCCATGACCATCTCGTTGTAGCCCTGGTTGCTGATGACGACCAGCAGCTCGCGCTCCGTCCCTCTCATCGTGCTCTCTTCTCCCCTCGTAAAGTTCTGTCCCTCGGTCAAAAGCGCCAGTTCGCGCCGCCCGCCGATGCTGCTCATCGGCACGATAAACGAAACGCCCACGCCCGGCACGTCGATCTGAAGGCTCTGGCGCATCCCCCGCTTCGCCTCTTTCCACGCCTCCCGCGTGACGACGGAAAACAGCACCGCCTTTTCCGTCCGGTCGAGAAACATCGCCGCGCGGTCGCCCGACACCGTCCCGTGTCCGAGCGAGATGAAGCTCACGGGGATGTTCCTCTCCTGATAGAGCGCTGCAAATTTCGGCAGCAGCTTCCGATCCGCGACGGACGTCATAAAATAGAGTTCCGACATATCCCGCCTCCGTTACAGCGCAATGATCTCGTAATCGTCCAGCCAGTTGAGCTTTTCTTCCACATTCGCCTCCCGGTCGGGCCTTCCCTTGCCGTGGCGCTCCCGGATGCGGTATTCCAATCCCAGTATCTGGATCGCGATGAGCGGCGTCATGGCGACCATCGCGACGACGCCGAACGCGTCGGTCACGACGTTGCCGCCGGCGGCGAGCGTCGCCCCCGTGGCAAAGGGCAGCAAAAACGTCGCCGTCATCGGCCCGCTCGCGACGCCGCCGGAGTCGAACGCGATCGCCGTGAAGATGTCCGGCACGAAAAAGCTCATGGCGAGCGCGAGGGCATAGCCCGGCACGACAAAGTAAATGATGGGAAGCCCCGTCAGCACACGCAGCATCGCAAGCCCGATCGACGCTGACACGCCGATCGACAGGCTCCGCTGGAGCATCCTGCCCGTGACCGCGCCGCTGGTGAGCTCCTCGACCTGCTTCATCAGCACATAGACCGCCGGCTCCGCCTTGACGATATAGTAGCCGATGAGCATGCCGACGGGAATGATGATCCAGCGGTACGGTAGGCTTGAGATCGTCTCGCCGAGGTATGTGCCCGCCGGCATGAAGCCGACGTTCACGCCCGTGAGAAACAGCACCAGCCCGATGTAGGTATAGAGGAGCCCGATGCCGATGCGCAACAGCGTCTTGCGCCCGAGGTGCAGTCTCGCCACTTGGAAAACGCCGAAAAACGCCATGATCGGCAGCAGCGCGGCCGCGATCTCGCGCAGATACGTCGGAAGCGCGGTCGTAAAGAGCGTGCGCAGCTCGACGGAATCGCTGTAGTTCGGCACGACGGCGGGCGTATAGTCCGCGCCGTCCACGCGGTAGATCAGGCTCAGCGCGAGGACTGCGAGCACGGGCCCCACGGAACAGAGCGCAATAAGCCCGAAGCTGTCCCCCTGGGCTTTGCCGTCGCTTCGGATGGCGGAAATACCGACGCCGAAGGCGAGGATAAACGGCACGGTCATCGGCCCCGTCGTCACGCCGCCCGCGTCAAACGCGACGGCGAGGAAATCGGCGGGCGCGACAAAAGCGAGCGCAAGCACCGCCGCATAGCACACGAGCAGGAGCGTGCGCAGCTTGACGCCGAGCAGGATGCGCAGCAGCGCCAGCGTCAGGAACAGCCCCACGCCGCCCGCGACGGAGGCGATCAGCACGCTGTTTGGGATCGACTGCACCTGCGCGGCAAGCACCTGCAGATCCGGCTCCGAGACCGTGATGAGCGCGCCGAGCAGAAAGCCCGTCGAGAGAATGATCCAGAGCTTGCGCGTGCGCGTAATGCGTCCTCCCACCTGCTCGCCCATCGGTTCCATCGCCAGCTCCGCGCCGAGCGTGAAGAACATCATGCCGGCGATCAGCAGCACACTGCCGAGCAGAAACGCCAGCAGCACGCCGCTCGTCACCGGCGCGATCGTCAGCGACAGTATCAGCACGATGGTGATGATCGGCAGCACCGCCGTCAGCGCCTCATCCAGTTTTTCCCGTAGTCTGTTTTGGTACATGTCCTGTCCTTCCAAAAAATCCGGGCTTTTGGGCGCGGCGCGTGCCGTTCCCGTTTTGCCCGCTCACTTCTCGCTGAGGCGAAGCAGCATGATGTAGTCCACGCCGCTTTCCCTGTCATGCACGGCGTCAAAGCGCAGCCGCAGCCTGACCGTGCGCCCGTCCGCCGTCCTCACGCGGAACGGCGCGGAAAAGTTCTTCATCCTCATGCCCGACGCGGTGACCTCCTGCATCAGCGCCTCGCGCTCCCGCGGATCCAGCCGCTCGCGGAAGCTTCCGTCGTTCAGCTCCCGTTCCAGCGCCTCGCGGTCAAGCCCCAGCGCTCCCTGAAGGCCGTGCGTCACCGTCCGAAAGTTCAACCCGCCGCCGGTTCTGCGCAAAAACACGGCGCTGTCCGGCGAGAGGTTCGTGAGCATATCCATCCGGTCGTTGAGCCGGACAAGCTGCGTGATATCGCGCGCCGAGCCGTAGAACCGCTTGCCGTTCTCGTCCTCCTCCAGGAAGAATAACCGCACGCGCAGCTGGCTGAGCGCGCCGTCCGGAAGCATCACGTGCAGCACGCCGCCCGAACCCCCGAACGGGTCGCTCACCGCCCGTTCCAGCATGTCATAGAGCACCGGCAAGTCCTCCGGCACGAGCTGCTTTTGGATCGATACCGTATGCTCCCGGAACTCGGGCGCGCGGATCTCTTCCAGAAACTGCCGGTTGAAGCGCACGGCGTCCAGCTCTCCGTCCCGGAGCGAAAAGAACGCCGCCGGGCCGAGGATGTTGTTGAGCATCGCGTCGCTGAAGATGTTCTTGTCCAAAAACTCGCGCGTGTGGAACTGATCCTTCAGCTTGAAGCGGAAGCCGCCGGTGTCGATTTTCTCCGGGTCCGCGATCAGCTTCTCAAAGTCCTCCACCGGCATCGGGCGATAGAAGTAATAGCCCTGCACATACCGGCAGCCAAGGCCGCTGAGAAAGTCGATCTCCCGCTTTTCCTCCACGCCCTCGGCAATGATCGGCACGCTCATCGAGCGCGCCATATTGACAATGGACTCGACGATTTGCACGCCCTTGCGGTCGTCGCCCGCCATGCGCAGGAACTGCGCGTCGAGCTTGATGACGTCGATGTTCAGATTGCGCAGCATATTCAGGGACGAATACCCGCTGCCGAAGTCGTCCATCAGCACGAGGAATCCCTTCTCGCGAAGGCGCCTTACCGCGTCGGCGACGGAGTCGTTGTCCACGTACGCCGACTCGGTGATCTCGATCTTGATCGTCTCCACCGGCAGGTCGTATCTGCGCAGCAGCGTTTCAAAATGCTCCGGCACGTCGATGGTGAAAATGTCGATCTGCGAAACATTGACCGAGATCGGCAGCGGCGTGTGCCCGCCGTCGATCCAGCGCCTCTGCCACGCGCAGACCTGCTCCCAGACGAAGCGGTCCATGTCCGTGATGAAGCCGTATTCCTCCAGCACCGGCACGAACACGCCCGGCGATACCATCGTGCCGTCCGCCTTTTTCCAGCGCACCAGAGACTCCGCGCCCACAACGCGCTGCGTGGATATCTTGCACTGGGGCTGGAGGTAAAACGTCAGCTCGCCGTCGCGCAGCGCCGTCTGAAAATCCGAAAGCACCCGGTAATCCCGGTCGGTCTTTTCAAACATCGCCGGGTCAAACTCGCGGATGCGCTCGTGGTAGTCGTCCTTCGCGCGAAGCGCCGCCATCGCGGCGCGGTCGCACGCCTCCTCCGCCGTGGTTCCGGCGTCCACGGCGCTGACGCCGAACGCCGGCAGGAAGCAAACGGAGGCGCCGTATTGCGCGATCAGGGCGTGTATCTCCTCATAGAGCCGGTTGATCCGCTCCATATCCCACGGCGCGAGCAGGCCGAAATCGTCCTGCCCGAAATAGCACGCCAGCGCGCCGCATTCCTCCTCGATGCGCAGCAGCTGCGCGCCGATCTTCGCAAGCAGCATATCGCCCTGCGTGCGCCCGTACCACTCGTTGAAGAGCTTGAAATGCTCGAGGTCGAAAACGATCATGTTCCAGCGTTCGGAGCGATCCCGCATCAGCTCCCCCGCACGCTCGAAAAACGGCTCTTCCCACAAAAGGCCTGTCAGTTCGCTGCGCAGCGCGCTCGTTCCCTCGCCGTCGTAGGTCTCCGCGGCAGGGCGCTCCTCGACGTCAAAGACGAAGGCATAGGCGACGCCCTCGGGCACGCCGTTTTCCTCGCCGCCGACGATCATCACCTCGACCCGGTGCCAGCCGCCCTTGGGTACCTTGCGCCGGTATGCCGTTTGGAGCACGCCGGGCGTTTCCGACTCCCGGAGCCTTTGCAGCAGCGTATCCGGGTCATACGCCGCAAGATACGTTTCGCGGTCGTCCGGATGGATCAGGTACTCGCCGGAATGGCGGAACACGTCCCAAAACGAGCCGTCGGTCACCGCCGCGGCAAACTTTCCCTCCGTCTGCCGCAGGCAGCGCACGCGCCGATGCGCCGCGTCCAGCTCCAGCAGCATGTCAAACGGCGCGAGCGAGAGCTGCATCAGCAGCGATACCGGCAGAACACGATCCGACGGCGCATATATCGTTTTCAGATCCACAACCATCCCCCGTTTCGCCGTTTACGCCGCTTCAATCCTCCGCGTCGCGCAGGATCATCAGGTATTCCACGCCGCTTGTCCGGTCATGCACGGTGTCGAACCGGAAGCGCAGCCAAATGGTCCGCCCGTCCGCCGCGGCGACGCGGAACGGCCCCGAAAAATCCGTCATGTGCATGCCGCAGTCGATGATCTGCTGCATCAGCGCTTCGCGCTCGACGCGGTCCAAGCGCTCGCGGAAGCTGCCCTCGTAGAGCTCGCGCTCCAGCGCCTCGCGCGAAAGCGCGAGATCTCTCTCCAGGCCATGCGCCGCCACCTGGAAGGTCAGCTCGCCCTTGCGCTTTCGCAGAAAGACGACCGTGTCCGGCGAGAGCAGGGACAAAAGGCGCATATGGTCGTTGAGCGTGATAAACTTTGTGATGTCGTGCGCCGAGCCGTAGAACCGCTTGCCGTTCTCGTCCTCTTCCAGAAAGAAGAAGTGCATTCTGAACTGCGCGGCCGAGCCGTCGTCCAGATTGACCCGGAGCACGCCGGACGCGCCGTTGAGCATGTCGCACATCGCCTGCTCGAGCAGCTCGTACAGCTTCGGAACGTCCTCCTTGACCAGATGCTTTTCCACCGACGCCATGTGCCGGCGGAAATGCGGCACCTTGACCTCCTTGAAAAACTGCTGATTGTAGCGCACGATGTCCACATTGTCCCCGTGCCAGGAGAAAAACGCCACGGGCCCGAGGATGTTATTGAGCACGGTGTCGCTGAACATGCTCTGGTCGAGAAACTCGCGGATGCGGAACTGCTCCCTCGGCCGGAAGCGAAAGCCGCCGGCGTCGACGCGTTCGGGGTCCGCCGCAAGCGGCTCGAACTCCTCCACCGGCATCGGGCGGTGGAAGAAGTAACCCTGCACATAGCGGCAGCCGAGGTTTTTGAGGAACTCCGTCTCGTCCCCGGTCTCCACGCCCTCGACGATGATCGGCACGCCCATGGTCTTCGCCATGTTGACGATCGACTCCAAAATCTGCACGCCCTTGCGGTCGTCGCGGTTGAGGCGCAGGAACTTCGCGTCGAGCTTGATGATGTCCACGCTGAGGTTGCGGAGCATATTGAGGGACGAATAGCCGCTGCCGAAATCGTCCATGAGCACCTTGAAGCCCTTTTCGCGCAGCCGCTGCACCGTGTCGGCGACGGAATCGTTGTCCACATAGGCGGATTCGGTGATCTCGACCTTGATCGTATCCGCCGGAAGGCTGTACTTTTTGATCAGCCGCTCGAAGTACTCCGGCACGTCGATCGAATAGATGTCGATCTGGGATACGTTCACCGAGATCGGCAGGGGCACGTGATCCCCGTCGATCCACCGCTTCTGCCACGCGCAGACCTCCTCCCACACATGCTGGTCGAGGTCGGTGACAAAGCCGTAGCGCTCGAGCACCGGCACAAACACGTCCGGCGGCACCATCGTGCCGTCCGCCTTGCGCCAGCGCACCAGCGACTCCGCGCCCACGATCCGCCCGTCGTCGATGCGGCACTGCGGCTGGAGGAAAAACGTCAGTTCATGCTCCTCCAGCCCCTTCTGGAACGCGGAGAGGATGCGGTAATCCTGGTCGGTCTTCTGATACATCGCGGGATCGAATACCCGGATGCGGTTTTGATAGTTGTCCTTGGCGCGGCGCGCCGCCATCGCGGCGCGGTCGTAGAGCTCATAGACGGTGCTCTTTCCGTCCGTCATGCTGATGCCGAACGCGGGCAGGAAGCCGACCGACGTACCGTATTCCACGATCTTTTTGTGGATATCGCCGTAGAGCCCGTCGATCCTGCGCCGGTCATAGGGCATGAGCAGGCAGAAGTCGTCCTGCCCGAAGTGGCAGGCGGCGCCGCCGGTCTCCCGTTCCGCCGTGCCGAGCCTTGCGCCGATCTGCGCGAGCAGATAGTCGCCCTGCTTGCGCCCGTACCACTCGTTGAACAGCTTGAAGTGCTCCAGGTCCATCGCCAGCATGCACCAGCCGTCCGGGTGCGCCTCCACGAGCTTTTGCCCGCGCTCATAGAAATCCGCCGGAAGCAGCAGGCCCGTCAGCTCGCTGCGCGCCGCGGTCTCCCCGGCAGGCTCCTCCTCAACGCCGTTCTCACGATCCACCTGCTCCTGAATGTCAAAGAGGAATATATAGCAGTAGCCCTCCGGAACGCCGTTTTCCTCGCCGCTGACGGCGACCTGCTCCACCCAGCTCCAGCCGCCGGAGAGCAGCTTGAACCGGAAGCGCTCGCGCTGGACGCTCGATTTCTTCATGCGCTCGTTCGCCGTCGCGGGGTCGCTCACCTCCAAATAGCGCTCCAGATCGTCGGGGTGGACCATGCTCTCGGCGGTATATCGGCGGATATCGCGGATCGACACGTCCGATACCGGCACGAAGTATTTCCCCTCCAGATGATAGAGATTGCGCGCTCTGCCGTGGATGTAGTCCACCTCGACCAGCTCGTCGTAACCGCCCAGCATCAGCTGGACCAGGAGCGACGCCGGCCGTTCCTTCGGCGTACCGCTGCTTTCCGTGCTCATAGCGTTATCCTCCCGCCGCGCCGATGGCGCGCGTTTTCTCTCTCCGCGCGGATCACTCCGCGTCCTTGTGGAGCACCACGATGTGCTCCGCGCCGCCGCTCTTGTCCAAAACAGAGCTGACCCGCAGCCGCAGCCGCAGCGCTCCGCGTGCGGTTTTGACCGTAAAGGGAGGCGAGTAATCCTCCATCCTTGCGCCGCGCTCCTCGACGTACCGCCGCAGCGCTTCCCGCTCTTCGGGGGCGACGCGCGCGGCGAACGCGCCGCTGTTGAGCTCCTTTTCCAGCTCGTCCGCGCCCATGCCGAGTTCCTTTGCAAGCCCGTGCGTCGCCACGCGGAAATACCGCTCGCCGTCTGTGCGGAACAGGAACATGACGGTGTCGAGGGAAAGGCGCGAGAGCAGGCGCATCTGCTCGCCGAGCTCGGTGAGCTTGGTCACATCGTGTACGGAGGCGTAGAACTTCTGTCCCCGCTCGTTTTCCTCCAGATAGTAAACATGCGCCTCCAGCCGCAGCGCCGTCCCGTCGGGCCGCGTGAGGCAGATCTCGCCGCGCGCGCCGGCGAGCGGCTCCGCCGCCGCGCGATCCAGCAGCGCGCACAGCGCTTCATACTCCCCGCCCGGCATCAGTCGGCGCAGCGATTTCATATACTCGCGGAAATGCGGGATGCGCACCTCCTCGCGAAACTGCGGATTGAAGCGCACGATCTCCGCCTCTTTCCCGCTGCGCCGGAAAAACGCGACGGGGCCGAGGATGTTGTTGAGCATCGCGTCGCTGAAGACGTTGCGGTCGAGAAACTCGCGGATGCGGAACTGCTCGCTGCTCCTGACGGCAAAGCCGCCTCCGGCAACGCGCATGGGGTCTGCGATCAGCGCTTCGTATTCCTCCGCGGGCATGGGGCTGTAAAAGTAGCGTCCCTGCACATAATTGCAGTTCAGCCCCGTCAGGAATTCCATCTCCTCTTTGGTTTCCACGCCCTCGACGACGATCGGCACGCCCATCGTCTTTGCGAGGTTGACAATGGACTCCATGATCTGCAGTCCCTTGCGGTCGTCGCCGCTCATGCGCAGAAAACGCACATCCAGCTTGATGACGTCGACGTTCAGGCTGCGCAGCACGTTGAGCGAGGAATACCCGCTGCCAAAGTCGTCCATCAGCACCGTGAACCCCTTTTCGCGCAGACGGCGCACGACGTCCGCGGCCTGCGCGCTGTCGACGTAGGCGGCCTCTGCGACCTCGATCTTCACGGCGTCGGTCGGGAGGTCGTACGTCCGCAGCAGCCGTTCAAAATGCGCCGGCACGTCGATGGTGTAGATATCGACGCGGGAAACGTTCACCGAAAGCGGCAGCAGGGCATGTCCGCCGTCGAGCCATTTCCTCTGCCAGCGGCACGCCTCCTCCCAGACGAAGCGGTCCAGATCGGTGACAAAGCCATACTCCTCCAGCACCGAAACGAACACGGCCGGCGAAACCATCGTACCGTCCGCCTTGCGCCAGCGCACCAGGCACTCCGCGCCCACGATCCGCCCGTCCTCCGCGCGGCATTGGGGCTGAAAGGCGAGGAAAAGTTCGTTTTCCGCCAGCGCGCGCTGAAAATCCGAGAGGATGCGGTAATCCTGATCGGTCTTCTGGAACATCGACGGCTCGAACTCGCGGATGCGGTCGTGATAGTCCTCCTTGGCGTGGCGCGCCGCGAGCGCGGCGCGGTCGTAAAGCTCCTCGACGGTCGCGCCCGCCTCCGCGCGGCTGACGCCCGCGGCGGGCATGAAGCCGACCGACGTGCCGTGGTCGATGATCAGGTTGTGTATTTCCGCGTAAAGCTGCCGGATGGCGTCCATATCGTAAGCGGTGAGCAGGCAGAAATCGTCCTGCCCGAAATAGCCCGCGAGGCCGCCCGTCATCATCTCCGCGCGGATCATGCGCGCGCCGATCTGCGCAAGCAGCTGATTGCCCTGCTCGCGCCCGTACCACTCGTTGAACAGCTTGAATTGTTCCAGATCGAGCACGACCATGCACCAGTCGCCCGGGTCGTCCTGCAGGATGCTCTTGCCGCGCGCGAAGAACACATCCTCGCGCAAGAGCCCCGTCAGTTCGTTGCGCAGCGCGTTGCCGCCCGCCGCGGAGCGCGGCGTTTTCTCCGCGGGCTGCGCCGATTCCTCCAAATCGAATACGAACGAGTACACGACCCCCTCCGGCAGTCCGAAGCGCTTCCCGCCGACCGCGATCCGCTCCACCCAGCGCCAGCCGCCCTCCAGCAGCTTATAGCGGTAACGGGCGCGGGTCACGCCCGGCTCCCGCGGATCGTCCAGCCGCTGCAGCAGCGTGGACATGTCGTTGGCGGCAATGAACGCCGCGCGGTCGTCCGGGTGCACCATGTTCTCGGCGGTATATTGCAGCATATCGTCCACCGGCCCCTTGGGGAGCGGCGCAAAAAACTTGCCCTTCGGCGGCTGCCGGATCGCCGAAATGCGGCCGTTCTTCAGGTCGATCTCCGTGAGCGCGTCAAAAGGCGCCAGCATCAGCTGCATCAGCAGCGACGCCGGTTGATCCTTCGATTGCACGAGCAGGGATTCCACCGTCATAACGACCTCCGCGCGGCAAGCGGCAGCACTGTCCGCGCATCACAAACAATTATTCAGAATAATAATAGCAAAACCGCCCCCGCCTGTCAATCGGTGCGGGCAGAAAAAGGCGGGCGCTTCGCGCCCGCCTTTTGCCTGTTCAGTTTTCCTCTTTTCGCAGCAGCAGGATGTGCTCCACGCCGCTGTTCTTGTCGTGCGTGTTGAAGATCCACAGCCGCAGCGCGACCCTGCCGCCATGCTCCGTGCGGATGTGGAACGGCTCGGATATCCCCATTTTCGCCTCGCCGCCGGCGTTCTCCATGGCGAATCGCCGCAGCGCGTCCCGCTCCCCCGCGTCCACGCGCCGGTAGAACCACTTGCTGCTGAATTCCGACGCCAGCTCCCGACGGCTCAGGCCCGTCGCCTCCTCAAGTCCGTGAACCACCGGCTGATAGATCCACTCGCCCCTCCGCCGGCGCATGAAAACGATGGTATCCGTCGAGACCAGCGACAGCAGGCGCATGTGGTCGTTGAGCGTGATGAAGCGGGTCAGGTTCTGCGTGGAAACGAAGAACTTCTTGCCGCTGTCGTCCTCCTCCAGGAAGAAAAAATGCATCCGGTACTGGGAAAAGCCCCCGTTCGGGTGCGTAAAGCGCAGCACGCCGCCGGCGCCGCCGAGCGGATTCTTGACCGCCTGTTCCATCAGCTCGCGCAGCCGCGCCCGATCTTCGGGCGGCATATGGCGCTGGATCGCCTTGGTGCGCCTGGAAAAATTCGGAAGCTTCGTCTCCTCGTAAAACTGCTGATTGTACCGGATGACGTCCACCCGGTCTCCGTGCCACGAGAGAAACGCCACGGGGCCGAGGATGTTGTTGAGCATCGCGTCGCTGAACACGCCCTGGTCCAGAAATTCGCGCGTGTAGAACTGTTCCTTTTCCTCGAAATGGAAGCCGCTTTCGTCAATGTGGTTCGGATCGCCGATCAGCTTCTCATACTCCCGCACCGGCATGGGCTTATAGAAGAAATAGCCCTGCACGTAGCTGCACCCGAGACCGGAGAGGAAATCCGTCTCCTCCTGCGTCTCCACACCCTCGACGATGATGGGCATTCCCATCGTCTTTGCCATGTTGACGATGGACTCGATGATCTGCATGCCCTTGCGGTCGTCCTTGTTCATGCGCAAAAACTGCGCGTCGAGCTTGATGATGTCGACGTTGAGGCTGCGCAGCATATTGAGGGACGAATACCCGCTGCCGAAGTCGTCCATCAGCACGAGAAAGCCCTTGTCGCGCAGGCGCTGGACCGTGTCGACCACGGAGTCGTTGTCCACATACGCCGATTCCGTGATCTCGACCTTGACAACCTCCACCGGCAGGCTGTATTTATGCAGCAGCTCCTCCAGAAACGCCGGAACGTCGATGGTGAAAATGTCGATCTGCGAAACGTTGACCGAGACCGGCAGCGGCGTGTGCCCGCCGTCGATCCAGCGCTTCTGCCAGATGCAGACCTCCTCCCAGACGTACTTGTCAAGCTCGGTGACGAAGCCGTACTCCTCCAGCACCGGCACGAACACGCCCGGCGGAACCATCGTGCCGTCCGCCTTCTTCCAGCGCACGAGCGACTCCGCGCCCACGACGCGCCCGGTCGCGATGGCGCATTGTGGCTGAAGCACGATAAAAAGCTCGTGTTCCTCCAGCGCGTTCTGGAAATCCGAGAGGATCTGATAGTCCTTTTCGGTCTGCCGGAACAGCGCGGGGTCGTACACACAGACGCGGGTGTGATAATTTGCCTTGGCATGGTGGGAAGCCAGCGACGCGCGGTCATAGAGCTCCTCGACGGAGCTGCCCTCGGTGACCGGCGTGACGCCGAGCGCGGGCATAAAGCCCACGGAGGTGCCGTGCTCGGTGATGAGCGCGTGCAGATCCTCAAAAAGCCGCTGCGTGC
>SVKM01000025.1:0-7426 GCA_015068465.1 Oscillospiraceae bacterium | reverse complement strand
GCGCTTCGTCGCTCGGCACGAGCATCGCGAAATCGTCCTGCCCGTAATAGCCCGCAAGCCCGCCGGTTTCCTCCGCCTCGCGGTTCAATCGCGCGCCGATCTGCGCGAGCAGCAGGTCGCCCTGCTTGCGCCCGTACCACTCGTTGAAGATCTTGAAGTGCTCCAGGTCGACGGCGATCATGCACCAGTCCCGCGGCTGCTCGCGGATGACCTCCTTGCTGCGCGCGAAGAACGACTCCTCCCACATCAGCCCCGTCAGCTCGCTGCGCTTGACGGAGGGCACGGACTTCTGTTCCGCCTTCTCGCCGCCGAGCTCCTCCAGATCGAAAATGAACCCGTAATAAAGCCCCTCGGGGAGGCCCTGCCGCGGCCCGCCGATGTTGACCTGCTCCACCCAGCGCCAGCCGCCGGAGAGCAGCTTGTAGCGGAACCGCGCGCGGAGCAGGCCCGGTATCTCCGCCTGCTCCATCCGCTCCGGCATCGTCCTGGGGTCGATGAAGCGGGCATAGAGCTCCTGGTCGTCGGGGTGAACCATGTTCTCGATGGAGTAGCGCATGATATCCTTGACCGACGAGTCGATGAGGGGAACGAAATACTTGCCCTCCTTGTGGCGAAGCGCCCGGGTGCGGCCGTGGTACATATCCACCTCCACCAGATCGTCATAGGGCGCGAGCATCAGCTGCACGATCTTCATCGACGCGGGATCGCCCAGGATATCCTCCAGTTTTTTCTCCGGCTCCAAACGCTTCACCTCCCTTCGGGGCGCAGATTATATTTTAACTTTTATATCGTATCAAATCCGCAGCAAAATGTCAAACGTCCGCTCGGGAAAGACGGGCAAAACAAGCGCGGCGCGTCCCCCTGTCGGGAACGCGCCGCTCGTTTTTGTCCGATTCACTCGTCCGCGCTTCGCAGGCTCAGCACGTAATCCACCTCGCTCGACTTGTCGTTGACCCGGAAAAAACGCGTCTTGAGCTTGACCGTTCCGCCGTCCGGCTTCGCAAAGTCAAACGGCTCGGAAAAATGCTCCATGTTCGTCTTCGAGCCGAGAATGATCGTCTTGATCTGCCGCACGGCCGCGGGGTCGATGCGCTGCTCAAAGCGCCCGTTGTTGAGTTCGTGCTGGAGCTCCAGCGTGCTGAGGCCCATCACGTCCTCCAGCCCGTGCACCACCACGCGGAAGGACCACGCGCTGCCGCGCCGGCGCAGAAAGATCACGCTGCCGAAAAACGCCTGGGACAGAAGGCGCGTATAGTCGTCCGCCGTCAAAAACTGCGCCAGATCCTGCACGGTGCTGTAATAGAGCTTGCTGCCGTCCGGTTCCTCGCGCACGTAGTACAGGTGGAAGCGGAACTGGACGATCGAGCCGCCCAGCCGGTAAAAACGGATAACGCCGACCGCGCCGTTCTGCGGGTTTGCCGCCGCCTTCTCAAAGAGGCTGTACAGAAACGGCTTGTCCTCATCCACCACGAGCAGCTGGATCGACTGAAGATAGTCGCTGAAATTCGGTATCTTGATCTCTTCGTAAAACTTTCGGTTATAGCGCACGACGTCCAGCCGTTCACCGCGCAGGGAATAGAACGCCACCGGGCCGAGCAGATTGTCCAGCATGGAATCGCTGAACACCTCACGGTTCAGATACTCGCCCGAGCGGATCTCCTGATTCGTGCCGACCGATTCCATATTGGTTCCCCCTTTTCGCCGTTTTCCGCCAAATCCAGTATTTATACTAGCAAAACGCCCCTCGTTTGTCAACCGTACCGGCGCGGGCGAGCCGGGCGCCGCGCCGTTCAGATTTGGCATTGATTCTTGCACCGCTTTGTGTTATATTGATAATTGATATAGGATAGCGTTGCTATGGACTGCAAGCATCCGTTGAAGGAGGAGCATACGTATGTTCAACATCAAGCGGCCGATCAACCACAGCATGATGTTTTTCGGCGTCTTTTTGACCTTCACGCTGATCATTGCGATGTCGACGCAGAGTTCCGGTATGCTGAAGGCTGCATTGGACAGGCGCTATGATTCGCATCTCAAGGACATCATCACCTATGTGGATCACACCGTCGACAAGGACGACCTGCGCGAGTGCATGCGCACCGGCGTGCCGTCCGAAAAGTATAACGCGCTCCAGCAGCAGCTCAACACGATGGTCGACGACTTTGAGGTTCTCTATATCTACATCACCGTACCTCAGCCGGACGGCATCATGGTCAATGTATGCTCCTCCACCAGCAACGCCGAGCGCGCCGCCGGCGAAGAGGATTTCCCCCTCGGCTACATTGACGAGAGCTTTTACACCGCCGAAAACATCAAGCCCTATGTCGCGGCGATGCAAAAGCCCGGCGAGTTTTCCGCCTTTAAGGAAATAAACGAGACCTTTGGCAACACCTACACGATCTGCCGGCCTCTGACCGCGTCCGACGGCGAGGTCTTCGCCCTGCTGTGCGCGGACATCAGCCTTCGCGAGCTGCACCACGACATCAACATTTTCATTTGGCAAAGCATCGCGCTGATCATGCTGATCTGCCTCCTCTTCGCCCACTTCTCCGGCCGCTGGATGCAGCGCAACATCGTCCGCCCCCTGCGCCTGCTGGAGCAGCGCACGCGCGAGTTCGCGGAAAACAGCCGCGGCAAACGCGATCTCAAGGAGCTCACGTTCAACACCCCCGACATCCACACGCAAAACGAGATCGAATCCCTCTCCGACGCCATCACGCAGATGTCCGAGGACATGAAGAACTATGTCGAGGATATCCTGGTCGCCGAGATGCGCGCCGACCACGCGGAGGGTCAGGTCGAGGACCTCTCCCGCGTCGCCTATGAGGACGCGCTCACGCATACCGGAAGCCGCATCGCCTACGACGCGAAGAAGGAGGAGCTCACCCGGCAGATCCAGGAAAAGCGGGCGGAATTCAGCCTTGTCGCGGTCAACCTGATGAACGCCAAGCATGTCGACGACATCTACGGCGTGGAGGCTGCAAAGAAATACACCATCGCCTGCTGCGACATCATCCGCAGCGTCTTCCCGAACTCGCAGGCATACCGCGTGGTGGACGACGACTTCGCCGTGTTCCTCGAGGGCGAGGCGTACGAGCAGCGCGACGAGCTGTTCGATACGCTCAACAAGCGCTTCAAGGAAGCCGAGACGGATATGGGCCGCGAGCCCTGGGAGCGCTGCGCGGTCGCGACCGGCATGACCGACTATATGAAGGACGCCGATGAAAACGCCGACCAGGTCGGCCGCCGCGTGGAGATGATCGTCCACCGCAACAAGCGCATCATCCTCAGCCAGTCCAGAGACTGATCCGCACAACGAAAAAGAGAAGCAAGGCGAGCGCCTTGCTTCTCTTCTTTTTATCCCTTGCTTGTCAGAACTCCCAGAAGTACAGCGAGCCGTCCATGCCGCTGACGTCCACCGCGCAGCGGTGCTGCACGCCGGCGCCGTCCACATAGGCAAAGCCGAGGCAGGGGCTGTCCCCGTGGAAGACGGTCTCGACCAAAAGCGCCTTGTCCGGCGCCAGCTTTTCCTGCTCATACACCTCGCGCACATCGAAGGTCATCTCACCGCTCTGCGAAACGTCCTTCACGCTCAGCGCAAGCACCTCGAACTCCGTCACCGTATCCTGGGCGGTGAAGAGCACGCGCGCCTGGGGATCGCCGCTCTCCATTGTGAAGACGTCGTAATCCGTAGCGTCGGTCAGGGCGTCGTCCGCCCAATCCACGTTTATCAGGGTGTCCGGAACGATCTCATAGCTCGACCAGCCCTCCTCGTCCGCGACGTTGTAGAGTCCGCAGAACGGGAGCAGCACCGGATCCGGCTCGCCGTTCCAGCCCCAGGCGCGCGGCATCGCGACCCAGCTCACAAAGCCGTAGGGCAGGCTCCGCACCCACGAGCCGGGGAGATAGACCAGTATCTCGTCCGCGTTCTCCAGACCGTAGGGGCCGGAGGCGACGTAGCGCACGCCGTCCTCGATCCACTCCTCCGCGGGCGTCTCCTCAATGTTTAGCTCCACAAGGTGCATCGAGTAGGTGTACTCGTCCACGCGTTTGACGTTTCCGAAACGCCCGGAGAACGCGCAGACATAGATCGTGCCGTTGGGATAGCCCTCGCCGTCGTCGCCCATGTCGCTGTCGTGGTAATCGCCGGTGAACGTGCCGTCCGGGTTGAGGAACAGCTCCGAGGCCCAGCCGCCCGCGCCGCTGAGGAATTCGTAGCCCGTCGGCAGCGAGGCGAAGAACTCCGCCTCGTCCACGTTTTCGTCGAACGTGATGCCCAGCTCGCCGCGCAGATACGCCGCCGCCGCGTCGTAGGTCATCGCCGCGCCGTCGGGATAGTCGTAGGCGCCCTCGGGCTTTTCCAGTTCGTCGTCATACTCGTAGCCCATCGCGTTGCGCATGAGAAGGCCCTTCGCCTGCTCCGCCGGCGCGGGGACAACGGCCTCGTACTCCGCCTGCGAGCAGTCCTTGCTGCCGACGCCCCACGCGTCCTCGGTGACCCACTCGCCCGCGTCGTTCTCCATCGGATAACTGCTGTGCGAGCAGTCGAACTGCTCCTTCAGCTCGCCCTCCGCGGTCAGATGCGTATACTTCTCCTCGCAGCCCTCGGAATAGTAGACCTCATAGAGCCAGAGCCCCTTGTCTTCGCCGGTCTGGAACAGGCGGTAGTTGCTGCCGCCGCCGACCTGCCCGTCAAACGTCAGGTCGAGATCCTCGTTGGCGATTTCCCGCGCCTCGCCGTCTTCAAAGGCAACGATGTGCAGCCGCGCAAACATGCGATAGCCCTCGTACTCCTCGGCGGCGAGGAACAGCAGCTCCGGCGCCTCGTCGCCCCAGACGTCCGCGAGCACGACCGGCGCGGCGACGTCCGCCGGGCGGATCTTATAGAGCTCCTCGTCGTATATCGTGCCCTTTTGCCAGTCGTAGCCGAGAATATCCTCGCGGTTCGCGGCGAGAACGTCCAGATACGCCGCGTACATTTCCTTTTTGCCGTCGTCCTCCTGCGGCTCCGCCGCCGCGACGGGAGCGGGCGATTGCGGCTGCGCCGCGCTGTCCGGCTCCGCCGCCGGAGCCGCCTTTTGCGTGCTCTGGCAGCCCGTGAGCAGGAAGCAGAGGATCAAAAGCGCCGCGAGCATTTTCCTTGTTTTTTTCATCCAATTTTCCCTCATCAATTGTCCGCACGGTTGTAACCGTTCTTCATGTGCGTGCTTGCATCCTTGAGCACCTTGTTCAGCGTCGAGATCGTCTGCTCCTTCGCCATGGCGCAGAGCTTCTCGTTCGCCTCGGCGGCGAGCTTTTGAACGTCCCTGCCCTTCGCCATCTTCGCGTCGTACTCGTTCAAAAGCTCCCGGCCCTTGGTCATCACCGCCTTCTGATAGCGCTCGATGTGCTGGATGCAGGTGCCGTAGTTGTGGTCGGCGAGCGCGCCAATGAGACGGCTGCCCCAGTAGAAGTTCTCCGTGGACGTATCGAGCGTCACGTCGCTGAGATACTTCGGCATCTTCGCAACGTTCGCGTAGACGGGCAGCAGCGCGTCGAAGGTCGTCGAGCCGAAGCAGATCCACTCGATCCCCTTGATCGCGTCGGGCACGCCGCTTCTGATCTGGCACAGCGCCATCACGCCCGTGCGGTTGATGCCGATGGAGCGGTACATGCCGCGCTTGCCGGTATCCTGACTGGTGTAGGGGTTGTAGGGCGTGCCCTGATAGTGCGAAGAGAGCAGGTACTTCACGTCCTCGACCGCAACCTTGCGGTCGGGCACGAAGGACCACGGGATGTTGTCGCTCTCGGGCGTGAATTCGGCGTTCTCGCCGTCCCAGCGGTGGGAGTACGGCGTTAAGTAGCGTCCCATGAACCACGCGCGCGGCGTGTTGTAGACATGGTCGCTGTCGGTGCGCGAGCCGAAGACGTCGCGCGGGTTGAACGCGCCGTTCTGGTTGAGATCAAGATGGTTGTCCGCGATGAACTTCTTGAGGTCCTTCGAGCACAGGTGCGCCTTCTTCGCGCCGAAGGCGTCCTTGAGGTCGAATGCGTCCATGCCGAACTGGTTGGGGTTGACGACGACCACGTCGTCCGGCACGCGCCGCGCCATCCAGTGATGTCCGCCGATGGTCTCCATCCACCAGATCTCGTTCTCGTCGTTGAACGCGATGCCGTTGGACTCGTAGGTGCCGTACTTCTCCAGCAGCTCCGCGAGGCGCAGCACGCCCTCGCGCGCGGTGTGGATATAAGGCAGCACGAGCACGACGATATCCTCCTCGCCGATGCCGCCGGGCACGTCCTTCCCGCGGCGCGTCTTTGCCTTCTTGTACTCCACCAGCGGGTCCGCGGCGAGCACGCGCGGATTCGAGGTGATGGTCTCAGTCGCGGTCATGCCGACGTTCGCGGCGTTGATGCCGGTCGCCGCCCAGATGCCGCTCTTGCGGTCCACGCTCGGGCAGGCGGTGTAGGGCATGGGGTCGTCCGGCAGCTCGATCGTCAGGTGCGAAATGACGCTCTTATACTTCTTCGGCTGCTTCTTCGGCTCGACGACGATGAGCTTTTTGACGTCGAACGAGCCGTCGTCCGTGCGGGCGATCATCGTGGAGTTGTCGTTGGCGGCGTTTTTGCCGACCAGGATCGTGGTGCATGGCATAGACGTTTCCTCCTCAAAGAAATATCGCTTCTATTTTACTCCTTTGTTTGGCAAATTTCCAGAGAGTATGCTATAATTGTTCCATTGATTTGGAAAGCGAGGGATCCGGCCATGTCCGAACACTCTTATATCGCGCGCACCAGCGGCCTCAAGGCAAAGGATTATCTCGGCTACGCGATGGTCGACACCGCGGGCTGCCTTCTTTTCAGCCTCGTGACGACGCTGCTGCAAAAATTCTACACCGACGTCTTCCATCTAAGCCCGCTTTTTATCATGCTGATGTTTATCGCCGCGCGCGTGTGGGACGCGATCAACGACCCCATCATGGGCCGCATCTGCGACACCGTGCCGCCCTCGCGCCACGGGCGCTACCGCCAGTGGTTCCTCTACGCCGCGGCGCCGCTCGCGATCTCCGCGGTGCTGATGTTCGTCAGGTGGCCCGGCCTCGGCGAAGCGGAGCACGTCACCGCGACCTGCGTCTATGCGACGGTCACCTACATCCTCTTCGGCATGTCGTACACGGTGCTGCAGATCCCCTACGGCTCGCTTGCCTCGGTCGTCACGACCGACGATACCGAGCGCAGCAGGCTTTCCGTCTGGCGCTCGATCGGCGCGGCGCTCGGCTCGATCCCGGTGCTGCTGATCGCGAGCTTCGCCTATGAAAAGCGGCTCGACGCCGCCGGGAACGTCGTGCTCGGCGAGAACGGCAAGGCGATCACCGACATGCAGTATACGCCGGTCATCCGCGGCGTGATCGCCATGGCGGTCTGCTCGTTTTTCCTGCTGCTGCTC
>SVKM01000024.1 GCA_015068465.1 Oscillospiraceae bacterium | reverse complement strand
GCCATCGCTTCAAAGATTGCGCCATGCCGCTGCGAAAACGCAGCATTTTTTGACGCAGATCGGCAGAAAATTGCACACGCGCGATTTCTTGAAGCCTTGGAATTGACGAAGATGTAAAGTAGATAGCCAGTACAGAAGTCGCCGCGCCGAGGAAGATGCGCGGGAGCGCGGAGGCGATTGCGGCGAGCAAAGAGGGCAGGCGCTTCGTCAGCGTGCCGAGCAGACCGCCTGCTTCGGCGGCAGAACGGGTTAGAACAAATTCGATGTGTCTATTCATCCACGGGGGACAAGCGGCGCTGTATTCCTCGACGCGCCGGCGGAGCGCCTCGAATGTCGCGGGCAGGGCGTTCAGCAGCGCGGGCAGGTGGGCGAGCAGGGCGCTCGCTTCGCTGATGAGCGTGGTGCCGAGCAACGACAGCAGGCCGCCGAGGACGAAGAGCACGAACAGCGTCAGCACGAGCGCGGAAAAGCTGCGCCGAAAGCGGAGACGGCGCTGCAAATACTGCACCGCCGGTTCGATCGCGGCGGCGGCGAGCGCGGCGAGCAGAAACGGCAGCAGCCAGACGAGCAGAAAATGCATGAAGACGTACACCAGCGCTGCGGCTGCCGCGGCGCATGCGGCATAGAGCACAAAGCGTTTGAGCGAAGCTTCGGACATGGGTGGATTCCTTTCAAAAATCGCTTGTCAAAGCGTTTGATTTGTGATACGATAACCTTTGTGAAAGACATCTGACCGCGAATGACGCACATTTTGGAAGGGGGTGGCCGTTGTGCCGATCACAAAGTATTTTCTCGTCGCCTCGGAGGTGCTGCCGGAGGTGATCCTCAAGGTCGCGGAGGCAAACCGGATGCTGCGCGCGGGCGAGGTGCGTACGGCGCTGGAGGCGGCGAAGGCAGTCGGTATCAGCCGCAGCGCGTTCTATAAGTACCGCGACGCGGTCCATCCGTTCACCGATATGCGCACGGAGCACATCATCACGTTCTACGCGCTGCTGAAGAACAATCCGGGCGTTTTGTCCAATGTGCTCTCTATTTTTGCCATATCCGGCGCAAATATACTGACGATCAATCAGAGCATCCCGACCAACGGCTGCGCCGCGGTGACGATCTCGGCGGAGACGAGCGCGATGAAGCAGACGCTCGAACAGTTGATCTCCGACGCGTCCGGGATGGACGGCGTGGTGCGCTTTGAGATCCTCGCGGGCTGAGCAGAACCCAAAGCCGGATCGCTTCATAACATGGATTGGCGGAGCCTTTCCGCCAATCCATGTTTTGCTGAGAAGGGATTACCATGAGTCTGCTCGTGCAGAAGTTTGGGGGAAGCTCGGTCGCCGACGCCGGAAAGCTGCTGCACATTGCCCATATCATCCGGGACGCCCGCGGCGCGGGACATGACATTGTCGTCGTCGTTTCCGCCCAGGGGGACACTACAGATAGACTGATAAAAAAGAAAAACGATATTTCGGACGCAGCAGTGCCGCGTGAGACGGATGCGTTGCTTTCTGCCGGAGAACAAATGTCGGCTGCCTTGCTTGCGATGACGCTTGAGTCTATCAAAATTCCGGCGGTTTCACTCGCCGGATGGCAGCTGCCGATCCGCACGGACGGCGTCCACGGCGACGCGCGCATCGTTGATGTCGGACGCGGGCGCGTCGAACGGGAGCTGGAGCGTGGGCGCGTCGTCGTATGTGCGGGGTTCCAGGGCGTCGACGAAACGGGGGATGTGACGACGCTCGGACGGGGCGGCTCGGACTATACCGCGGTCGCTCTCGCGTCGGCGTTCGGCGCGGAGCGCTGCCTGATCTATACGGATGTGGACGGCGTTTATACCGCCGACCCGCGCATCTGCCCGACCGCGCGCCGTCTGGAGAGCGTTTCCTACGAGGATATGTACGCGCTCGCTCGCGCGGGGGCGCAGGTGCTGCACGACAAATGCGTTGCCATGGCGCAGGAGCGCGGTGTGGAGCCGGAAGTGCTTTCCTGCATGCCCGGGAGCGCAGGAACGCGCATCGGACCCTCGTGCGGCGGGCGCGGCGTGACCGGCGTGACGCGGCGCGTCCGGGAGCGGGAGACCTATGCGACGGTGACGCTCGTCGGCGGAGCGCTGCCGTCGCTCAAGATCGAAAAGGACGCTATCCTCGCGCTGAACGCCGCGGACATCGCGGTACACGGCATCGACGCGGGGGAACGGACGCTGACGCTCTATGTCGAGAGGGCGCGCGCAGACGAGGCGCTTCGCGCCATACACGACGCAGTGGTGCCGCGTTGAGCGGCGGATCGGAAAAGCGGCGGGATACCCGCCGCTTTTTCCCTGTATCGCCCCTTGGAAATAGGCTTGAAAACATCTGCCGGGGGTGATACAATATTAAATTGGTTGAAAGGGGGCGTGACGATGGCAGACGCGAAGATCCTTGCGGTCGCTGGAAAGGGCGGCGTTGGCAAGACCTCCATTTCCGCCGCGATGGTGCGGCTGCTTGTGCGCGCGTACCCGGGAAAACGCATCCTTGCCATCGACGCGGACCCCGCCGTCGGGCTTTCCACCGCGCTCGGCATTGAGCCGGGGACGACGCTCGACGATATCCGCAAGGAGGTCACCGGCGAGGTGACGGAGCGCGCGGGCGGCGGCGTGAGCGATATCCTCGAGAGCGTCAAGGGACGCCTGCTTGATGCGATGCAGCACCGCGAAGGCTACGACTTCTTTGCCATCGGGCGGCCGGAGACGGCAGGCTGCTACTGCGCGGTCAACACCTATCTGCGCCAGGTCATCAGCCTGCTGATCCACGATTACGACTATGTCGTGGTCGACAGCGAGGCGGGCATCGAGCAGGTCAACCGCCGTGTGCTCGAAAAGGTGACGCATCTTGTTTTCGTTTCCGACGCGAGCAAAAAGGGAACGCAGGTCATCCAGACCGTCAAGCGCGTGGCGGACGAGCTGACGATGTACGAAAGGTGCGGCGCGATCATCAACCGCGTCACCGATCCCGCGGCGATGGACTTCGTCGATACCGGCGATATCCCGCTGCTCGCGGTCATCGGCGAGGATGGCGCGCAGACCGAGTTCGATATCCTCGGCAAGAGCGTTTTCGACCTGCCCGACGGCGCGGACATCCTGCGCGGCACGAGGGAAGCGCTTGAAAAGCTGCAAATACTCTAAGGGAGGTACTCCTATGCACGAACATGAGCACGAGCACACCTATACGCATTCGCACCCGCACGAGCATGAGCCGGGAGTCGCGCACGACCACGGCGGCGTTTCGCCCGCGGAACGCACGCGCGCGCTGCTCGGGTACATGATCGAGCACAACGAGCACCACGCGGAGGAGCTGGCGGAGCTGGTCGATACGCTTGAGGGAGCGGCGCGCAAGCGGCTTCTGGAGGCGATCGGCAGCTTTGAAACGGGCAACGTGCAGCTGCGCGAGGTGCTGGAGCTGATGGGAAAGGAAGGCTGAAGATGTGCCTTTCCAGCGTCTATAAAAACGAGCAGGCGAAGGAAAATCTGCTTGCCTCCGACGTTTCGACCATCGAGACGGACGGCGGCACCGTCACGCTGACGGACCTGTTCGGGCGCAAGGTCACGGTCGAGGGGACGCTCAAGCGCGCGGATCTCACCGGCGGCGTTGTGATCCTGCAGGTCAATTCATAAGAAGGAACCACATTATTACAATAAACGAAGAGGAGTTTGGTCATCATGTATCGAATCGTAACCAAAAAGGCGCTCACGCCGACGCTCATTCTCATTGAGGTCGAGGCGCCGATGATCGCCAAGAAGGCGGAGCCGGGGCAGTTCATCATCCTGCGCGTGGACGAGGACGGCGAGCGCATCCCCATCACGATCCACGACTTTGACCGTGAGAAGGGCACCGTGTCGATCATCTACCAGATCGTCGGCGCGACGACCGAGAAGCTCAGCCACAAAAACGAGGGCGATTATATCCAGGACTTTGTCGGCCCGCTCGGCAACGCGACCGAGATGCCCGGTGTGAAGAAGGTCGCCGTCGTCGGCGGCGGCGTGGGCACGGCGATCGCGTTCCCGGTCGCAAAGAAGCTCCACGAGTCCGGCGTCCACGTCGATCTGATCGTTGGCTTCCGCAACAAGGACGTGGTCGTGCTTGAGGACGAGTTCAAGAAGGCGTGCACCAACTTCTTCGTCGGCACGGACGACGGCTCTTACGTCCGCAAGGCGCTTGTGACCGAGCTTCTGGAGGAGCAGATCCAGGCGGGCGCGAACTATGACGCCGTGTTCTGCGTGGGCCCCATGATGATGATGAAATTCGTCTGCAAGGTCACCGAGAAGTACAACATTCCCACGATGGTCTCCATGAGCCCCATCATGGTCGACGGCACGGGCATGTGCGGCGGCTGCCGCCTGACGCTCAAGGAAAAGGACGGCACGTCCGTGACCAAGTTCGCCTGCGTCGACGGCCCGGACTTCGACGGCTTCAAGGTCGACTGGGACGAGGCGGTCAAGCGCAGCCGCATGTACGGCGAGTGGGAGCGCCATAAGCACGAAGAGACCTGCAATCTCTTCAAAAAGGAGGTAAAGTGACCATGCCTAACATGAGTTTGACGAAGAATCCGATGCCCTCGCAGGAGCCGGACGTCCGCAATAAGAATTTCCTCGAGGTCGCCCTCGGTTACACCGAGGAGCAGGCGCTCGACGAGGCGCAACGCTGCCTCAATTGCAAGAACCCGCTGTGCGTGAACGGCTGCCCCGTCAACGTACATATCCCGCAGTTCATTGAAAAGATCGTCGCCAAGGACTATGAGGGCGCGTATCAGGTCATCCACGAGACTTCCTCGCTGCCCGCGGTCTGCGGCCGCGTCTGCCCGCAGGAGACCCAATGCGAGATGCACTGCATCCGCGGCAAGAAGGGCGATCCCGTCGGCATCGGCAGGCTCGAGCGCTTCGTCGCCGACTGGCACAACGAGCACGTCAAGGACGCGCCTGCCAAGCCTGTGTCCAACGGGCACAAGGTCGCGATCATCGGCTCGGGGCCCTCCGGCCTCACCTGCGCGGGTGACCTTGCCAAGAAGGGCTACGACGTGACCGTGTTCGAGGCGCTGCACCTCGCCGGCGGCGTGCTGGTGTACGGCATCCCTGAGTTCCGTCTTCCCAAGACCATCGTGCAGAAGGAGGTCGACGGCCTCAAGGCGATGGGCGTCAAGTTCGAAATGAACATGGTCATCGGCCGCGTCGTTTCCATCGACGAGCTGATGGAGCAGTACGGCTTCGAGGCGGTGTTCATCGGCTCCGGCGCTGGACTGCCGATGTTCATGCACATCCCGGGCGAGAACCTCTGCGGCGTTTACTCCGCCAACGAATTCCTCACCCGCATCAACCTGATGAAGGCGTACAAGCCCGACTCCGACACGCCGCTCATGCCGCTCGAGGGCAAGACGGTTGCGGTCGTCGGCGGCGGCAACGTCGCGATGGACGCGGCGCGCTGCTCCAAGCGCCTCGGCGCCAACGTGTATATCGTGTACCGCCGCGGCATGGAGGAGCTTCCCGCCCGACGCGAGGAGGTCGAGCACGCCATCGAGGAGGGCATCATCTTCAAGACCCTCCACAACCCCGTGGAGATCCACGGCGGAGACGACGGCTATGTCAAGAGCATGACCTGCATCGAGATGGAGCTCGGCGAGCCGGACGCCTCCGGGCGCCGCCGCCCGATCGAGAAGAAGGGCAGCGAGTTCGAGCTGCCGGTCGACTGCGTCATCATGGCGCTCGGCACCAGCCCCAACCCGCTCATTAAGAACACGACGCCGGGCCTTGAGGTCAACAAGAAGGGCGGCATCGTCGTCAACGAAGCGGGCCTTACGTCCCACGCGGGCGTCTACGCCGGCGGCGACGCCGTTACGGGCGCCGCGACGGTCATCCTTGCGATGGGCGCGGGCAAGCTCGGCGCGAAGAGCATCGACGAGCAGCTTTCCAAGTAAACGAGCATAAAAGGAACACCGCCGTATACACGGCGGTGTTCCTTTTATTATCTTACTGCTTGCTTTTCTTGGCTTCCGCCGCCTCGCGCATGACCTGCGCCTTGAGCTCGGCGTCCTCCTTGAGCTTTTTGATGTCCGCCTCGACCTTTTCCTTCTTGATCGCGCCCTCCATCAAAATGGCGTCCTTCTTCGCGGCAAGCTCCTTGACCTCGTCGCTGTCCGCCTTCTTCTTGATGTCGCGGCGGATCTTTTTCAGCTCGCCCTTGACCTCGCGCATATTCTCCTTGTTTTCGGCAAGGCCCGCCTTGATCCCGCTTTTAAGCTCCTTCGCGGCGTTTTTGAGTTCTTTTTTATCCATGCTGCATCCCTTTCCTGTACAGAAGTAGTTTTCAAATCTAGATATCAACATATTGATGATAACATAATGGACGGGAAAAAGCAAGAGAAAATGTACCGCTGGCATAAAAATGTGTTTGTACTTGTCCGGGGCACAAAAGAATGGTACAATGAAAGCAATCATACATCGGAGGTGTCGACATGCTGATGTTCGAATACTGGGCAAGCGTCGCGGAGCCGGACGGGCCGACCGTGCTGCGGGGAAGCTTCCAGCTGGAGCCGGGGGAGGCGCGCATCGTGTGCGCTCTGCCCGAGGGGCATCTGGAAAGCGTGACGGCAAAAGCGCCGTTTTATATCGAGCCGGACGAGAAGATCTTTATGAACGGCTTTCAGACCTGGACCTACTGCCCGGAGTACACGGCGAAGAGCGCCATCCGCCCGCATGCGCCGCTGCCGAAATTCGCAGTGGAGAAGTTCTCACTCGACCGCTACGGCGACTACCATTTTGTCGACTATCCCAACCGCCCGGGCATGCTGCACGGCTTTTCCTACTGCTATTTCCGCCGCGGCGAGCGCTACCGCCTGTTTGCCTCGCTTGGCGAGCGCCCGGGCTACACGATCTTCCGCTACGACGCAAAGGCGCATGAGCTGAGCGTCGAGCGCGACTGCGAGGGCGTCAGATGCGGCGGGGACTTCCACGCCTTCGATCTCTTTTACGCCGAGGGCGGGGAGGACGAGGTCTTCGACGCGTGGTTCGACGCGCTCGGCGTCCGCCCGCGCACGGCGGAGAAGATCGCGGGCTACTCAAGCTGGTACAACCGCTATCAGGACATCAGCGAGCAGTCGATCCTGGACGACCTCGCGGGCTGCGCGGAGCTGCTCGAGCCGGGCGACCTGTTCCAGATCGACGACGGCTGGGAGCCGTTCGTCGGCGACTGGCTGGAGCCGGACGCGCAAAAGTTCCCCGGCGGCATGAAGGCGGCGGTCGACGCGATACATGAAAAAGGGTTTCAGGCGGGGCTTTGGCTCGCGCCGTTCGTCGCGCAGGAGGGATCGAGCCTGCTGCGCGAGCATCCCGACTGGTTTTTGCTGCACGAGGGCAAGAAGTGGTCGGACGGCTGCAACTGGGGCGGGTTCTACTCGCTTGACATCGACAACGGCGCCGCTCGCGACTATCTGGAGCGCGCGTTCCGCCGCGTGTTCGACGAGTGGGGCTTTGACCTCGTCAAGCTCGACTTCCTCTACGGCGCGGCGCCGTTCGGCACGGAGACCGAGAGCCGCGCCGGGCGCATGATCCGCGCGATGGAGCTGCTGCGCTCGTGGTGCGGCGAGAAAAAGATCCTCGGCTGCGGCGTGCCGGTCATGCCGGCGTTCGGGCTCGTCGACTACTGCCGCGTGAGCTGCGACGTGTCGCTCGACTGGGACGACAGGCCGCACATGCGCCTCATCCACCGCGAGCGCCCCTCAACGCGCCAGGCGATCGGCAACTCGGTGTTCCGCCGCCAACTCAACGGCCGCGCGTATTGGAGCGATCCCGACGTCTTTTTCCTGCGCGACGACAACATCAAGCTCACAAAGCGGGAAAAGAATATGCTCGCCGCGCTCGACGCGGTCATCGGCGGCGTGTTTCTGCACTCGGATAACATGTCGGAGTGGTCGGAGGAAGCAAAGAAGCAGTACCGCGCGCTGCGGCATATGCGCGAGGCGACGGACGTGCGCGTTTCCACGGACGGGAAGTGGACGCTGCGCTGCACGATCGACGGCGCGCCCTACGAAATGGCGCTGGAGAACCTGCCGTAACCGAATCGAAAAAAGGAGTTGACAAACTCCTTTTTTGTGCTATAATCAATTTTACACAATTGAATTGAATAAAACAAATAAACCGAAAGGGGAATGGACATGAACGTTTACGATTTTACGGTGAAGACCCGCAAGGGAGAGGACGTTGCGCTTTCCGACTTCAAGGGCAAGGTGCTGCTGATCGTCAATACCGCGACCGGCTGCGGCTTTACGCCCCAGTACAAGGAATTGCAGGAGCTCTACGACGCCGACCATGACAAGGGGCTGGAAATTCTCGATTTTCCCTGCAACCAGTTCGCCGACCAGGCGCCCGGTACCGACGAGGAGATCCACACCTTCTGCACGGGGCGTTTCGGCATCACCTTCCCGCAGTACGCCAAGATCGACGTCAACGGCGAGAACGCGAGCCCGCTTTACAAGTATCTCACGGAGAACACAAGGTTTGCGGGCTTCAAGGGCGCAGCGGGCCTCGCGCTCGGCACCGTCGTGAAGAAGATGGACAAGGACTACAAGAACAACGGCAACATCAAGTGGAACTTCACCAAGATCCTCATTGACCGCGAGGGAAACATCATCGGCCGCTTTGAGCCGACCGATTCGATGAAGGACGTCAAAAAGGCGGTCGAAGCCGCGCTGTGAGCAATGTTCACTCAATCTGGTCTTATAAAAATAATCAATTCTGGATATTTTAACATGTTCAGATGCGGGATATCCTAGACGCAGAAACAAAGAGGGGGTATTCCTATGCAGGAGAAGTTTTCGACCAGAAAGATCATCTATGTCGCGCTGGTGACGGCGCTCGTGTATGTCGCCACCATGATTGCGTTCCCGCTGCTCGGGAGCAAGGTGCGCCTTGCCAACCCGGTGTCGCTGCTCGGCAGCCTTTTGATGGGGCCGGTGCTCGGCGGGCTTGCGTCCGGGCTCGGCAGCCTGATTTACGACATCCAGACCGGCTACGGGTTTGAGGGCATCATCACCTTTGTTTCCAAATTCATCATGGCATGGGTCTGCGGCAAGATCGCGTTCTCCGGCGGGCATCAGGCGGACGACCACAAGCGCAACGTTATTGCCTGCACTGTGGGCGCGTGGACGTATGTCGCGCTTTATATGCTCAAGACCTTCATCATGCAGCGCTTTGTCGCGGGCGTCCCGATGGACGGCGTCTGGGCGGCGATGGCGGGCAAGTTCCCCGCCTCCGCAATCAACGCGGTGGCGGCGATGGTCATCGCGCCGATCCTCTACACGGCGCTGCGTCCCGCGCTCAAGAGCACGGGGCAGCTCGACGCGATGCGCGCCTGATACGGCAAAACTCACCGCACACAACAGCAAAAGGAACGGCGCCGTTTGGCGCCGTTCCTTTTGCGTTCCCGGAAAAGAGCCTCTTACAGGTTCTTCTCGTAGGACTCGATCATCTTCTTGACCATCTGGCCGCCGACAGAGCCGGCCTCGCGGGAGGTCAGGTCGCCGTTGTAGCCCTGCTTGAGGTTGACGCCGACTTCGGAGGCAGCCTCCATCTTGAACTTATCCATGGCGCTGCGCGCCTCGGGGATGTTGATCTGATTGCTGTTCTTGCTGGACATGATCGTTACTCCTTTTTCGTTTTGTTACACGTTGGTGTGTTTGGGTATCGCAAGCATAGGTTGTCCCGTATGCGCCGCATTATGCGGAAAATCGGTTGGAAAAATGAGGAAATGCCGCGTTTATGACACCTTGCCGCAGCGAAGCAGCGAGATGCCGGCGGCAAGCAGCGCCTGCTCCGCGTCCAGTGACGAGAGCGCGGGAGGGAGAGGCAGCTCCTGCGGCTCGAGCAGCGTGCCGCCGAGCGTGAGCAGGCTGCGCTGGAGGCATACGAGCCGCTCCGCGCCCGTGACGCTCGAGAGCGTCAGCGTGTCGCGCGGCGAAAAGCCGTAGGCGACGATCTGGAGCGCGTGCAGCGTGCGCACGAGGGAAGGAGCGCTGTCTCCGGGCAGGAGCAGGCAGCGCGCGCGGAGCGTGCCGGAAAACGCGCCCGACGCGGCGCCGCGCGTCAGGGCAAGGATATCCCAGTCGCACCCGGCGGCGTCTGCGAGCGCAAAAAGCGGCTGCACGTCCCGATCGAGCGCATGGCACAGCACGGCCGCGCCCCTGCCGACGACCGCAATATTATCATTCGCTGCTTTACGCGTGCTGCATCACCTCGGATGTATTGTTTGCGTTTTTTCACAAATCATGCTATCATATCAAAAACGGCAAAGGAGGCGGCGGCGTGCATCCGTGGGCGCATTTCAAGACCATTACGCAGCACAGGAACCTTGTGTGCAAATACTGCTTCCGCCTCGGGCTCTATCGGCAGGGGCTGATGCACGATCTGAGCAAATACACGCCGATCGAGTTCTGGCGCGGCGCGAAGTACTACCAGGGCTACCGCAGCCCGAACGACGCCGAGCGCCGCAAAAACGGCGTTTCGCTCGCATGGCTCCACCACAAGGGGCGCAACCGCCACCACTTTGAATACTGGATCGACTACTGCGTCGGCCCGGACGAGAAGGTCTACATGGGAGGCTGCAAGATGCCGATGCGCTATGTTGCCGAAATGTTCTGCGACCGCGTTGCGGCGTGCCGCATCTATCTGGGCGAGAAATACAACGACGCCGCGGCGTACGAATACTTTATCAGATCCAAGGATCATATCCTGATCCACCCGGAGACCAGCGCGGAGATCGAAAAGATGCTGCTCGTGCTCAAGGAGCAGGGCGAGGACGCCGCGTTTGCCTATGTGCGCAGCCGGCTCCGAGAGGCGCGGTGAGCGGCAGGGAACAGAAGAAGGGGGACACGGACGATGAAAAACAAACTGGCTTTGCTGTTCGCGCTGGCCCTTGCTTTGTGTCTCGCCGCCTGCGGCGGAACGCAGGAGGCTCCCGCGGGGCAGGCCGCGCCGCAGGCGCAGCCCGCTCAGATCGAGGTTTTGCCCGCCGCCGAGCCGAAAAGCGAGCCGGAGGCGCCCACGGCGCCGGAGCTGTTCGCACAGCTGTACGAAGCTTCGGACGGCGAGTTTGACGCACGCTGGGACGAATGCCTGAAAGCGGTGGAGGAAAACGGCCTGACGGACGACTGGGCGGCGCTTTGTTCGACGGTCTCCGCCTGCGTCGACTATGCCGCGGACGAAACGCTGCAAAGGATGGAGGAGCTCTACCGCATCGGCGGGTCCGTCACCTCGCCGTTTTACGACGCCGTTGCACCGCTGGTCGAAGCGGGGCTGAGCGAGAAGCTGCTCGCCGCCGTCTACACGGGGGGCAATACCCTTGAGCTGCCGCCCTGCGTTTGGGTGATGGGGCGGGAGGAGCTGCCCGAGGCGGTGCGCACGGCGGTGCCGGTTCCCGCCGCGCCGGATCAGGTCGATTGGTGGGATGAGGGGTGGCGGGAAGCCGCCGCGGCGCAGTTCGGCGTCGATCCCATGCCGCTTTTTGAAATGTGTACGGCGGGAATGGATGCGGATTCGCTGGCTCCCGGGACAGAGGCAAGATATGACGCCAATCTTGGGATCACGATGTTCTTTATCGACGAGGCGCAGATCGCGGAGCAGGACCTGCTTGCGGCGTATGAGGCTTATCGGGAGAACGCCGCCGCAGCAAATGCTTCCGGCGGCGAAGCGGCCGCGGCGGAGCATCGGCAGGGCGAGCCCATTCGCGTGCTGCTGGTCGACCTCAGCGAGGAGATCGGCGTCGACGGGCGGGGGATCGAAGCGTTGGACGAGTCCAACGCGTGGCACGTCACGAGCCGCGCCGGCGACATTTGGACGGGACTGCTGGAAAGCTGGAAAAATGCGCCCGGCTTTGCCGGAAGCGAAGAGACGTTCGCACTTACCGCCTATCCCGGGCATGCCGACGTCTGGCTGCTGCTCGACGTGACTTATCCCTTTGCGGGGCGCTATACCGGCGGCGGTACGGTTGCGGCGGTCCACGGCTGCTGTGTCAGCGTGACGGCTGTGCAGGCCGCGCGGCCGGAGCATGCCGTCAGCTGTACGTTTGCGAATATGCCCGGGAACACCGTGACAGGCAGGAGTACGTTGGTCTGGAAAGAACTGCCAAATCTGGCGGAGAAACCGGAGGGCGCGGCGCTGATGAACGCGATCGCAGGTTGGTTCGATGATGCGGGATAAAGGTGCTGCATGCTGGCAATTGAGCAAAACGTACAAATCAAACGCGGAAATTTCGTGGAAATTCCATGGAATTTTCGCGTTTTAACTTGAAAAAGAGCGCAGAACGTGCTATAATACACTCTAATTCTGACTGAAGGATGAGAAATGACATGAGCCATCCCTACAAGACCCGCGAAGGCGGCGCGACCGTGACGGTGTTCGTACCCTACGACTGCCGCAACAACTGCCCGTTTTGTGTGAACAAGCAGGAATATGCCGACTGCTCCGGCTTTTCTGTCGATAAGATCATTCCGAGCATCCGCTTGATGGACGAGATCACGCCCAAGTGCGACTTTGTCTTCACCGGCGGCGAGCCGTTCGCGAATCTCGCGTCGCTCCAGCGCATGCTCGACGTCATTCCGATGACGCACAACGTCTACATCAACACGACGTTTCCCGTCCAGCCGGGGTGCAGCGCGGAGGAAATGCTCGCCTTCACGGAAAAGAACAAGGATAAGATCAGCTGCATCAACGTCTCCCGCCACGTCGACCCCTATGTTGAGGAGTCTCCCGACGAGGTCGTGGGCCGCATCGCGACGCCCACGCGCATCAACTGCGTGCTGTACAAGGATTATCCCTCCGACAAGCTCAAGGACTTCGCGGAGCGCTGGCGCAAATACCACATCCCCATCCAGTTCCGCTACGACTACACCGAAACGACGCCGGAGAACCTCTACGAGGAAGAGAACGACCCTATTTTGCAGGACCTCAACCGCCAGTTCGAGTACATGGGACTCGACGGCTGCCGCATGCGCAACGGCTTCCACTTCCGCTACAAGGACCTGCACATGACCTACCACAAGACGCTGCCGTATTCGACCATCGTCGAAACGGACGAAAACGGCGTGACCTACGATATCCTCTACGACATCCTCATCAAGCAGAACGGCGACCTCCAGTCCGACTGGACGGGCGAGCCGCTGGACGTCGAGAAGTATCGCAAGGTCGTCTTTGAGCCGTACGACCTGCACCGCATCAACGGCATCATCGACTTCTGAATACCGTATGACCCGCATCTGCTTTTGCAAAGCACGAAGCGGGTCATATTTCATAAAGGGGATCATCAATGGACTGGAAAGAACTGCCCAAAATAGACGCGCACGTTCATCTGCTCCCGCGGGAGGTACACGACGCGAATCCGGACGCGGACGACGAGTTCTCCCGCGCGCGGCAGGAGGAACACCTTCGCATCATGGAGCGCTGCCACATCGAGCGATCGGTCATTATGACCTTCAACGATCCATTCCTCATGTCCATGGAATTCACCGTGGACGCGGTACACCGGAACCTTTCGCAGCTGTGCGCCGAAAGCTCGGGCCTATACGTCGCCGCGGCGGACGTCGACACGCGCGATGCGCCTGAAATATCCTGCGCGGCGGTTCGTCGGGCGTTGGAGCATCCTTGCTTTCGCTGCATCAAGCTGCACCCTGCGAACAGTGCTGTGGCAGCGGATGACAGCCGCAACGACGCTATCGCGGAGCTTGCGCTTGAACTGGGCGTTCCGGTCGCGATCCACTCCTATCCTTCGGAGAGCGACCCGTCAGATCCCTGTGCTCCTGCGCGCATCGCGGCGCTTATGAAGCGGCATCTTGGACTGAGGGTGATCGTCTGCCATCTGGGCGGCTTTCAATGGAAGGATGCGGTCGATTTGGACGCGTACTTTGACATTTCGGCAATTCTGCCCGATCTTGCCGCGCGGTACGGCGTACGGGAAACGAACCGCATCCTGCGGCGCTTTGGGCCGGAACGCCTGCTCTTTGCGACGGATTGGCCGTGCAGCCGGAGCGTCGAACCGGATGCAATATACGAGCGGTACTTTGCGCTGCTCAACGAGATGGACTTCACGTTGTCCGAAATGCAAAAAATCGCTTTTGAAAACGCACAGTCTGTCTATCGGCTGTCATAAAAAATCGGGAACGGGCAATTGCCCGTTCCCGTTTTTTTGTAAAGCGGTATCACATTACGCAAGCAGCAATTCCGCGATTTGGATGGCATTGGTCGCCGCGCCCTTGCGGACCTGGTCGCCGCAGCACCAGAGGTTGAGACCACGCTCGTCGGTGAGGTCGTCGCGGATGCGCCCGACGTAGACAAGATCCTGGTCCGAGGTGTCGAGCGGCATGGGATAGACCTTGTTGGGAAGGTCGTCGACCAGCTTGCAGCCGGGCGCGGCGGCGATCAGCTCACGCGCACGCTCGACGCTGATCTTTTCCTTCGTGCGCAGCACGACGGAAACGCTGTGCGAGCGCACGACCGGCACGCGCACGCAGGTGCAGGAAACCTTGAGGTCGGGCAGGTGCAGGATCTTGCGCCCCTCGTTCTGCATCTTCATCTCTTCGCTGGTGTAGCCCATATACTGCTCGCCGCCGATCTGCGGGATGACGTTGTAGGCGATCTGGTACTGGAAGACCTTCGGCTCATAGTTCTCGCCGCGAAGCCCCGCCTCGACCTCCGCCATCAGCTCCTTCGGGCCGTTCGCGCCGGCGCCGGAGGTCGCCTGGTAGGACGACGCGATCATCGTTTCGATGGGGCTTTCCTTGGCGAGCGCGTTGACGGCGACCAGCGTCACGATGGTCGTGCAGTTGGGGTTTGAGATGATGCCGCTGTGCCACTTGACGTCCTCGGGGTTGATCTCGGGCACGATCAGCGGCACCTTGGGATCGAGGCGGAAGGCGCTGGAATTGTCGACAAAGGTCGCGCCCGCCTTGACGATCGCGGGGGCAAAGCGCTCCGCAATGTCGTTTTCCGCCGCGCCGAGCACGATGTCGAGCCCGTCGAAGGCGCTGTCGGACGCTTCGACGATCGTGACGTCCTCGCCCTTGAATTTGACCGCCGTACCGGCGCTGCGCGCCGAGGCGATGGGGCGCAGGGAAGCCACGGGAAAATTGCGCTCGGCGAGGATCTTCATCATCTCCTGGCCCACGGCGCCCGTTGCGCCGAGAATACCGACATGCACATTTTTCATAGAAACCATTACTCCTTTACAAAGCTGTCATACAGGACGCGGATCGCCTGTTCAAAGTCTTTTTCCTCGACGCCGACGACGATGTTCAGTTCGTCGGGCCCCTGCGTGATCATACGCACGTTCACGCCGTGTCTGCCGAGGGTGGCGAAGAGCTTGCCGGAGGTGCCGAGGCGGTTTGCCATCTTTCTGCCGACGGCGGCGACGACGGCGATATGCTCCGCCACCGTAATACTATTCGGCTTGAGCCCCTTTTGCAACTCGCCGAGCACCTCATACAGCCGGCTGCTGACTTCAGCGGAGTTGACCAGCAGGGAAACGGTGTCGATGCCGGAGAGAATGAACTCGACGTTGATCTCGTGCTTTTCCAGCACCTCCATGATCTGCAGCAGCACGCCGTGCTCGGAGGAGAGCCCCGTCTTGGCGACGGTGATGATCGAAAAGCCCTTCTTGCCGGCGATGCCGGTGATGAACGAATCGTCCTCGCCGTCCTGCTCGTCGTCGATCTTCTCCAGGATCATCGTGCCGGGGTGGTCCGGCTCGTTGGTGTTGCGGATGTTCAGCGGGATGCCCTTTTCGCGCACGGGATAGACCGCGCCCTCGTGGAGCACCTGCGCGCCGACGTAGCTCAGCTCGCGCAGCTCGCTGTAGGTCAGAAGCCGGATCGGCGCGGGGTCCTTGACGATGCGCGGGTCCGCCATCAGAATGCCCGAAACGTCCGTCCAGTTCTCGTAGACGTCGGCGTCCAGCGCCGCCGCCGCGAGCGCGCCGGTGATGTCGCTGCCGCCGCGGGAGAATGTGTGGATGTGTCCGTCCGGCATGACGCCGTAGAAACCGGGGATGACGACCCCGTGCCCGTCGGCGGCGCGCTGCAGCGCTTCGTAGCTTGCCTCGCGGTCCACGCTGCCGTCGAAGCGGAACTTGATCCACAGCGCCGCGTCGAGGAAATCGAAGCCGAGGTACGCCGCCATGAGCTTTGCGGAGAAGTATTCGCCGCGGGAGGCGAGCTCGTCGGCGGAAATGCCGCTCTGCATGCGTTCCCAGAGCGCGTCGAACTCGCCGCTCAGGTCGACGTCCAGAGCGCAGTCGCGCGCGATGTCGCTGTAGCGCCCGCGGATCATGCCGAAGATATCGTCGCACGCCACGCCGTACTTGATGTGCGCGGCACAGAGATAGAGAAGGTCCGTGATCTTGTGGTCGTCCTTGAAGCGTTTTCCCGGCGCGGAGACGACCACGATGCGGCGCGCGGGATCGGACTGCACGATGCGCTTGACCTTGGCGAACTGCTTGGCGTCCGCGCAGGACGAGCCGCCGAACTTGACTATTTTCAGCATGTTTTATTCCTCTTTCTGATCGGTGTCCGCGACGCGCGCGAGCAGCGCGCAGGGATCGCTTTGCAGGTCGGCGTCGCAGCGTGCGAACGCCTCCTCGGCGGAGCATTCCGCGAATTCGTACTGTCCGTTGCGGCGAAACAGCCAGCGCGAAGCGGCGGTGCTGTTGTCGACCGCGCAGGGCGCCGCCTTGTCGGTGTAATAGCTCTCGCAGCCCGCCATGACGGCAAAGCAGTCGGCGAGCACATTGGACGCGGTGGGGAAGCCGCCCGCGCCCGCGCCGGAGAAGCTCTGTTTGCCGATGCGCCGCGCGTAGAGCGAAACAAGGTTGCCCGTGCCGTCGGTGTGCGCCTCGGGCGCGGAAACGGGGAAGAGCGTCGGGCAGACGAACGCGGCGACGGCGCCGGCGCGCTGCGCGCGTTCCGCACGCGCGATCAACTTAAAGGTATAGCCCCACTCCTTCGCCTTGTCGATGTCGGCGGCGGTGATGTGCGAGATGCCGACGCAGGGAATATCCGCCTCCTGCACCGAAACGCCGAAGGCGAGGTTTGCGGACAGCACGAGCTTGCGCCGCGCGTCCAGCCCCTCGACGTCCGCCGTCGGGTCCGCCTCGGCGTAGCCGAGCGCCTGCGCCTCGCGCAGCACCGCGCCGTAGTCCGCGCCGTTCGCGGTCATGGCGGAGAGCATAAAGTTCGTCGTGCCGTTCAAAATACCTTCGACGGCGTCGATTTCGTCCATCTTTTCCACGCGCGCGAGCGAGGTGAGCCACGGAATGCCGCCGCCCGCCGCCGCCGTGCAGCGAAGGCGGACGCCGCACTCCTTCGCAAGAGAGAGCAGGTCCTCGTAATGCGCGCACATGAGCTGCTTGTTGGCGGTGACGACGTGCTTGCCCGCGCGCATCGCGGCTGTGATATAGGAATAAGCCGGCTCGACGCCGCCGATGACCTCGACGACCGTGTCGATGCTCCCGTCGCGCACGATTTCGTCAAAATCCGCGGTCACGGTACATGCCAGCTCGGGGCGGGGGCGGCGAGAGAGCACGGCGGAGATGTTCAATTCGCTGTGTTCCTGTGCCATTTTGTAGAAGTGCGAGCCGACGGTACCAAAGCCCAGCAGGGCGATATTCATGTTGGATACCCTCTTTCCAAAGCGGTTCTTTTGTCTATTTTACCGACAAGTGTACGCGATAGAAAAACACTTGACTTTTGCATGAAAACAATATAACATAGAGCCAGTCAAAAAACAATCCCTCACGGGTCAAGCAAAAATGACAAAATTCGTGAAAAAACGTCTGAAAACCTTGGAGGTTCTGCACAATGGAGTATCAAAGCACCCGAGACCCGTCCCTGCGCGCAAGCGCCGCGGAGGCGGTGCTTGCCGGACTCGCGCCGGACGGCGGCCTGTATAGTATGCCATCCCTGCGGGAAATCTCTCTGGATTGGAAACATGTGCTTGCGCTGGACACGCAGGGCATGGCGACGGAGATCCTGACGGCGCTGCTGCCTTCCTTTACGAAAGAAGAGATGCGCGCGCTGGTGCGGCGCGCCTATGCGGGCAAGTTTGAGACCGAAGACCTGACGCCGACGGTGCGCGTCGGCGACGACACGGTGCTGGAGCTGTTTCGGGGACCCACGAGCGCGTTTAAGGACGTGGCGCTGTCGATGCTGCCGCAGCTGATGACCGCCGCGCGCGAAAAGTGCGGCGTGACGGACGAGATCCTGATCCTCACCGCGACAAGCGGCGACACCGGCAAGGCGGCGATGGAGGGCTTTTGCGACGTGCCGGGGACGAAGATCATCGTCTTTTATCCCGACGGCGGCGTTTCGCCCGTGCAGAAGGCACAGATGGCGACGCAGGCGGGAAAGAACGTGTGCGTCTGCGCGGTGCGCGGGAATTTCGACGACGCGCAGACCGGCGTGAAGAACATCTTTGCCGCGGTCGAGGAGGAAAAACTCCTCGACGGCAGAGGCGTGCGGCTTTCCTCCGCGAACTCCATCAACATCGGGCGCCTCGCGCCGCAGGTGGTGTACTATTTCCGCGCTTACGCCAACCTCGTGAACGAGGGGGCGGTCAGGCTCGGCGATCCGGTCGACTTCGTCGTGCCGACGGGCAACTTCGGCGACATTCTCGCCGGGTATTTCGCAAAGGAGCTGGGGCTTCCGGTCGGGAAGCTCGTGTGCGCCTCGAACGCCAACAACGTGCTGACCGATTTCCTCGCGACGGGGCGCTACGACAAGAACCGCCCGTTCTACAAGACGGTTTCGCCGTCGATGGACATTCTGGTGTCGAGCAACTTGGAGCGCCTGCTGTTCCTGCTCTCGGGCGACGCGGCGCTGGTGAAGCGCCTGATGGCGGAGCTGAAGGAAAAAGGCGCCTATGAGGTGCCGAAGGAGCTGCTGGAAAAGCTCCACGGGTTGTTCTGGCAGGGCTGCTGCGATGACGCGGGCACGAAAAACGCCATCGGGCTCGTCTGGCGCGAGTACGGCTACCTCTGCGACACGCACACCGCGGTCGCGTGGGACGTGGCGCAGCAGTACAAGGCGGCGTGCCCGGTGCACGCGCCGGTCGTCATCCTCTCCACCGCCTCGCCGTACAAGTTCCCGGCGGCGGTGCTCGAGGGGCTGGGGCACAGCGCGAAGGGCGACGAGTTCGACGTCATGGAACAGGTCCGCAACGAAACGGGCGTGCCGGTGCCGAAAAACCTCGCGGGCTTGCGCGAGCGCGAAGTGCGCCACCGCGACGTCATCGACCGCGACGGGATGCTCGACTATGTGCTGAGCAAAGCTTCACAAAAGGAATGGTTCTGATATGAATATCGTTTGTCTCGACATGGAGGGCGTCATCACGCCCGAGATCTGGATCGAATTCTCCCGCGTCAGCGGTATCCCCGAGCTCAGGCGCACGACGCGCGACGAGCCGGATTACGGCAAGCTCATGCGCTTTCGCATGGACATCCTGCGGGAGCACGGATTGGGGCTACGGGAGATCCAGGACGTCATCGCGCAGATCGACCCGCTGCCCGGCGCGAAGGAGTTTCTCGACGAGCTGCGCGCGACGGCGCAGACGGTTATCCTCTCCGATACCTTTGAGGAGTTCGCCAAGCCGCTGCTGCGAAAGCTGGGCTGGCCGACCATTTTCTGCAACGCGCTGGAGACCGACGAAAAGGGAATGCTCACGGGCGTGAAGATGCGCTGCGAGCAGTCGAAGCTCACGACCGTCAAGGCTCTGCAGGGCATCGGCTTCGAGACCATCGCCGCGGGCGACAGCTTCAATGACCTCGGTATGATCCAGGCGAGCAAGGCGGGCTTTTTGTTCCGCACGACGGAGCAGATCAAGCGCGACTACCCGCAGCTGCCGGCATTCGAGGAATACGACGAGCTGCTGCGCGCGATCAAGGCGGCGCTGTGAAGCAAATAACGGAGAAGGGCGGAGCGATCCGCCCTTCTTTTATTATTGCATCTCTGCGTAGTTGTCCAGCTGCGTTTTGCACGAGAGCACGTGCTCGATAAAAAGCCGCGTCACCGACGAGGGCACGACGTTTTTCTTTACCGCGATGCCGACGTCGCGGAACTGCGTGACGTCGAGCGGAAGGCGCGCGACGCGGTAGCGCCGCGGGTGCAGCATCAGGTCGTGTACGACGCTCACGCCCAGTCCGCGCTCGACCATCGCGAGCAGGGCGAAGTCGCTCGTCGCCTCGTAGGTCACGCGCGGCTTTTCGGGCAGGGTGTCGAGAAAGCGGTCGAGCTCATAGTCGGGGCTTTCGTTGAGCTTGACGAAATCCTCCTGCGTGAGCCGGCTCACCGGGAAGCAGGGCGCGTTTGCCATCGGGTGATCCTCGGGCAGGATCGCCACGAAGGAGTCGCGCAGCAAAAAGCGCGCGTCGAAGTCCGGGGGAGCCGGCAGCGCGAGAAAGCCGCAGTCCACCGAGCCGCGTCGCAGCCAGTCCGC
>SVKM01000023.1 GCA_015068465.1 Oscillospiraceae bacterium | reverse complement strand
ATGGCGAGCGGCAGCCCCGCAGAACTGTACGCGGAGGTCGCGGCGGGTGAACGAGAGGCAAAATCGGAGCTGATTGAGTTCGAGGGAAGATATCCCGGCGCGGTGAATGAGAGCAGCGTCAACGAGATTATCGCGTCGCTGAAGCGCAAAAAGCACACGAGAGGCGGAAATGAACGATAGGAACAATACGGCGCCCCGTGTGGCGCCAGGGTGTCAATGTGACACCCTTGTTCGGCGAAGAAGCTGTCCGCGCCGCCGTCAGCCAACTACGCCGGAAACGCTGTCTGCGAAGCGCCGTTTTGTCCGATTGAATCGGATAGATTATCGCAGTTGCGCCGCTATTTCTTTTTGCACGGCAATCCCCCGCACGGCGCAGAATCAACGATACCTCATCGTCGCTATAACTCCCGTCGTGCGTAACATAGCGCAATGCACCGTTTACCTCTGCAACGATGTAAAAAAAAGATGTATTAAACATATCAATCTATGTATATTACCTATCATCCCGCGTTGACGAAAACGCTGTCGTCGCCGGCGCCGGAGGTGTTGTCCTGCCACATGACTTCGCCGGCGCTGTTGAGATAGAATGTGCCTGTGCCGTTCTCGTACTGTACCTCGTCGGTGTACTCGGTGTCCGAGGTGAAGGTGCGAACCAGATACTTGCCGTTTTCATAGGCGATCTCGCCGCCCTCGCCGAACGGTTCGGCCGTCATTTCCCAAATACCGCGCTGGTAAGCGCTGGCGCTCCATTCGACCAGCACGTCGTACTTGCCATCGGTGCCCTTGGCAATGGTGATGACGCCGCGGTGCGCATACTTCTCGGCCCATGTGCCGATCAGGTCGTCCGGAACGTAAGCGGAAGAACCGTTATCGGCGTCAGCGTCGCTCACAGCAAGCGATTCCTCATACCACTCCATCACGATCTCACTCGCCTTGGTCGTGCCGTCGGCATAGACAGCCTTGAAAAGCTGTTGGCTTTCGCCGCCGTCCCAAGTATCGCGGACATAGTTTTCGCCGCCGGGGGCGAGGAAGAAGTCAAAGCGGTGGTCTTCGTCCGGAAAACTGAGGGCTACATATTCTCCGTCCGGTGTTTCGCTGTCGTCGGCGAGCGTAAGCGTCGCGTTGCGCGTCAGACGCTCAACATACGTCCTTGTGCTCTCGCCATCGCCCGGCTCCACCTCTCCGAACTCCGGCGTGCCGAGCGTATAATGTGTGCCATGCTGATACGCCGCGCGGGCAAGATACATATCAAGAGGGCTGTTTCCGTAGGAGAGCGCGGTAAGGCCGCTGTTCTCGGCGATAAAGCTCGCACATGCCTTTTCCCATGCCCATCCGTTGAGCATCGTCCACTGCTCCTGATCCGCGGTCATCTGCTCGGTAGTCTCGCGATAGAAGCGAACGTCCGTGGGATGATAGAACATGTAGCAGTTGCCGTCGGCGTCCTCCGCAAAAACCTCCTGCCAGGACATATCGTAGCAGCGGCGCTTGTTCAGCTCGTCCGTGCTGATGCGGCCGATGGCAAACAGCTCGCCGTACCCGTCGCCGTCCAGTCCCTGATTCTCCGCCGCCTCGACGGACGCCTTCTCCGCCACGGCAAATAATACGCCGTTTTCGTCGCCGTCCGTTCCGGGGGTGACGTTCAGCAGCTCATTATATTCCAGAGGGATCACCAGCCTGAAACCGTTGTTCTCGCAGATCACTCCGGCCTCCCCGCTTGGGCGCAGCGCAATGCCGTTGACGTCGAGGCTTTCGCCCGAAATGGCGACGCCCCCCGTCTCTTTCGCGCCGCACGCCGCGAGGGAAAGCGCCATTACCGCAGCAAGCACGATGCTCAAAACAGATTTCTTGCTGCTTTTCATATTTTTCACGATCCTTTCAGTTGAACCTTAGTTATATAGATTCTCCCACTTTCTCGTCTCAAAGAACTTGTCTACCGAGGCGACGATGTTTTCTTTCGTCATGGATTTGAGCAGGTAGCCGTCCGGTTTTAGCTGCATGACCTTCATCACGCTCTCACGGTCGTTCCTGCCGGTGAGGAAGATGACCGGGATGTCCGCCGATTTCGGCTCGCTGCGGATCATCTCGAGCACCTGCGGTCCCGAAGTGATCGGCATATCGTAGTCCAGAAGGATGAGGTCTGGCCTGTTGTTGGCAATGTAGGTAATCGCCTGCATCCCCGACTTTGTGGCGGTGACCTTGTATCTGGTGCCGAGCCAATTCTGCATTGCCTGCAAAAACAGCGTATCATCGTCCACCAGCATGATGTGCTTTTCCTGTTTGCGCGATTCGCCGGCGTGGACGAGCTGGCAGAGCGCGGCGGAGATGCTTTTCACATCGACGGGGCGCTGGAACTCATGGGCGATCATGGTCTTGGGGATCGACCCTTCGATCTCGTCGATTTCCTTCTCGTTGCCCATGATACACAGCGGCCTGTTCTCACCAAAGCAGGCATCCTTGAGATAGACCAGCAGCTCCGGGGAATCGTAGATAAAATCGCCGGCGAAGATCATAACCGCGTCCGCGCTGTCGATCTCCTGCGCCGCTTTGTTCATGTCTGGCTCAACGTGGACGGTCTCGATCTCCATTTCCTTGAGCAGATTCTTCAGCGTGTTCGCCATCAGGGCGTTGCCGTGGTTGACCAGCAGTACCTTTCCAGCCATTTTTTCTGTCCTCCTATTTCAGTAATTCGGTTACTTGTTCCCATTCAAAGGCGTCGATGGCGTGCTTTATTTTGTTTACGCGCTCCCGCTCGCCTTGCGGGAGGCGATATCCCATGAGAAAATCAAAGACATACGCCGCGCTTTGGGCGTCCATGCCGACGGCAAAGCCGCGCAGCTCCTCATACGCCTCTTGCAGCTCGTCGTCGGAAATGAGCGGCAGCGACTCGTCCTCCGCCGCTTCGCCGCTTGCGCACAGCGGTGCGAGCGCAGCGCACGTCGCGCGGATGCGTGCGAGCAGCTCGGGAAGCTCAGCGCCGACTGTACCGGCGTCGCCCGCCTTGCCCGCAAGCTCCAGCTTTTCCGCGAGCGCGCCGATGCCCTCCGCGCCGATGGAGCGCGACAGGCTCTTGATGGCGTGGACCTTGACCGTGGTATTGGCAAGGTCGCCCGCGCGCCACAGACTTTCGATTTCGTCCGCCGAGGCAGGTGCGTTCTTTCCGTAGATCGTTAGGGTATCGAGATAGGTTTCCGCCGAGCCGCAATAGCGCATACCGACGTCAACGCTGATCTCGTCGATCTCCCGCAGCCAATCCGGCAGCTCGACTTCCGGCTCAACCTCTTCCTCCGGGGCGGGAGTCTGTATCGCCTCCGCCTGCGTTTCCGTGAGCGTCCACAGGCGATCTCTGCCTTTCCAGATGTGAATGTCTGCCGTGCGCTCGTTCATCAGATAGTCCGCATCCTCGTCGATCATGGCGAGCATCACCTTTGCGATCTCGGGGTCGAACTGCGTCCCGGCGCAGCGCTCGAACTCCGCGCGCACCGTTTCCTGCGGCTTCGGCGCGGAATAGGTGCGTGTCGAGGTCATGGCGTCGTAGCAATCCGCAACGCAGATGATGCGCGCCGCTTCGGGGATGTCTTTTCCCTTGAGGCCGTCGGGATAGCCCTTGCCGTCGTAGCGCTCGTGATGGGAACGCGCACCTGCGGAAAGCTCCGGCATCTCCGTGATGAGGTGCAGTATCTCGCTGCCGACCACCGTGTGGCGCGTGATCCGTTCAAATTCCGGGTCCGTCAGGCGTGAGGTCTTGTTGATGATTTCTTCGGGCACGCCAATCTTGCCGATGTCATGCAGCAGGCCCATCTCGTAGATGTGTTCCTGCTCGGTCTGGCTCTTGCCCATGCGCCGCGCAATCTCAGCGGAATAGGTGGCGACGCGCTCGGAGTGACCGCTGGTGTAGTGGTCCTTGGCGTCGACCGCCTTGGAAAGCGCGAGCATCATTTGATGCGTCAGATGCTCGGCACGTAGCGTCTGGTGCTTGACCTCGCTGCGAAGATTGCGCTGCAGATGGTCAAGCGCAATGATGCGCGCGGTGCGTCGCAGCAGCACCTCCGGCACGAAGGGCTTGCGCACGAAGTCCGCCGCGCCGGCGCGAAAGCCCCTGATCTCTGACTCCTCGTCGCTCGCGCCGGTGAGGAACACGACGGGGATCTCGCTGGTCGCGCTCGTTTGGCGCAGTGTGCGCAAAACGTCAAAGCCGTTCATGTCCCCAAGGTTGATGTCCAGCAATATGAGATCGGGCTGCAGCGCCGCCGCCCTGCTCGGCGTTTCCGCGCCGCTGTTGCAGGATTCAACGCGGAAGCTCTTGCCGAGTATGTTTGCGGCGAGCGCGCAGATCGCCTTGTCGTCATCCGCGATGAGGATCGTCGGCGTTTCGGACAGCTGCAAGGGGGCGGAAGCCGTTTTCTCCGCCGGAGCCTTCAGCTTTCCCTGCGGCAGATACCGTACCAGCATCTCCTCCAGCTTGCCGGAGTCGATGGGCTTCGTCAGATAATCGTCAAAGCCCGCGGCGAGGTATTGCTCCCGCGCGCCGGAGATCGCGTTCGCCGTCAGGCAGATCGTCGGCGTTTGCAGATTGGGGTTGTCCGCTTCGGCGCGCAGCTCTTGCAGCGTTTCAACGCCGTCCTTTTCCGGCATCATGTGGTCAAGAAAGATGATGTCATATTTCTTGCCGCGCGCAAGGGCAAGGCCGTCGTCGCCGCTCGCCGCCGTGTCGATCTGTATGCCGGTGCGCTTGAGAAGGCTCTTGAACACCGTGAGGTTCATCGCCGTGTCGTCGACCACCAGCACCGCAGCGTCCGGCGCGGTGAATTTTTCTTTATACTTCTTGCGGCCTGCGACCGAAGCGCGGTAGGATGTTTCGTAGTTGCCGAGCGCGTCCCACTTGACGACCTTCTGCCTGAGCCGGAATGAGAACGTCGAGCCCTCGCCGTAGACGCTCTCCACCTCCAGGCGGCTGTCCATCATCTCCAGCAGGCCCTTGGTGATGTTCATGCCGAGGCCGGTGCCCTCGATGCTTCGGTTGCGCTTTTCTTCGATACGCACGAACTTGGAAAACAGCTTTTCCATGTCCTCCGGCTTGATGCCGATGCCGGTGTCCCGGATCGAGACGTTCAGATAGACACTCTCAGGCTCGTCGGGGATACGCTCGCAGCCGAGGCGGAATGTAACGCTGCCTTTTTCCGTGTACTTGACGGCGTTGGTCAGGATATTGGTAATGACCTGCTTGATGCGCACCTCGTCGCCGCTCAAAAACTTTGGCGTCGTCTCATCGAAGTCCAGTTTGAGCTGCAAGCCCTTGCTCTCCGCGCGGGTCTGGATCATGTTGACCAGATCGTTGAGCACGACGGAGAGGTCGTAATCCACGGGAATGATCTCCATTTTGCCCGCTTCGATCTTGGAAAAGTCGAGGATATCGTTGATGAGGCCCAGCAGCGTGTTGCCCGCTGTTTTGATGTTTTCGGAGTACATGAGGATATTCGGATCGTCGCTTTCGCGCAGAACCATTTCGTTCATGCCGAGCACCGCGTTGATCGGCGTCCGGATCTCGTGCGACATATTGGCGAGAAAGTGGGACTTTGCCTGATTCTCGTACTCCGCCTCCTCCTTGGCCTCCTTTGCCGCGTTCATATCCAAAAGCACGAAAACATACAGCAGGATGACCATGCCGACGATCGACATGTTGGTGAGAGACAGGCCGTATGCGAAGAATTGCAGGATGGACACAAAAAACGGTACGATCGTGAACAGCAGCAGCGGCAGGCGCATCATCCAGCCGATGGGCCGACCGAATCGTATGATGGCAGAGAGCTGGAGCAGAAGCGCCAAAAGCGGGATAGCGTAACAGACGGGAAAGAGCGCGGCGCGCTGATAGTGATTGGTTGCGTCAAACGTATAGTAAAAGCCTGCAAACAGATTTGCCACAACCAGCAGCTCACCGACAGCCAACATGTAGTTGACGGTCTTGAGCCGTCTTGGAGCGGACGGAAGCCCTCCCTCGCGGGTGAACAGATCCGACAGATACAGATTGAACCCCCAAACAATGGCAAGCGTCAATGCGAACACAGAAAAGTTGCAGATCCGAACCATCCACCAGCCAAGCTCGCTCGTATCGCCGCGGCAGTGATAGGCATGCCGGTCGAAGATCAGCAGCAGCATGGCGCCGGCCTCGGTGATCGTCAGCGCGGTCTTGCGCTTCTTGGGCAGCGAGCCGCTGATACAGACAAAAAAGGTAATGACACCGCAGATGCTGCTCAACGAGAGCATGAAATCCAGTTGGTGCGCTCTTAAAAACTCAAACATTTCTCTCACTCTCCATTTTGCAGCAGCTCGCCGACCTGCTCCCATTCAAAGGCGTCGATGGCGCGCTTCACCTTTTTTACGCGCTCCCGTTCGCCCTGCGGAAGACGATAGCCCGCGAGAAAATCGAAGACATACGCCGCGCTTTGGGCGTCCATGCCGGCGGCAAATCCGCGCAGCTCCTCATACGCCTCGCTTAGCTCGTCGTCGGAAATGAGCGGCAGCGATTCGTCCTCCGCCGCTTCATCGCCGCCGCACAGCGGCGCGAGCGATACGCACAGCGCGCGGATGCGCGCAAGAAGATCGCCCAGTTCCGCGCCGACCGCGTCGGCGTCGCCCGCCTTACCCGCAAACTCCAGCTTTTCAGCGAGCGCGCCGATGCCCTCCGCACCGATGGCACGCGACAGGCTCTTGATGGCGTGGACCTTGACCGTGGTGTTTGCGAGGTCGCCCGCGCGCCACAGACTTTCGATCTCGTCCGCCGAGGCCGGGGCGTTCTTTCCGTAAATGGTCAGCGTATCGAGATAGGTTTCCTCCGAGCCGCAATGCGAAAGCCCCTGCCCGGCGTCAAGGCCGTCGATCCCGCGCAGCCAGTCCGGTATGCCGGGGGCGGGCGGATCGCCGCCGCTTTCCTCGCCTTCCGGCTCGCGCAGCTTTTCCTGCGGCAGATACCGCATCAGCATCTCTTCGAGCTTCGCAGAGTCGATGGGCTTAGTAAGGTAATCGTCAAAGCCTGCCGCGAGATAGTGCTCCCGCGCGCCGGAGATTGCGTTTGCAGTCAGGCAGACCGTCGGCGTTTGCAGGTTGGGATTGTCCGCCTCGGCGCGCAGCTCGTGGAGCGTTTCAACGCCGTCCTTTTCCGGCATCATGTGGTCGAGGAAGATGATGTCGTACCTCTTGCCACGGGCAAGCGCCAGGCCCTCGTCTCCGCTCGTCGCCGTGTCGATCTGTATGCCGGTGCGCTTCAAGAGGCTCTTGAAGACCATCAGGTTCATCGGCGTGTCGTCGACCACCAGCACCGCGGCGTCCGGCGCGGAGAACTTCGCTTCGGTTTTCTTTCGCTGTGAGAGCGAGGCACGGTAGGACTCCTCATAATTGCCGAGAGGCTTCCATTCGACCACGCGCTGCTCTAAGCGAAACGAGAACGTCGAGCCCTCGCCGTAAACGCTATCCACCTTCAATCGGCTGCCCATCATCTCCAAAAGCCGCTGCGTGATATTCATGCCGAGGCCCGTGCCCTCTATCGTGCGGTTGCGTTTTTCCTCGATGCGCTCAAACTCCGAAAAAAGCTTTTCCATGTCCTCCGGCTTGATGCCGATGCCCGTGTCCCGAACGGATACGTTCAGATAAACGCCCTCATCGTCGCCCGGCACCCGCTCGTAACCCACAGAAAAGGTCACGCTGCCTTTTTCTGTGTACTTGACGGCGTTGGTCAATATGTTCGTGACGATCTGCTTGATACGCACCTCATCGCCATGGAGAAACTTCGGCGTATCGCGGTCAAAGTCAAGTTTTAACACAAGTCCCTTGTCGTCCGCGCGGGTCTGCACCATGTTCACAAGGTCATTGATGACCGAGGAGAGGTCATAATCGACGGGGATGATCTCCATTTTGCCCGCCTCGATCTTGGAAAAGTCGAGGATGTCGTTGACAAGGCCCAGCAGCGTATTGCCCGCCGTCCGGATGCTCTCGGAATAGGCGAGGACATTTTCGTCGTCGCTCTCGCGCAATATCATCTCGTTCATGCCGAGCACCGCGTTGATCGGCGTCCGGATCTCATGCGACATATTGGCGAGGAAGTGGGATTTCGCCTGATTCGCGTACTCCGCCTCCTCCTTTTCCTTCTTGGCTTGCGCATATCGCAGCGCCTCTTCTTTTTCGTAGTAGATGCAGCTTCTCCGGTTGTTAAAGCCGTTGTAGATGGCGACCATCATCTCTTGACAGGTGCGATAGCCGCAGGTCGAGCAGTCGATCCGGCGGGACTCCTCCGTGGTCTTGTGCATGGAGTTGAAGATCTCATCCGCTTCCGCCTCGCTGGGGATGCGGAGCCGGCAGTTGGCACTGCGGTCGGTAAAGCCGCGCAGATAATGAGAGAGCTTCAGATGCGCAAACTGCTCGTCGAGCTTCTTCCAACGCTCCTCCGGCGTCAGCGCCGCGCTCCACGGGGAATCTGAGCCGCTTCGCTTGCTGTCGGACCTGATCGTCTCGAGCGTGTAGAGCATCTCGTCCTCTCTATAGCGATTTCCCTCTGACGCGGTACCTTCAATGCACCCTTCGTGGCAGTTCAGCGCGTCGATCAGCACAAACGGGTTTTTACGTGCGATCAGATCTTCGCTGTTTCGCTCAAACCATCTGTAAAGGAAGGTCTTGCCCGAAACGACACGGATTTTTGCGTCGTCTCCCATAAACCAGCGGATGTTCTCCGCCAATCCGCCCGGCGCAGGATAGAACGAACCAAGACCGTATTCGATCTCGCTTTCAGCGTCCGGGCCGTAAATCCGGTTGCGGCGCACATGCTCCATCAGCTTGAGGAATGTAACGTTGTAGCGGATCGGGCTTTTGCCGTATTCCTCGGTTTCCAGCTTTTTGCCGATGCAGGGGCCGAGAAAGGCGAGCCGATCCGTGATGCCAAGCTCCTCCCGGCAGTAGGTCGCCGCGCACAACAGCGGGCTTTGCACGGGCATAAGCAGCGGGATCAACTGTGGCTGGCAATGCTCAATGTAGGACACGACCACCGGGCAGGTCGAGGAAATACCGCCCCGGAAATTCTCCTCCCTGATGTACTTCAAATAAGCCCAGGTGCAGATGTCCGCGCCAAAGGACACAGGGATCAGCCGCCGCACGCCCAGCGCCTTGAGTCCGCCCAGGATCGAGGCATATTCCTTCGGGTACGCCGTTAGAAACGAAGGCGCGATGAGAAGCGTGATCGGCTCTCCGTTATGAAGATCCTCAAAAAACGCCGCCGTATCATCCTTGTAATCTCTCGCGCCATGCTCACATTCTGCGAAGCATGCCCCGCAGGAAATGCAGCGCGCGGCGTCGATATGCACCGCGGTGGATTCTCTGTTGATAGACAGATAGCTTGCCCCCGGAGAGGTGCATACCTTTACGCACTTATTGCAGCCGATACATTTTTCGTTTGTGTAAATCAGGCCCTTTTGTTCCATGTTCATCCCTCGATCTGCCGCGGCATTCCTACGGCTTTTTCTCTCAGAGGCTCTGCCCGATCGATCCCGACAGCCCTACGGCTTCAGCAGCTCTTCGACCTGCTCCCATTCAAAGGCGTCGATGGCGCGCTTCACCTTTTTTACGCGCTCCCGTTCGTCCTGCGGGAGACGGTAGCCCGCAAGGAAATCAAAGACATACGCCGCGCTTTGCGCGTCCATACTCGCCGCAAAGCCGCGCAGCTCCTCATACGCCTCGCTTAGCTCGTCGTCGGAAATGAGAGGCAGCGTTTCGTCCTCCGCCGCTTCGTCGCCGCCGCACAGCGGCGCGAGCGATACGCACAGCGCGCGGATGCGCGCAAGAAGATCGCCCAGTTCCGCGCCGACCGCGTCGGCGTCGCCCGCCTTACCCGCAAACTCCAGCTTTTCAGCGAGCGCGCCGATGCCCTCCGCACCGATGGCACGCGACAGGCTCTTGATGGCGTGGACCTTGACCGTGGTGTTTGCGAGGTCGCCCGCGCGCCACAGACTTTCGATCTCGTCCGCCGAGGCCGGGGCGTTCTTTCCGTAAATGGTCAGCGTATCGAGATAGGTTTCCTCCGAGCCGCAATGAGAAAGCCCCTGCTCGGCGTCAAGACCGTCGATCCCGCGCAGCCAGTCCGGTATGCCGGAAGAGGCCGGCTCTGCATCCGCTTCGTCCGAGTCCGTTTGATGCAGCTTCTCTTTCGGAAGATACTGCATCAGCATCTCTTCCAGCCGGTCGGCGTCGATGGGCTTGGTCAGGTAGTCGTCAAAGCCCACGGCCAGATACTGCTCCCGCGCGCCGGATATTGCGTTCGCAGTCAGGCAGACCGTCGGCGTTTGCAGGTTGGGATTGTCCGCCTCGGCGCGCAGCTCGTGGAGCGTTTCGACGCCGTCCTTATCCGGCATCATGTGGTCGAGGAAGATCAGGTCATATTTTTTTCCGCGCGCGAGCGCAAGTCCATCGTTGCCGCTCGCCGCCGTGTCGATCTGTATGCCGGTGCGCTTGAGGAGGCTCTTGAGGACTTCAAGATTCATCGGCGTATCGTCGACCACCAAAACTGCGGCGTCGGGCGCGGTGAACTTCTCCTTGTACTTTTTGCGGCTTGCAAGCGAGGCGCGGTAGGCGGCCTCATAATCGCCAAGCGCCTCCCATTGGACGACCGCCTGTTTCAGCCGAAACGAGAACGTCGAGCCCTCGCCGTAAACGCTATCCACCTTCAATCGGCTGTCCATCATCTCCAAAAGCCGCTGCGTGATATTCATGCCGAGGCCGGTGCCCTCGATGTTGCGGTTGCGTTTTTCCTCGATGCGCTCAAACTCCGAAAAAAGCTTTTCCATGTCCTCCGGCTTGATGCCGATGCCGGTGTCCCGGATCGAGACGTCCAGATACACGTTTTCTGGCTCATCGGGGATGCGCTCGTAGCCGATGTGGAAGGTCACGCTGCCCTTTTCCGTGTACTTCACGGCATTGGTGAGGATGTTCGTAATGACCTGCTTGATACGCACCTCGTCGCCGTGAAGCAGTTTGGGCGTCTCCTCGTCGAAGTCCAGCTTGAGCAGAAGTTCCTTGTCATCCGCCCGCTTCTGGATCATGCTGACAAGGTCGTTGATGACGGAGGAGAGGTCGTAATCGACGGGAATGATCTCCATCTTGCCCGCCTCGATCTTGGAGAAGTCAAGAATGTCGTTGATGATACCGAGCAGCGTACTGCCCGCTGTTTTGATTTTTTCGGAGTACATGAGGATATCCGGATCATCGCTTTCGCGCAGCACCATTTCGTTCATGCCGAGCACCGCGTTGATGGGCGTTCGGATCTCATGCGACATATTGGCGAGGAAGTGGGATTTCGCCTGATTCGCGTACTCCGCCTCCTCCTTGGCTTCCTTGATCTGCGCGTACTGGCGTCTGATAACACCATGATAGCTGTCGGATACCCGCATGCCCACGGCGAGCGAAAGAACAAGGAATCCGGAGGCGATCAGAAGGACGCGCAGCAGGAAGTCTTTGACGTAATCGTTGAGCGCCTCCATCGAAACGTCCACGCCCGCGTAGGCGACGCAGCGTCCCGCCGCGTCACGGATGGGCTGATACACCGTGAGCAGCCAGCCGTAGGAGTCGTTGCTTTCCAGCGGCTCGATTTCTCCGCCCGCAAGCAGCGTCGGAAGATATGGATCAAATGACGGGTCGAAAGAAATGACCGATCCCTGCTCGTCCTCCGTATCTCCGGGCGGCACGGTGTCAAACACCACATGGCAGCCGTCTTCCAGTATCTTGTAGACATAGACATATTCAAGGTCCGGCGTATTGTCCCGTATTCCTTGCAGGATATGCTTCACGTCCGCGTAGCTCTGCGCGCTGTAGCCGCGCTCCAGATAGACGTCGACCAGCCGCGGATCGACAGCGTTCACAACCTGCTGCGCCGCGCCCTTTGCTACCGCTGCGCGTTCCTCCCTTGCGTTTTGGGTGTAGAGCACGACACTGATCCACGCGCAGGCGCCCACGAGCGCGATGGCCAGCACAGTCAGCATCGCCAGAAGGCGTCGATGCTCGCGATTTATGTCAAAGCGGTCGGGATCGTCCATGCTGTTAATACTGCGGATATCTTCGCGGATGTGCGCCGGAAGGGCGCGCACGATCAGCAGCACCGCGCCGGTTGTGACGAACTTATCGACAAGGTTGAGAGCAAGGTTCATCAGCAGCAGGGCAGGGAACTTTCCGATCGGAGAGAGATTGACGATCCGATCCACAAGGGGAACAGAGACGAAATCCACGCTGATCACGGTGTTCAGGCTCCACGCGACCAGCCCGCCGAGAACGCCGCTGACAAGGGAAAGCGTCAGGGCAAAAAGGGCAAAGCCGCCCTTGCGCCGAAATACATTCCGATAGAACATCCGCGAGGCGCTGATGGCGACGCAGATATTGACTGTCATAAAATAGACGGACATCCTGCTGAACGGCAGGCACAGCAGATTGGACGCAAGCGCCGTCAGGATCGAGGCAAGCGGGCCGCACTCCCACGCCACGACGAGCGTGCCGATGGTGTCGAGGTACAGCGGCAGCCCAAACAGGCGCGTCGCCACCGACAATATGAGATTCAGCGCAATGCCGCAGACGATGATGATGTTGCGCGTCAGCCTGACGCGATCTAAATGCAGTCCATACAGCTTCTTCTCTATCCCCTGCATGCTCTTTCTCCTTTTCGCTATTTGTGTATCGCAGCTTACCGCGAATAGCACGCGAGCAGCCGCTCCCACGCGCTCTGCATGACCTCTAAATACTCCCGGCAGCCCATATCGTCACGCACCCACGTCGCGTAACGCTCTGCCGCGTTGGTGCCGGGAGTGCCGCTGCCGTCGACGATCGCGTCGACAAGCAGGTTGTGCTCGCCCTTGCCCGTTGAAAAAGACCCCTCCAGCTCCGCGTTAATACTGAGCAGATCCGCTTCCCGGCTTGTGACGGGGAAAACCGTCGGCATGGAGACGTACCAACCGTTCTCAGCAAGCTCCAACTCGGGATGCCGGATCACGCCGAGTGCAATCGCGCAGGAAATGTGGTCGACACCCTCCTTGCCAATCTCGTCCAGACATTGATACTCAAACGCCTGACATTTGACGAAGCCGAGCGTCGAGCCCAGATAGCGGCGCGCGTAATCGGTATAGTTGCCGCCGGATTTTTCCCACAGCTCGGCGTAGGCTGCTTCCGCGATCTTCGGCATTTCCTCGCCGTTAAAGGAAAACGTCGCATAGCTGCCGTCGGCGTTTGTTTTGATAAAAGCGTCCGGCCCATAGGACATGAGGATCGCGCCCTCCTTGCCGTACGCGTAATCTATGAGCTTGAGCGCGGCGCATAGCTTGTCGGGATCGCCCGCGACGCCCGCGGCGGAAATGCCCCACCCGGTCGGCTTTACGCTGCGCCAGGACTCGGTAAAGTGCATATATTTGTCTCCTCGCGTTCCGTCCTGCCAGCAGGCGACGGGCGGCATCACCGCCATATACCGCTCGCCCTCGTCGGTTTGCAGCTTTGTCCGGTTGTAGACGGTTTGCGTCTGATTGAAGTCATAGTGCATAAAGCCAAGGTCGCGCTCCAACATTTCCGCGCTTGTCATCTCTTCTCCGTTCAGGAAGGACTCGGAGATCAGCCCCTCCCGCGCCATATCGTGCATCCGGTCAAGCGAGCGGTAGGTATCGGGCTCCTGCCGTGCGTCGTGCAGCTTGCCGGAGGAATCGAGATAGAGATAACCCTGCCGGGATTCGAGGCCGCGCACGCCGAAGAGCTGCCCGGCAAAGCGGAACATGTCACAGCGGCGCTGGTTGTTTCCGTCCTCGCGGGTAAAGAGGCCCTGAACGGAATCCGTCCCGTTGAGCGTCTGCGGATTGGCGACGACGCAGCGCAGCAGCGCGACCAGCTCATCCGCGTCCCACGCGGCGTTCTGCCCGACAAACAGATCGGAGCGCTTCGTGCCGTAGTACCCGCCATACGCCTTATCGATGTAATTGCGGAGCATATTGACCGCGAAGACGCCGGATATCTGCCCTGCGGCGTTCATATTCTGAATGATATTGCCCGCGGCGTCATAATTCTTGACGAGGATATCCGTATCTGTTCCGTCCGGCTTCACAATGTCAACCATGATCTTGCCGGAGGTCGGCATGTAGGGGCGGTAATAAGTTTCACCGATCTTTTTGCTCTCCGGGGCGGAAAACACTCCGTCGCCGTCGAGCAGCTTTTCCACCCAGTCAACGCGCATCAGCGGCATTCGCTCAATATCTTCGATTCCGTCGAAATACGGCGCGAAGTAAAAAGCGCCGATGTCGGTGTTGCCCGTGATGGACAAGCGGACGACGGGATTGTCCTCCAAAAATGCCTTGAAATTCGGCATGATGTCGAGATACTCGGCGATATTGACCAGCTTGCCCGCCTCTCCGGCTTTGGTCAGGCTGTCCGCGCTGCCGCTGACAAGGTCGATTTCGTCCATGCGCTCCGCCCAATAGGCAAGCTCTTTCCCCGCGCTGTTGCCCTGGTATTTGTCCTCGATGGCGATGTTTAAGCGTTTTTCGACCTCGACCCAGGTCGGCTTGAGATCGCCGTCATGGTAGGTGACGCCGTCCGCGAGGGTAACGCCATCGCCCGCGGTATCCGCGTCAAAGCTCAGTCCCGTCTGCGGAGAGTTATAGCCCGTCGCCATACGCAGGACCGTGCCGCTTGCGTAATTCAGTTCCAGAGGCATCACGGCTTCTTCCGCAGGTTCGGTGGGAGATGCGGGCGGCTGCGGCGGATGACTGCCGATGTCTCCGCCGCAGCCGCAAAGCAGGGAAACCGCCAGCATCACCGCAATGAAAGGCGCAGTTCTCCTCATACCGTCTATTCCCCTCCTTTGTTAAGTCGCATGCTCCCAGCGTATGCCTTCCACGAATAGTCGACCACAGAGGTATTCAGCTCCGCGTTCATCATGACTGGCACCTCCTTTGCCGCTTCGATCAACGGGTGAAACCCGAAAATCCCCGCAGTCTATACATATTCTTTAGGAGTGTATCACACCGACTATTACACCACTATTACAGTTTTGGCGAAAAATCCAATTTCTTGACTTCAAGCGGTCAGGTGCTATAATCATTGCGATAAACACGCTGCGGCGGCGCGAAGCCGGGAAGCTGAGGAGTGAGCGCATGTTGAGCACGGAAACCCATACGCTGGCGGTGGCGAATACCGCCCTGTTCTTGCAGCTGGGCGGGCTGCTGTTTGCATTGCGGATCGATCCCTACATCGGCAAGCGCCACAAACGTCTCATCCTGTTCAGCGTTCTCCTTGTCGCGAGCATTGTGATCGTTGAACAGGCGAACGATATGTTTGAAGAAATGGGGATCGTCTTCGCCAGAACTGCCGCGTCTGTCTATCAATACGCTGCGCGCCCCATCGTCATCATTTTGTTCATGCAGGTCATCAAGCGTGACAGAAGGCCGTGGCTCCTTGCGGGTATCAACGCCGCTGTATTTCTGACCGCGTTCTTTTCCGACATTGCGTTTACGATCACACCCGACAATTATTACATTCGCGGACCGCTGGGCTTCACCTGTCATATTGTGAGTATTGTCCTGTTGGTCTGGTATCTCTGTATCGCCCTGCAAAAGTTTAAGAGCAGCCGGCAGATGGAAAACCTGTTTCCTGTCGCAACCGTTGTCTGTATCTTTGCCGGCACTCTGGTGGACACTTTTGGGGTAGGGCGGAGCAGGATCGATCTATCGTCCGCGGCCGCGGTCAGCGCCTGCGTGTTCAACTATATCTGGCTGCATTTGCAGTTTGTGCGTGAGCACGAGGAGGATCTGAAGGCACAGCAGCGCATCCGGACAATGATGTCACAGATCCGGCCGCACTTTATCTACAACAGCCTCACAGCGATCCGGTCCTATCTGGACGAGCCGAGAAAGGCGGAGGACGTACTGGATCACTTTGCACTCTTCCTGCGGGGCAGCATCGACGTGCTGGATTGCACGGACTGCATCCCCGCTGCGCGGGAGCTCGAGACAGTGAACAACTACCTGTATATGGAAAAGGAACGGTTTGGGGACAAGCTCACGGTCGTCACGGACTTGGAGGACGTCGATTTTCTGCTGCCGCCCTTTACGGTGCAGATTCTCGCGGAGAACGCCGTGCGCCACGGCATCCGCGGAGCGGAGGAAGGTCGAGGGACGCTGACGATCAAGATCTATCGGGCAAAGAACGCGCACATCATTGAGGTGCGGGACAACGGCAGGGGTTTCGACACGGCGATATTGGAGCAGGCGCAAAGCGGCGCGGAGATGCAGGGGCATATCGGACTGAAAAATCTCAAAGAGCGCCTTGCGCTGATGTGCGGCGGAACGCTCGCGGTCGAAAGCGAACCGGGCAAGGGGACGCTGGCGCGCGTGAGCATCCCGTGTTCGTCGGGAAGCAGCAAAGGAGGCGGAGCCGAATGAATATCCTGATCGTGGACGACGAGGTGACCGCACTCCGGGACCTTGCGAGGGTGCTGCGCGACGCGGCGCCGGAGGCAACCGTCGAAACGGCAGACGGAGCGAAAAAAGCCCTCGCCTCCTGCCGGAAGCAAGCGTTTGACGTGGCGTTCCTCGACATTACCATGCCGGACAAGGACGGCCTGACGCTTGCAAAGGAACTCAAGCAGCTCTGCCCGCTGCTCAATATCGTCATGGTGACGGCGTATCCGCAGTATGCGCTGGATGCAATGCACCTCTATGTGAGCGATTACATTCTGAAACCCGCGCGGCGCGACGAAGTGCGCCGCGCGCTCGCCAACCTGCGCAATCCCATTCGAAAGGAGCGCAAAGGCCTGTTTGTGCAGTGCTTCGGCAGCTTTGAGGTGTTTTATGACGGAGAGGCAGTCAAGTTCGGCCGATCCAAAGCAAAGGAGCTGTTTGCCTACCTGATCGACCGATGCGGCGCATCCGCCAGCAACGCGGAGCTGCGCGCTGTCCTCTGGCGGGATGAAGCAAACGACAGCGAAAAACAGCGGAAGTATTTTGCTCTGATCGTCCATGAGCTGCGAAGCCGTCTGGAGGCGCTTGGCTGCGGCGACGTCTTTGTGCAAAGGCGGGATTCCTACGCTGTGGTTCCCGATCGGATTCCCTGCGACTACTATCTCGCGCTGGAACGGGACGCGCAGGCGTCCGGGCGCTACCGCGGCGAATACATGAGCCAGTATGCCTGGGCGGAGATGCGCGTCGGCGTCTTGGATGAAGCGATGTTTCATTGCGCTCGCAAATAGCCGATCCTTTGGCACGGTAACAATTCTTATCACAAACGATAATTTTGCGGTGCAATCTTATCGTCCGTGATAATTCTTTTGCCCCTCGACCCGCTATAATACCGTCATCAGCACCGCAAAAATTTTTTTGCAAACCGGAAAGGTAATGTCCGGTTTGCCTGTTATGATGCCCGCAGCGAAAGGGGGAAGCATCATGCCAAATGCCGACCATACATACGAACAACCGGAAAGCCTGCCGGAGATCTGCTGTGCTGCCGACGTCCTCGCCGTGCTGCCCGTCTCGCGCGCAACGCTGTACCGCACGGCGGCGCAGGGCACGATCCCCTGCTTCCGCGTGGGCCGCCGCGTCCTGTACTCGCTGAATTAACCCTTGATGCTCCATGCGTTCCAGCATGGTGGTCAGGGAAGTGATGGCAAGCCCGCAACGATCCGACAGCACCTTGATGGGAATGCCGTCCTCTTGCCAGAGCACGTACAGGATCCGGCCTTTCCGTGCACCGCCAGCGGTTCTCTGCGCGTCCGGCTATCTGTTAGAACGATTCCTCCGGGCGAAGGGAGAGCTCCAAAAAAGGAAAGACCGCCGCGGGGGAGGGACTACGCATATATCGTCATATGTCTCCGTTTGGCCCAATCTGGCACGTTGCACCAAAAAAGATATTTTGCTATTTTGTGTTATCGAGTGCATTTTCCCCATCATAAACCAGGAGTCAAGAGGATGACTCCTGGTTTATTTCATTTTATGAGATTGTTGGTATAATGATATCAACAGTATGGCGAGAAATCAAACATGACTTTTTAGGAATGCAATCATCCTGTCAAAGGCGTCTTTTGCCACCTCGTTTTCGCGTTCCGAAGCAACAAAGCAATGCTGCATTTGGAGATTCCGTTCGGCCAGCGGATCAACTAAAACGTGTTCCACTTCTGCACCGGTTAATGCGGAGTCCATCGCTCGCATATCCGCATAATACTCGCTGCCCAGCAGAAACGCATCAGGATAGTTTGAATCGACCCAAACTATGTTGTTATACTTTTTAACTTCCTCACGGCTGAGGAAGATGGAGCCCTTCACATAGTTTCCTACAAGCACCTTGGTACCCAAAGAAAATTTATCATAAACAAGAGGCGCATCATCGAGCACAACTGCCTTGATCTGTTCCGGCTTCAGCACAGGTGAAATGCCCAAGGCTTCAGCATAATCCGGATTGGTAATAATGCTTCCCAGCTGACTTGTCATGATCGCACCTGCGGACGAACCCATGATCACCACCCGGTCCATATCCAGATGATATTCATCAGCGTGATCAAGTAAAAACTGAAAGGCTTCGTTGGCCTGAATCAGCGGAGCCGGAAAATGGTATTCCGGTACCAGCACGTAATCGATATTGACGAGGTTGAATCCTTCGGCGCAGATGTCGTCCAGTAAGGCAGTCGCATCACTTTCAGCGAGGGGATCTCCGACACTCTTGCTCCCGCCGAAGAATCCACCGCCATGAAAGTAGATAAGAGTCGGCCGTGCAGTTTCCCTGTTTTCATCCGGGTAGGTAATATCCAGAAAACTGTTTGGATAGTTTTCAGAATACTTAATTTCGGTAATGATGTACTGACCATTATCCTTTATGCCTTCCATCGGCTCGCCAAGGGGATCATAAGAGTTTATGGTATTTACCGTATTGGCTGATAGTTTTTGGATCATCCCTACGATAATCTGCGTGTGTGTCATAAGGATCAAAGCTGCTGTCGTCAGAACAGCAAGTAAGATCGCAAGAACGATTAATAGAGTATGTCTCTTTTTCCCTGTTTTTCTGCTCATTTGTTTATCTCCACATCCTGCCAGTTGCTGTTATGAAGGATCTCTGCATTTTCTCCGATGAAGACCGAAGCGGCGTCTTCATCTCCGCAGAGCTGCCACAACATCCACGCCGTCATGTAGCCGTCACTCCGGGCAAGCATGTCTTCGTGCTCTGCGCCCGTCGCTCTTGCTCGTACCTTAAGCACATCATCGCTGATCGTTTCATAGTTCTCGACCAGGGAAGCAAGCGGTGCAACTCCGGCATATTCCTTGGTGATATCAGCAACGCCCTTATCATCTGTCGTTCCGGTTCCTGCTGCCATGAAATATGGGATCTTGATTTTGGAAACGTCATATTTCCATCCCATATTTCCGGCAAGGAACGGATAGGCTGCGCTTCCGGTAAATATCGTTTTATACGCTGCACCGTTGTCGTACATAGTCACCGCTGCCAAGGCTCCGGCTCCACCCTGCGAGAATCCCACGATCCCGATGTTCTCTGTGTCAAGCCTGCCGTTCAGATTATGATTCTGCGGCAGATTCAAAAGATAGTCGAGCATGATGGATGTTGTTTCACCGGTTCCCGCCTGCGGGTCTTCATTTCCGACAACAATGAATCCCCAGGATGCCAGCCGCTTAAACCACGGTTCATATTTGAATGCGGGCGTTCCGCTGGCATTCACGACTATGATCACGGGATACTTTTCATCGTTGCTTGCCAGTTCAGAAGGATACCAGAAGCGTACTTTTTTAATCGCCTCATTATCTGATGGATCATCGAAAGAGGAAACCTCATACTCACCAGGCTGTGAATACTTCTGCTCAAGGGGTGCGGAAGAAGAGAACTCTGTATAATAATCTTCTTTGACGGAAGTCTTCTTTGCCTCTATCAAGCCTTTGATTACAAGTGCAGCCACTACAGCTGTTATGACTAAAATGATCACTCCAATGTTTTTCATGACCTTTTTCATGATGACCTCCTTGACAAGTCGTTGAAACAAGTGTATCATGAAACCAACGACGATACAAGTGTTTCGGCAAAATGATACATCGGAGGGAGGTTTGTTTCATCGAATGAACAGGAACAATGAACAGAAAAACACCTACGTGAAAAAGCAGATTACCGCCGCACTTCTTGCGCTCCTAAAAGAAAAGCCTCTCTCAGATATTTCCGTCAGTGAGCTTACTAATAAGGCCGAAATAGGTCGTGTTTCCTTTTATCGGAATTATCAGAGCAAAGAGGATATTCTGAAAGAGGAGTCGGATCGGCTCATCAAGGAATGGGGCAGGCTATATGAATCAAATCCGGAATCAGCACCGGAGACCTTGTTCCCATCGTTGTTTGATTTCTACCGGGACCACAGGGATTTTTATACCACGCTCTACAATGCCGGCATGTCCTCCATTATGATGGAAACAATTATCGGCACCATTCAGATAACGCCTGAAATGCAGAATCTTGAGGCGTATATGAAATCCTTTTGGGCATACGGCATATATGGGTGGATGCTTGAATGGATCAAACGTGGTATGCAGGAGAGTGGAAAAGAGCTGAGTGCTCTCTTTTCACTTGCGTACCAGAATTAAAGATACCCGACCACCGGTTTCACTTAATCCGATGATCGGGTGTATTCATTTCACAAGACCATACGACAAATAAAGACCACTGAACCAATCAAGGCTCAGTGGTCTTGTTTTGATATCGGCGCTACTATTATAGCTCATCAAGCACTTCTGCGGTGTCACCGTCAAGGCAAATGGCCTGTTTCTCAATTTCTTTTGGACAGTACGCTTCACCGTAATTCAAGCAAGC
>SVKM01000022.1 GCA_015068465.1 Oscillospiraceae bacterium | reverse complement strand
CACCGGTCTGCGCTCGAACAGCTTTTCAAATTCCGCCACGTCATAGCCGGTAAACAGCTGCTCCTTGAAGTGCCGCACCCGGTAGTCCTCCGTAAAATTTTCCTCCTGTCCGAGCGCCCAGTTTCCGAAGAAATAGTTTGCGTACATGATCGCGTACACCGAGATAAACGCAAAGAGCAGCGTCCCTCCCGTCCTCGTGACCCGGATTGCCTCGTCGATCGCGCGGTCGACCTCCTCCGGCTCGTAGAGGTGGTACATCGGTCCGAAGACCAGCGTGACGTCGAAGGAATCGTCCGCAAAGCGGGAAAGGTCGGTCGCGTCGCCCTGATACGCACGCAGGTTTTCAAGGCCCGCGCCGTTCTCTTTGAGGACGGCAAGATTGCTCTCCACCAGCTCCACGGCGGTCACGTCCATGCCCTCCCGCGCGAGCGCGGTCGAATACCGTCCGGTTCCCGCGCCGAGCTCAAGCACCCTGGCGCCTCTGCCTGCGAAGCGGTGGATATAGTGCATCGTGACGGCGTATTCCAGCTGCCCGTGGCGGGAGCGCAGCAGCCTCGTGTCCTCGCTGTACTGCCCGTAAAACCCGCTCACGATCTCCTCTCTTGTGCTCATGGCCTTTTCCTCCGCCCGCGCGTCAGGCGCGCAAATCAATGTAGTTCTTCGTCTTTTTGACGATCAGCTCCCGCCAGCCGTCGAGATTGCCGTTTGACAGCTCATGCTTGCGCAGCACGATGATGCGCTTGCCGTCGGTAAAAACGATCAGATCCGCCGTTTCAAAAAGGAAGTCGACGTCGCGGTAATCCACGCCCGCCGCCTCGCCCTCGGAGGGCTTCAATTCAATGCCCGCGTTGGCAAAGGTCACGCGCCCACCTTGCCGCCCCGGCGCGGCAAGGCCGTCGAGCAGCTGCCGCGCGGGTTTTTCAAAATCCGCCGCCGGCGTTTTGAACAGCCCCTTGTCGCTGCTCCAGCGAAACGCCTGCAGCGACATAAAGAGCGACAGCGCGCCCACGATCATCGGCAGCAGGCCCGCGTTCGGGTTCGTCGCCGCCGGTATCAGCAGAAACACGCCCAGCGCCAAAAGCGCCGCGCCGTAGATGCGGTAGCGCACCTTGCGCTGCCGCTTCACCTCCGGTGAAACGCGCGGGCCGCTCCCCAGCCGGTCGGCGGTGCGCCACATGCGCGGGTACTTTGCGCGGGAAACAAGCTCCGTGCGCGCCTGCAAAACGCCGCTCAGCTGCGGCAGCAGCGCCTCGTCCGTCACCGGCTCCAGCTCAAATACATAATCCATCACACGCGCTTCCACTTCGCGCCGTTGGGAATGTCGGTCAGCTCGATCCCCTGCGCCTTGAGCTCGTCGCGGATGCGGTCCGCCTCAGCGAAATTCTTCGCCTTCTTCGCGTCGGCGCGCGCGCGGATCAGCGCCTCGACCGCCGCGTCGGGCGCGCCGTCCTCGGCGATGACCGTAAACTCCGCGCCGCCGGAGAGCGCCGCCTTCGCGTTCTTTTCGCGCAGCGCGTCCGCCTTTTCCAAAAGGCTCAGGCTCAGCACCGTATCGGCATCCGCGAGCATCGCGCGCTTCGTCGCATCGTTCGTTTGCGCCTTGAGAATATCGTAGAGCATCGTCACGCCGTTGGGCGTGTTGATGTCGTTATCCATCTGGGAAATGAACTTCTCGCGGTATTCCTTGCGCGCCGCCTCGTCAACCGCGCCGTCGTCCGGCTTGAGGTTCGCAATCTTCGCGATCAGCTTCTCGAAGGCCTTCTGCGCATTGTCAAGGTTTTCCCAGGTAAAGACGAGGTTTTTGCGGTAATGCGCCTGCAGGCAGAAGAAGCGGTAGGCAAGCGGGTCGTAGCCCTTTTCCTCGAGCAGCGCGAGGTTGAGCATCTTCTCGCCCGAGGCGATCATCTTGCTCTTGCTGAGCTTGCCGTGCTCGCCGACGAGGTGCGCGACGTGGACCCAGTAATTCGTCCATTTGTGACCGAGGTAGCTCTCGCTCTGCGCGATCTCGTTGGTGTGGTGCGGGAAAGCGTTGTCAATGCCGCCGCAGTGGATGTCGAGGTCCTCGCCGAGGTGCTTCATCGAGATGCCCGAGCATTCGATGTGCCAACCCGGATAGCCCACGCCCCACGGGGAATCCCACTTGAGCGCCTGATCCTCGAACTTGGACTTGGTGAACCAAAGCACAAAGTCGTTGCGGTTGCGCTTGTTCGTGTCCTCCTCGACGCCCTCGCGCACGCCGACGGCGAGGTCTTCCTCGTTGTGGTCGTTGAAGATATAGTAGCGCTTGAGCTTGCTGGTGTCGAAGTAGACGTTGCCGCCGGCGAAGTAGGCATAGCCGGTGTCCATCAGCTTCGTGATGATCTTGATATACTCGTCGATGCAGTTCGTCGCCGGCTCGACGACGTCAGGGCGCTTGATGTTGAGCTTGCGGCAGTCGTCAAAAAACGCGTCGGTGTAGAACTTCGCGATCTCCATGACGCTCTTGTGCTCGCGCTGCGCGCCCTTGAGCATCTTGTCCTCGCCGGTGTCGGCGTCGCTGGACAAATGCCCGACGTCGGTGATGTTCATCACGCGCTTGACATTGTAGCCGAGAAAGCGCAGGTACTTTTCCAGCACATCCTCCATGATGTAGCTGCGCAGATTGCCGATGTGCGCGTAGTGGTAGACGGTCGGGCCGCAGGTGTACATCTTGACGACGTCGGGATGGTTGGGAACGAACTCTTCCTTCTTGTGGCTTGCGGAATTGTAAAGATACATAATGAAAACTCCTTTTCAGGGCTTAAAATCAAATCGCGGCCGGCAATTCTCAGTCGGCGTTTTTGAACACGTCGCGGTTCTTGATGAAATACTCCGCCCCGGAGTAGAGCGTCGTGGCGACGATAACGATATTGCTGACAAGGTCGACCGTATCAGCCAGCGCCGGCGCGGAGCCGTAGGGCATGATCCCCGGCGGCTCGATAAACAGCATCAGGCACAGGCACACCATTGTCGCGGCGGTCTTGACCTTGCCCGACCAGCCCGCGGCGATGACCCTGCCCTGCTCGACCGCGACCAGGCGCATGCCGGACACCGCGAACTCGCGCAGCAGCACGGTCGCCAGCACCCAGCCGGGCATCCGTCCCGCCTCGACGAACCAGCACATCGCTGAGAGGACAAGCACCTTGTCCGCAAGCGGGTCCATAAACTTGCCGAAATTCGTGATCTGGTTATAGTGCCGCGCGATATAGCCGTCGAGCATATCGGTCAGGCTCGCAACGATAAAAATGCCGAGCGCCCAGTGCCCGGGGACTCCGGCGTAGAGCACGCCGAGAAACACCGGGATCAGCGCCATGCGCAAAAGCGTCAGCTTATTGGCAGTCGTCATATGATGTCACTCCTCTGTTTCCACGGCCTCGCCGGTCAGTTCGCCGTCCATCGTGCCGGTGATGCGGACGCGCACGAATTCGCCCGCATCCAGATCGCGTTCCGACGAAAAGTAGATCCTGCCGTCGATGTCGACGGACTCGGCGTAGCTGCGCCCGACGTAGCCCATCGAGGCGGGATCGAAGCCCTCGCAGAGTACCTCGACGGTCTCACCCTGCATCCGCTCGTTGTATTCGTCCATGATGCGGCTCTGCACGTCGACAAGCAGCTCCGCGCGGCGGCGCGCCTCCTCCTCGTCGACGCGGTTTTCCATCTTCGCCGCGGCGGTGCCCTCCTCGGGCGAATACGGAAACACGCCCGCGCGCTCGATCTTCACCTCGCGCAGGAAGTCGCACAGCTCCTCGAACTCCGCCTCGCCCTCGCAGGGAAGGCCCGTGATAATGCTCGTGCGCAGCACAAGCCCGGGGATGCGCTCGCGCAGCCTGCCAAAGAGCTTTGTCAGGTATTCCTTGTCTCCGCGGCGGTTCATCGCCGAGAGGATCTTGTCGTTGCAGTGCTGGATGGGGATATCCAGATACTTGAGCACCTTCGGCTCCGACGCGATGACGTCGATCAGTTCCTCGTCAAACTCGTCGGGATAGAGATAGTGCAGGCGCACCCAATGAAAGTTAAGTTTACATAATTCTCTTATCAGCTCCGGCAGACGGCGCCGCCCGTAGTTGTCCGTGCCGTAGCGCGTGATGTCCTGCGCGATGACGATGATCTCCTTCACGCCGGAATCCGACAGTTTTTTCGCCTCGGCGAGGACGTTTTCCCACGCCCTGCTGCGGTACTTGCCGCGAAGGCTCGGGATCACGCAGTACGCGCAGTGGTTGTCGCAGCCCTCGGCGATGCGCAGGTACGCCGTGTACGGCGGCGTCGTGACGACGCGGTCGAGCTCCTCGATCGGAGCGTGGATGCTGCCGAAGCGCATGGGAGCCTTGTCCGCGAGCACCTCCTCGATGGCGGGCACGATCTCGCCGTAGCTGCCCGTGCCGAGCATGCCGTCGACCTCGGGCATCGACTCGCGAAGCTCATTCTGATAGCGCTGGGAAAGACAGCCCGCGACAAGGATCTTTCGGATCTGTCCCTTCTTTTTCAACTCCCCCATCGCGAGGATGTTGTCGATGGCCTCCTCCTTCGCGGAGTCGATAAAGCCGCAGGTGTTGATGACCACCACGTCGGAGCCCTCCGGCTCCGTTGCGAGCGTCAGTCCCGCGTTGCGGCACAACGCCATCATCTGCTCGGTGTTGACGAGGTTTTTCGCACAGCCGAGGGAAATAAATGCTACCTTGCTCATTCGGTCCCGTCCTTCTTTTCGTTCCGTTCTTCCTTCTCCCGGCGCACGATGTTGCGATAGCCGCGCAGGCTGCGCCCGAGAATATAGAAGATCGCAAAAACCGTGATGCCGCCGTAGACAAGCGTGCCCGTGCTGCCCACGCGCGCGGCGTAGTAGGTCGCGGCGAGCGCCCACGCGGCGACCAGCGCCTCAAGCGCAATCAGGATCAAAAAGCCCTTTTTGTTGTTGGGCAGCTTCAGCAGGTCCTTTGCCATCCGATCAATCCTCCTCGATCTCCGCGCCGAGCGCGTTGAGCGCTTCTTTGACGTCGCGCCAGGCAAAGCCGCGGCGCAAAAGCATATCGGAGAGCTTTTTCCGCGCCCTTTCGTCGGGCGCGGCGCCGCGCGTTTTGGCGTCTATCACGCGCGCGATGGTCTCCCGCGCCGGCGGCGCCTCCGTCAGCGCCTCGTCCCACAGCTCGCGGGAAACGCCCCTGCGGCGCAGCTCCTCGCGTATTTTCGCCTCGCCGTAGCCGCTCGCGCAGTAATGGCGCACGACCGCCCTGGCGTAGGCGAGGTCGTCCAGCGCGCCGATCTCCTCCAGCCAGTCGGCGGCGGCTTCGGCGTCGCCGTCCTCCGCGCCCTTTTCGCAAAGGCGGCGCTTGAGCTCGCTCTTGCTCAGCGCACGCGCCGAGATCATGTTTGCCGCGCGCACGCGGGTCTCGCTCCGCGCGGCACGCTTTTGTAATTCTACCACAGTTTCGGGGCCGATGTCCAGTCCCGTATACAAGTCGAAATGCAGGAGCTCGTCCTCGGTGATCCGGAGGAGGTCTCCCCCCTCCAGATGTACCAGGACGCGCCCCTGCTTATGCTTCGATTTTTCGATCTTTTCGATCCGCATTATCCTTCAAAGTCGTCCGCGGAGACGTCCACCGCGCGGCCCGCCGCCTTGGCGGCGACGCGCTGCTGCCCGGTCATGAGCTTATCGAAGTTGGCGCGGATATCCGCCTCCAGCTTGTCGGCGACCTCGGGATTGTCCTTGAGGTACTGCTTTGCGGCGTCGCGGCCCTGTCCGATGCGGGTCTCGCCCATCGCGTACCACGAGCCGCTCTTCTGCACAAAGTCGAGCTTGACGCCGAGGTCCAGAAGCTCGCCGAGCAGCGAGATGCCCTCGCCGTACATGATGTCGAACTCCGCCTCGCGGAACGGGGGCGCCATCTTGTTCTTGACGACCTTTGCCCGCGTGCGGTTGCCGATCATCTCGCCGCCGTTTTTGAGCGTTTCGACGCGGCGCACGTCGATGCGCACGGACGCGTAGAACTTGAGCGCGCGCCCGCCGGTCGTGACCTCGGGGTTGCCGTACATCACGCCGACCTTTTCACGCAGCTGGTTGATGAAGATAACGATGGTGTTGGTCTTGTTGATCGCGCCGGTGAGCTTGCGCAGCGCCTGCGACATAAGGCGCGCGTGCAGGCCGACAAAGCTGTCGCCCATCTCGCCCTCGATCTCCGCGCGCGGCACGAGCGCCGCGACCGAGTCGACCACGATGACGTCGACCGCGCCGGTGCGCACCAGCGTTTCGCAGATCTCCAGCGCCTGCTCGCCGGTGTCCGGCTGAGAGATCAGCATTTCATCGACATTGACGCCCAGCGCCCGCGCGTAGGTCACGTCGAGCGCGTGCTCGGCGTCGATGAACGCGACCTCGCCGCCCTGCTTCTGCGCCTGCGCGAGTACGTGCAGCGCAAGCGTCGTCTTACCGGACGACTCGGGCCCGTAAATCTCCACGATGCGCCCGCGCGGGAGTCCCCCGACGCCAAGCGCGAGGTCGAGCGCCAGCGAGCCGGTCGAGATCGATTCGACGTTCATCGCCGCCTTGCCGTCGCCAAAACGCATGATGGAGCCCTTGCCGTAGGTGCGCTCGATCTGCTGCATCGCGGTCTCTATCGCGCGTTTCTTCTCCTCCGACGCCGCTGCCGCCGCCTTGGTCGCGTTTTTCTCTGCCATATCTCTCTCCTCCTGGTATTATGTAAACTTCTGTTTTGTCAAATCTCGTCCCAGAGCGTGCCGTAGACCACGCGCGGAATGCCGTTCAAATCCTTCAATATCTGCACGTCGCCGAAGCCGTTGCCGCGCATGAGCCGCAGCACGGCGTCCGCCTCGCCGATCCCGACCTCGAAGAGCAGCTTGCCGTAAGGGCGGAGCGCCTCGCGCCATTGTGTGACGATCGCGCGGTAAAAATCCAGCCCGTCCGCGCCGCCGTCGAGCGCGAGGCGCGGCTCGTGGTCGCGCACGGAAACGTCGAGCGTTTCAATATCACCCGTCGGAATGTAGGGCGGGTTGCTGACGATGATATCGAACTCTCCGAGCTGGCGGGAGGGCTTTTCCCGCGCGTCGACCCTGACCACGCTCACACGCGCGGAGAGGTCGTTGCGCCGGACGTTCTGCCGGCAGATCTTGACGGCCTCCTCGTCCAGCTCGCCGAGCAGCACGCGCGCATTCGGCACATGCTTTGCGATCGCAAGCCCGATGCAGCCGCTGCCGGCGCACAGATCGAGCACGCGCGGCTCGTCGTAGCCCTGCGCCGCCTCGATGGCGCGCTCGGTCAGAACCTCGGTGTCCGGGCGCGGGATCAGCACCGCGCGGGAGATGTCGAGCGGCAGGCCGTAAAACTCCCACTCGCCGATCAGGTACGCCACCGGCTCGCCGGCAAGATGCCGCCGCGCGAGATCCTCCAGCGCGCGCTCCGTTTCGGGCGGCGCATAGAGCTGCCCGTCGCGCACCAGCTCCTCGCGTGTCTTGCCCGAGGCGGCGCACATCAGCTCGCGCGCGGCGCGGTTCGGGTCGAACACGCCCGCTTCGCGGAAGCGTTGGCGCAAATCGAGATATAAGTTGTTGTAGGTAGAAGCCATTACCACGTATCCTTGCCTTTTTCCGCCGGAATGACCAGCTCAATGGCTTTGATCGCAACCTCGAGCATCGAATCGTCCGGCTCGTTGGTGGTGAAGTTCTGCAGCCACAGGCCCGGACGCGACAAAAAGCGCGTAACGGGCGTATCGTGTCCGCCGACGTAGCGGTTGAACTCATAGGAAACGCCGATGATGGGTATGAGCAGCAGCAGGTGCATCGCAAAGCGCACCCAGAGGTTGCGCCACTCGACAAAGCTGAATACAACGCTCGAGATCAGGATCGAAATGACGATCACGACGAACAGGAAGCTCGTGCCGCAGCGCGGGTGAAAGCGCTTTTGGATGCGGCAGTTCTCCACCGTCAGCGGCAATCCCGCCTCATAGCAGAAGATCGTCTTGTGCTCCGCGCCGTGGTACTGGAACACGCGCTGGATGTCCTTCTGCTGCGAAACGAGCAGCATGTAGGCAAAAAAGATGAGCAGCTTGAGGATCGACTCCACCAGATTGTGCAGCGCCGCGCTTTTGATGTACGGGTCGATGAAGCCCGCGAGGAACGTCGGCAGCAGGAAGAACAGCAGGATCGTCAGTCCCAGCGACAAAACCACCGCGAGCGCGGAGATCAGCTTCTGCGCCTTCTCGTCGCTGAAGTGCTTCTCGATCCAGAGGTCGAGCTTGCCGGGCTTCACGCTCTCGTCCTCCGGGAAATAATCCGCCGAGAACATCAGCGCCTTTACGCCGCGCACCATCGAATCCACAAACGTCACCGCGCCGCGGATGATGGGAACGCCGAGGATCGGATACTTCTCGCGCACGAGCGTCAGCTCCTCCTCCTTGACGACCAGCCCGTCCGGCGAACGCACGACGATCGCCTGTTTTCCCGGGCCGCGCATCAATATCCCCTCGATCAGCGCCTGTCCGCCGATGCTCGTGCGGAATTTGGGGGTGCAGGTTTTTTCTTCTGCCATGGGTCAATGCTCCTTACAGTTTGCTATCTTAGCACAAGTTTTTCAAAATTGCAACAGTCGTTCGATTATTTTTTATTCTTTTTCACTCTCGCCCAGCGGCGCCATCGGGATCGTGATCGTCACGACCGCGCCCGTGTTCCCGTCGTCGGCGTTGGCGACGTCGAACGTGCCGCCGTGGAGCTTTACAATCTCGTCGCACACGGCAAGGCCGATGCCGCTCCCGCGCGCCTTGGACGAGCCCTTGTAAAACTTCTGCTTGACAAAGGGCAGCTCCTCCGCCGGGATGCCGGGGCCGTAATCGCGCACGCGAATGACGATGCTGCCGTCGGACGCCTCCGCCGAAACGTCGATGCGCTTGCCCGCCCCGCCGTGCTTGCTCGCGTTGTCGAGCACGTTGGAAAAGACCTGCTTCATGCGCTCGCCGTCCGCCGCGATGGGTGGGATATCGACGTCGGGCGGCGTGTAATCGACCTCGATGCCCTCCTGTCGAAACAGCTCGCGGTAGGTGTAGATCATGTCCTCCAGCTCGGAGATCAGGTCGACCGTGTCGATGCGCAGCGTGAAGCGCCCGTCCTGGATCTTGGTGAAGTCGAGCAGCTCCTCGACCATCGCGGTCAGGCGCCGCGATTCCTTTTCGATGATGCCCAGGCCGCGCACGGTCTGCTCGGCGTTGCCCATCGGGTCGACCGAAAGCGTCTCCGCCCAGCCGTTGATTGCGGTGAGCGGCGTGCGCAGCTCGTGCGAGACGGAGGAAACGAACTCCTGCTGGATCTGCTCCGCCTGTGAGATCTTGAGCGACATATCGTTGATGTTGTCCACCAGCTCGCCCAGCTCGTCCTGATAGTGGTTGTCGATGCGGATGCCGTAGCTGCCGCCGGAGATGCGCCGCGCCGCGTCGGACACGACGGCGACCGGCTCGACGACATTGTTGATGAACAGCGCGTTCGACAGCACAATCATCGCCACGACCAGCAGCGCCAGCACGGTCGCCGCGAGAAAGTTGAGCAGGATCTGATGCTCCACCGCGCGCAGGCTCGTCACATAGCGCAGCACGCCAACGACGCGGGAGTTGAACAGCAGCGGCGACGAAACGGAGAGAATGTTTTCCCCCGTCTGCGGGTCGCGTCCCTGAAAGTGCCCGAGGCTGCCGCCGATGGCGCTTTCGATGTCCGACGTCCCGGGCGACGTGCCCGCGGTCAGGCCGTAGGACGAGACCTGCACGCGCCCGTTCGCGTTGATGAATTGCAGCTCAAGCTGGTCTTTTTCCTCGAATGTCTCGACCGAGTAGGACGCGAGGCGGTAATACTCGCCGTAGCTCTTGACGCCGTAGCCCGTGAACGTGTCCGCCGCGATGCGCGCGCGCGTCTCAAGTCCTGTGCGCATGCTGTTGTAGTAATACTGCGCGGACGCGATCGTAAAGACCGCCACCGCGAGCATGACCAGCAGCACGACCGGCAGCACCGCGCTCACCAGCCAGCGCTGGCGCAGCCCTCGGATGCGCAGGCTTTTTCTGATACCTTTGGGATGATCCGGCATAGCACTCACTCCACGTTCCACTTATACCCGTAGCCCCAGACCGTCAGGATGTACTTCGGCTCCTGCGCGTCGTCCTCCAGCTTGATGCGAAGCCGGCGCACGTTCACGTCCACGATCTTCGGCTCGCCGAAATACCCGTGGCCCCAGACCGTGTCGAGGATCTCCTCGCGCGAGAGCGCCTTGCCGCGGTTCTCCATAAAGAGCTTGACGATCGCGTACTCCACCTGCGTGAGGCGCACGCGCGCGCCGTTTTTCTCCAGCGTGCGGTTCGTCTGGTTGAGGCGGAACGGCGGCTGCACCAGCTCGTCGCTCTTCGCCTCCGGCACGCTCGCCGCGGGCACGTCCCCCATGCGGCGCAGCAGCGCGTCCACGCGCGCGGTCAGCTCCGCCGGCGAGAACGGCTTGGTGATGTAGTCGTCCGCGCCGGTCATCAGGCCCGTCACCTTGTCCATCTCCTGCGAGCGCGCCGAGAGCATGATGATGCCGATGCGCGGGTCGCTCATGCGGATGCGGCGGCAGACCTCGATGCCGTCGATGCCGGGCAGCATGATGTCCAGCAGCGCCGCGCAGGTGTCCGGATTTGCCGCGAGCTTTTCCAGCGCTTCCTCGCCGGTCTCCGCCTCGATGACCTCGTAGCCCGCGCGCTCCAGATTGATGACGATAAAGCCGCGGATGCTGGATTCGTCCTCCAGGACCAACACTTTTCTCATAACCGATATCTCCTGTGGTTTCGACCCTTGAAAATCAGTTCTCGCCCGTCGCCCATTCCGCCGCGATCAGGCTGAAGCTCTCGCGCAGCGAAGCCTCGTCGATCAGATCCTCGCTGTCGTTGTACAACTCCGCCGCATAGGTCACCTCCGCCTGCCGCGAGAGCAGGATGCGCCCGCTGCGCGAGGCAAGCGCCGTGCGGTTGTAACCCGTAAAGGCATGGATCGTTAAAAACGGCTCCGGCTCCGTCCGGTCGAGCCGCGTGAACGTCACCGTGCTTCCGTCCGCGCTGCTCGCGCGGCTGACGGTCACGTTCCTGCCCCAGTTCTCCGGCAAAAGCAGGCTCCACCCGCCCTGCGTATCCTGAAACGTTTCCTGTACGATCGCGGAATCGCCCGATGCCTTATACTGCCGCCAACGGATGCGATAGTAGACCGGCGCTTCCGGGTCGGTCTGCGGGAACGGCGTCGGCTCCGGGACCTCCGTTACGCCGTCGCCGTTCACGTCGGTGGGATAGAGCTCCAAAAAGCGATACGGCTCGCCCGAGCCGCTGCCCGTCAGATTGCGCAGCATGCCGTCGTCCACGACCACAACGTCGGTCACGGCGAGGCTGTCCTCCGCAACGGAGGTCACGAACAGCGCGTTTTTCCCGTCCTCCAGCGTGCCCGCCGTCACGCGCATAAGCTCCGCGACCGTGCTCGAAAGCCGCAGCGAAGAGCGCAGCGTCAGCTCCGCGTCGTCCCAGGCGTAATAGTCCGCGACCGCGCTGCTCTCCTCGTCGCTGCGCAGAACGATCAGATCCTGCCGTCCGTCGCCGTCCATGTCCTGCGCGGCATAGCGCGTATAGCCCGTGACCAGAAGCTGCTTTCCTTCGCCCGAGGCGACGGAATAGATCGCCAGATTCTGCACGTCCAGATCGCTGCGGATGCCCGCGAGTATCTCGCGCCAGCCGTCGCCGTTGAGGTCGATGTAGTTGATGCTGTAGATCGAATGGGAGGTGCCCTCCAGCACGCAGTATTGCTCGTAGCTATCGCCCGCGGCGCGGAAAACGTAGATCTTCATCGGCCGCTCGTCGTTCGCGCGGCGGAAGCACGCGACTGCTTCCTCTTCGCCGTCCCCGTCGAGGTCGACCATCTGCACGCTTTGCAGATTGCTGCCGGAGGTCGGTGCGGCATACTCCGCGCCGCTTTCCAGCAGCGCGTCGATCAGCGTTTCCAGCGATTCGTACTCCGTCGGCAGCTTCGGCAGGCGGTAGAGCGAATCGTCAAAGGAGCCGGGCATACATCCGCCGAGCAAAACCGTCGCGCCAAGCAGCGCGCAAAGCGCCCAATATCTTCCCTTGTTCCGCATGCAGCCCCCTCCTTCGCATAATAATACTTGTACAGTATAACACAAGGCTTCAAAAATGCAAAGAAAAAAGCTTGCAAAGTATCCGCCTTTCGCATATAATAATTTTTGGCGCTTGGCATTTGCCGGTGTGATGGAATTGGTAGACGTAGTGGACTCAAAATCCACCGCTGGCGACAGCGTGCCGGTTCGAGTCCGGCCACCGGCACCACAAAAATCGACTTGTTTCGACAAGTCGATTTTTCTGGTATCGCGCCTGCGGCGCGAACAGATCAAATACACCGAGAGGGGAGTACCCTCCCCTCTCGGGCTCACCCCATGCGAATTTGGGGCGCTGTGCAAGAGTAGGATTTTTATTCGGTTGATGTAAAAAAGAGGGCTTGCGAATGCAAGCCCTCTTTTTTGCGCTAATCCTTATTACCTGAGCGTGAACTTCTCGACGAGGTCGTTGAGGAGCTGCGCCTGCGCGGAAAGCTCCTCGCTCGACGCCGCCGTCTGCTCGCTCGTCGCGCTGTTGTCCTGCACGACGTTCGCGATCTGGTTGATGCCCTCGGACACCTGCCCGATGGACACCGCCTGCTTCTCCGACGCCTCCGACATCTCGTTGACCGCGCTCGTGATGCTCTTGATGCGCTCCGCGGCAGCAAGCAGGCTCTCCGCGGTCTCGTCCGCGATGCCGCTGCCCTGTTTGACCGCCTCGACCGACGCTTTGATAAGGTCGGCGGTGCTCTTCGCCGCCTCCTGCGACTTGGTCGCGAGGTTGCGCACCTCGTCCGCCACGACCGCGAAGCCCTTGCCGGCTTCGCCGGCGCGCGCCGCCTCGACCGCCGCATTGAGCGCGAGGATGTTCGTCTGGAACGCGATGTCTTCGATGATCTTGATGACCTTGTCGATCTCCATGGAGCTGTTGTTGATGTCGGTCATCGAGCTCATTAGGTCTTTCATGCGCTCGTTGCTCTGCGCGACCTGCTCCGCCGTGGCGCTGACCTCGGCGCTGACGTTGCGCGCATCGTCGGCGTTCTTATGTACCTGCTCGGAAAGCTCTGTGATCGTGGCGGAGAGCTCCTCGACCGCCGCCGCCTGCTCCGCGGCGCCCTGGGACAGGCTCTGCGCGCCGTTGGAGAGGTTGCCCGCGCCCGCGGACACCTGCTGGGAGGACGTGTCGATCTGGGAGATCGTGTCGGTCAGCGCCGTGGAAATGTGCTCGAGGGCGTTCTTGACCTTGGCGAACTCGCCGGCGTAGTCGTGGCGCAGCTTGAAAACGAGGTTGCCGCGCGCGATCTCTCCGAGCACCGCGGCGATCTCGTCGATGTAATTGACATAGTCGTGCAGGCGGTTCGCTGTCTTGCCGAAGTTGTCCGCCAGCGCGCCGAATTCGTCGTTGGAACGATAATCCACGCTGGTGTTGAGGTCGCCGTCCGCAATGCGCTGCGCCGCGACGTCGAGCTTTTTCACCGGGGTGATGATGATTCTGTGAACCAGGGCAAAGATCAGCGCGCTGAGCGCCACGATGGCGATGAGCGCAATGATCATCAGCGTGCCGGCAAGGGAGTTGAGGTCCTTCATGATCTCCGCGGAGGGAACGTAGCAGACCGTCGCCCAGTTGCTGTCCGGCACCCACTTGAGATAGAAATAGATCTTCTTGCCGCCGACGGTGCCCTCGTGCATGCCCTCGCTGTTGGAGCTGATCCACTGCGCCGCTTTGCCGTATACCGTATCGCCGCCCAGCTCGCTGATCGCCTTGCCGGTCACGGAGCTGTCCGCCGCACCGATGACGACGCTCGTGTTGCCGTCGACCAGGAACGCGCCGCCGGTCTGTTCCAACCGGACCGCCGCGACGATCTCGGAGGTGGAATTCATGCGCACGTCGCCCGCCGCAACGCCGCGCACCGCGCCGCTCTTGGTCTTGAGCGCACGGGCGGCGGTCACGACCATCATGCCGGTATCCGCGTCAACATAGGGGTCGCCGAACCGGAACGTGCTGTTCTGAATGCCCTGCTGATACCAATCTCTCGAGGTCGGATCGTAGCCGGGATCCGGGTCCCAGCTCGGGTCGATCATGTCCTTGCTGGGCGTCGCAACGTACATGCCCGTGGGCACGGGGCCGGAGGGGTCCGTCATCGAGCCCTGATACGCCTTCTGCTCCTCGCGCGTCCAGTGGTCGTTGTATTCGATGGTCTTTGCCTCCATCTCAAGGCCGGCAAGAATATCGTTGCGCCACGCCACGATCTCGCTCACAACGCTTGTGGCGTTGGAGTCGAGCAAAGACGTGCTCTGCTTCATGATGATCTTCGTCGTCGCGGACTGAACGACCAGAAGGATCGCCACGATCGCGAGAATGATGACGGGAATGATCGCCACCATCAGCTTCAACTGGACGCCGACCCGTTTTGCACCGGCGTTTTGCTTGTTCTTGCCCATTGCCGTATTTCCTCCTTGCAATTCCCCACAGCCTTCCTTTGCCGGGGCACTTAATTATGTAAATTATAATACATTGGCGCAAAAAAGGCAAGGTGCAGCCGCCCCTTTTTGTAAAAAATTGTTGCCGGCCTCCTTTTCGGAAGCCGGCAGCAATTTTGCTTCGATTCAAAACGCCCCGCGCCGCATCAGCTCTTGAGCGTGAACTTCTCGACGAGGTCGTTGAGCACCTGCGCCTGCGCGGAAAGCTCCTCGCTCGACGCGGCGGTCTCCTCGCTCGTCGCGCTGTTGTTCTGCACGACGTCCGCGATCTGGTTGATGCCCTCGCTGACCTGGCTGATCGACACCGCCTGCTTCTCCGACGCCTCGGAAAGCTCGTTGATCGCGGTGGTGATGCCCTTGATGTCCTCGACCGTCGCCAGCAGACTCTCCGCCGTCTCGTTGGCGATATCGCTGCCCTTTTGGACCGCTTCGCCCGACGCCTTGATGAGATTCGCCGTGTTCTTCGCCGCCTCCTGCGACTTGGTGGCGAGGTTGCGCACCTCATCCGCGACGACCGCGAAGCCCTTGCCCGCTTCGCCCGCGCGCGCCGCCTCGACCGCCGCGTTGAGCGCGAGGATGTTCGTCTGGAACGCGATGTCCTCGATCAGCTTGATGACCTTGTCGATCTCCGCCGAGCTGTTGCTGATGTCGGTCATCGAAAGGATAAGCTGCTGCATGCGCTCGTTGCTCTCCGCCACGCTCGCCGCCGTGGAATCGACCTGCCTGTTGATCTGCTTGGCGTCGTCGGCGTTCTTGTGCACCTGCTCGGAAAGCTCGGTGATCGTCGCGGAAAGCTCCTCAACCGCCGCCGCCTGCTGCGCCGCGCCCTGCGAGAGCGTCTGCGCGCCGCTGGAGAGGTTGCCCGCGCCCGCGGACACCTGCTGCGAGGACGTGTCGATCTGAGCGATCGTGTTGTTGAGCGACTCGGAGATGTTCTCCAGCGCCGCCTTGATCTTGGCAAACTCGCCGGCATAGTCCAGATTGAGCCGGAAGGCAAGGTTGCCGCGCGCGATCTCGCCCAGCACCTTCGCGATCTCGTCGATGTAGTCGACATAGGAGTGCAGGCGGTCCGCGGTCTTGCCGAAGTTGTCCGAAAGCGCGCCGAACTCGTCGTTGGAGTGATAATCCACATGGGTATTGAGGTCGCCGTCCGCGATGCGCTGCGCCGCGGCGTCAAGCTTCTTCACCGGGGTCACGATGGACTTGTGGATCAGCACGAAAATCACGCTGCCGAGCACAATAAACGCCACGATGGCAATGATGACGAGCGTGCGCGTCAGGGCGTTGACGTCGCTCAATATCTCCGCCTCGGGAACGAAGCAGACGGCGACCCAGCTCGTATCGGGAACGAGCTGCAGGTGGAAGTAATACGCCTTGCCGTCCACCTTTGCGGTCTGGACGCCCTCGGCGTAAGCGCTGATCCACTTCTCCGACTGCACGTACATGCTGCCGGCGGGCTGGTCGCTGAGCGCCGTGCCGACGATGGAGCTGTCCGGCGCCCCCAGGATCGTGCCGGTCGAAGCATCCACAAGGAACGCGCCGCCGGTCTGCTTGAGCCTGACCGTGGAAACGATCTGCGTCAGCGCGGTGAGCTGTACGTCGCCCGCCGCGACGCCGCGCACCCTGCCGTTTTGGTCGTGCAGCGCGGCGGAGGCGGTCACGACGACGTTGCCGCTGTCCATATCGACATACGCCTCGCCAAACTTAAACTCTGCGTTGTTCAAGCCGTCCTTGTACCAACCGCGGCTCGTGGGGTCGTAGCTGGGATCGGAGAAGCTCGCGTGGATCATCTGCTTCTGCTCGGTGCCAAAATACAAACCGGAGGGATAAGCGCTCGAAGGCTCGACAATGCTCTTGATGTAAGCAAGCTCCTCCTCCGGCGTCATGCCGAGGGTTTCCAGCGCCTGGCGCTGGGCGTGCATCCTGCCGATGGTATCGTTTTTCCATGCCACAATGTTGTTCACCACGCTCTGCGCGCTGGTGTCCATCAGCTCGCGGCTCTCTTTTTCCAGGATCTTCGTCGTGGTCTTGGCAACGGTCACCAGAATGCCCACGATCGCGATCACCACGATCGGCACCAGAATACCCAGCAGCTTGATCTGGATACCGACTCTTTTTTTGCTCTTCTCCTTCAGATTGCCGTTCATATCTGGCACCCTCCTTTTTGCCGCCGCGCAAAGAAACAAATGATCGTCTCTCTCGGACAGCTTTTGCTTATTGTAGCACCTCCTGCACAAAATTACAAGAAGAATCGCGTCCATTTTATAGATTATGACAAATCCGCTTCCTTGCTGACCGCGCACACCCGCAGCGCCCTCGCGTCCAGCGCGCCCGCGCTCCACAGCGCCGCGAGCACGGCGTTCGGAAGGGGGCTGTCGTAGCGGACGCGCAGCGTCTCGTCGAGGCGCAACACGCTGCCGTCCGCCGCCGCGCCGTCGAAAGAAACGGTCAGGTCCGGGCGAAAGCGCGGCGCGACGCCCCGTTCGCGGCGCAGCTCCCGCATCAGCTCCTCCCCGCCGCGCGGCGCCATGACGGACAGATAGCGCACCTCGCGGCAAAGCTCGAACGCGAACGCGCGCAGCTCGGGCGAAACCGCCTGCGCGCAGACCATCACCTCCGCGCGGCGCGCCGCAAGCCCCATCTGCTCCATGCAGCGCCGCACAATGGCAGGCGCGCTCGCGCGGTAAAGCGGCGCGAGCGGCGGCGCGGCGATCCCCCGGCTGGCAAAGGCCTCCCGAAACGGATAATCCGGCGGAAAAACCGCGCGCCGGACGCCCGCATCGCAAAGCCGCCGCGCGGCGGCGCGGGCGGCAAGCCGCGCGCGCAGGCCCGCACCGCGCGGCACGCGGACGACGCGCAGGACCGTCTGCGCAGGCAGCCGCGCCTCCCATTCGTTCTGCTCGCCGTGATACAGGATCAGCGCCGTCATGCCGCACCTCCAAAAAAAGGACTTCCCTCCAGTATATGGAGGGAAGCCCTTCGCTATCTCTGATGGGTTTACCAGCCCTTGGTATAGTTGGTCAGATACTTCAGCGGATCAATGATCTGCCCGTTCTCGGTGATCTCGAAGTGCAGATGCGGGCCGCTGGAAACGCCGGTGCTGCCGGTGATGCCGACGACCTGCCCCTGCGCGACCTTGTCGCCGACGCTGACCGAACGCTTGGAGAGGTGCTGATAGGTCGTCGTATTGCCGCTGCCGTGGCTGACAACGACATAGTTGCCGCGGTACTTGTTGTAGCCGGAGATGATGACCGTACCGGCTTTTGCGGCGACCGCCTGCGTCGTGTAGCCCACGCGCCCGATGTCGATGCCCATGTGGTTGGTCGACGCGCCGGGGATGCCCGTATAGCGCGAGCCGATCGGCGAGGTGACATAGTGGCTGCTGCACGGCCAGATGTAGCCGCCGAGCGTGCCCTGGTCGGCGGTCTGCCCGCGCGCCGCCGCCTCGCGCGCCTGCTGCGCGGCAAGCTCCTCGGACATTTTGACAATCAGCGCCTGCTCCGCCTCCGCCGCCGCCTGCTTCTCCTGGATCAGCTTTTGGTATTCGCTCTCGTTGTTGGCAAGCTCCGCGATCAGCGCCTGCGCGGCGCCGAGCTGCTCCTTGAGCTCCGCGTTGCGCGCGGCAAGCTCCTCGCGCACCGCCTCCTGCTCGGCAAGCTCGCTTTCAAGCTGTGCCTGCTGGGCGGCAAGCTCCTGCTCGGTTTCCTGCAGATCGTCGATGACCCGCTGGTCGCTCTCCATGATCTCGTTGATGAAGTCCATCGACGCAAGAAGGTCGGAAAAGCTCGTGGAGTGGAACAGCACCGACCAGTAGGACACGGTGCCGCGCTCCTCCATCGCGCGCACGCGCGCGCAAAAGAGCTCATACTGCGCCTCGTGCTTGCGCTGCGTCTCGGCGATCTCCGCCTCGGTCTGCTCGATGAGCTGCTCGTACTCGGCGATCAGCTCCTCGGTGTTGGCGATCTCCGAGCGGATGACGGCGATCTGGCGGTCGAGATTCTCCTTCTGCGCGAGCGCGTTGCTCTTGTTCCTCTGGATCTCCTTGAGCTGCGCCTGAAGCTCCGCCTTCTGTGCCTCAAGCTCTTTCTTTTCCTTTTTCTTGTCGTCGATCTCCTCCTGCGTCACGGCAGAGGCGCGCTGCGTCAGCGTGAACGGCGCGGCGTCCGCGAGGAGCATCGCAAGCAGGCACAGCACGGCGAGCGCCGTGCGCGCAAAACGTTTGTTCAAGGGCGCGCGCCCCCTTTCCTCAGACTTGCAGGAATTTGCGGATGGCGGTCAGGCTGCCGCCGACGCCGATGAGCATGCCCGCGGCGCCGAAGCTGAGCGCGACCGGCTTCCAGATCTCATGGAACGGCACCACGCGCAGGAATTGCAGCGTGTCCGCCGCGCCGATGCTCTTGGCGACCGTGGCGTAGACCAGCCATTGCAGACCGAACGCGATCATCGAACTCAAAAGCCCCAGAAAAAAGCCCTCGTACACGAAAGGCCAGCGGATAAAGCCGTTCGTCGCGCCGACCATCTTCATAATGGCGATCTCGTCGCGGCGGTCGAAGGTCGTCAGGCGGATGGTATTCGAGATAATGAACACCGAGACCACCAAAAGGATCGCGATGAGCGCCACGCTCACCGCGCCGGCGACGTTGCGCACAAGGATAAAGCCGCCGGCGATGTCCTCGTCCACGCGCACGTTGCCCTTGCCGATGCCCTCGACGTTCTCGACGGCGCTCGCCGTCTGTCGCGCGAGGTTGAGATCCTGCACATAGACCGCGTAGCGGTCACGGAACATTTCGGGCAGGATGTTGCGGCGCATGTACTCGTCGAGACTGCGTTCCTCGAACGCCTCCATCGCCTCCTGGCGCGTGATGAACTCCACGTCCTTGACGTTGGGGAGCTTCGCGATCGCCTCGCCAACCGCCTTGGTCTGCGCGGGCGTACAACTGTCGTCGACAAACGCCAGAATCTCGTATTCGCTCTCGAGTGTTTTGAGCAGCATCTCGGCGTTGTACGCCACGAGCGAAAACGTGCCCATGATCAGAAGGCACGCCACCGTGATGCCGACCGCCGCGAACGACATGAAGCCGTGGCTGAAGAGGTTGTTGACGCCCTCGTGGATGAAATAACCGAATTCGTGTCTCTGCATGACCGTCACCGCCTCACTTCGCGTCGTAGCCGACACCGTCGCCCGTGATAAGCCCGTTTTCGAGCAAAACCACGCGTTTGTGGAAGCGGTTGACGAGATCGCGCTCATGCGTGACGACCACGACCGTCGTCCCCAGCTCGTTGATGCGGTTCAAAAGCCGCATGATCTCGAGCGAGAGCGCGGGGTCGATGTTCGCCGTCGGCTCGTCTGCGATGATGGTCACAGGGTTGTTCACCAGCGCGCGGGCAATGCCGACACGCTGCTGCTCGCCTCCGGAGAGCTCGTGCGGATACTGATCCGCCTTTTCCTCCAACCCCACGAGCTTGAGCACGTAGGGGATGCGGTTTTTGATCGTGCGCGGCGACGCGCCGACCGCGCGCATCGCAAAGCTCAGGTTCTCATAGACGGTCTTCTTCTCGATGAGGCGGAAGTCCTGGAAAATGACGCCGATGGAGCGGCGCAGGAGCGGGATCTGACGATCAGATATCTTTGTCAGGCTGAACCCGTTGACGATCACGCGCCCGCTGGTGGGCAGTATCTCGCCCGTGAGCAGCTTGATGATCGTGGATTTTCCCGACCCGGAGGGCCCCACGAGGAAAACGAACTCCCCGTCCTCGATCGTCAGCGTGATGCCGCGCAGCGCGTAGGTCCCGTTTTCATATTCCTTTTCCACGTCCTTGAGCCGAATCAAAGCGCGCCGCCTTCTTTCGCTTTTTCCGTGAAAGCTTCGTTTCCTCGGAAAAATAAAATGATTCGCCGTTTCGCTCGCCCCTTCGGGGCAACCGCGAAACACGGCTGCTGCATCCGCGCGTCAAGCGCTCCTGTGTCTTCAGCGCTTCGCCCGCGCGCGAATGCATGTATTCCCCATACTTCGCCAAAATATCCTTTTGCATTATAGCGGAGTTTACAGAAAAGTGCAAGGATAAATTATGTAAACGCAAAAAAAGGGAACGCGGCGACGCGTTCCCTTTCCGTATCGTAATTTACGCCTCGATGCCCCGCGAGGCGAGGTACTTTTTGACCATCAGCGCGACCTTGAAGGTGATCGCGTCATCGAACTCGCGCAAATCGAGACCCGTGAGCTTCTTGATCTTCTCGAGGCGGTAGACCAGCGTGTTGCGGTGGACAAAGAGCTTGCGCGCCGTCTCGGAGAGGATGAGGTTGTTCTCGAAGAACTTGTTGATCGTGAAAAGCGTCTCCTTGTCGAGCGCGTCGATGGGGTTCTTCTTGAAGATCTCCTGCAAAAACATCTCGCACAATGTCGTGGGGAGCTGGTAGATCAGTCTGCCGATGCCGAGGTTTTCATAGTTGATGATGAACTTCTCGGTGTCGAAGACCTTGCCGACCTCAATGGCGATCTGCGCCTCCTTGTAGGACTTCGCGAGGTCGCGCAGATGCGCCGCGACGGTGCCGATGCCGATGACGACCGTGCTCTCGCCGCCGACGCGCAGCGCCTCCTCGATCTGGCCGGCAATCTTCTCGAGGTCGCTCGTCTCCGCCTCCGCGTCGACATGGTGGATGAGGACGATGTCGCCCTCGCCCATCGAAACGACGGTGCTCGTCTGGCGGTCGGGCAGCACGTTCTGCACGCTCTCAAGCGTGACGCTCTCCGCGTGCTCATCCCGGCGGCGGATCACGAACACGCCGCGCGGCTGCTCCGCGTCGACATGGAGCTCCTTGGCGCGGATATAGATGTCGCTCGGCAGGATGTTGTCGGAGA
>SVKM01000021.1 GCA_015068465.1 Oscillospiraceae bacterium | reverse complement strand
CGCCTTCACGCTCAACCGCGAGCGCGTCAAGACCAAGCCGCAGCCGAGCGCAAAGGGCGCGACGGCGCAGGCGGTGCGACGGCTCTTCGCGAACCGCGCTTTCGTCGCCGTCAGTCTCGCGTCCATGCTGCTGCTCTCCGGGCAGATGTTCACGCAGAGCTTCTACACCTACCTCTTTGACGACTACTTCCACGCGAACTGGATGAACCTCGCCGCGCAGGCGTGCACCTACTCGCCGATGCTCGTTTTGATGTTCTTCCTGCCGAAGATGGCAAAGAAGCTCGGCAAGAAGGAGATCTGCGCGGCCGGCGTCGCCGTTGCCGCCGCGGCAAACCTCGTGATGTTCTTCCTGCGCGGCGCCGACCCCGCGCGCCTGATCGCGCCGTTCCTCGCGCTCTGCTTTTTGAGCGGCTGCGGGCTCACTACGCTCGTCATGCAGCTCTGGGCGATGGTCGCGGACGCCGTCGACGACATCGAGGTCAAAACCGACGCCCGCGAGGACGGCACGGCATACTCGGTGTTCAATTTCTTCCGCAAGCTCGGGCAGGTGCTCGCGGCGGTGTGCGTCAACGGCGCGCTGCTCGGCATGGACTACCGCTATGAAAAGGGCGCGGTGCAGACGCTCGACAACCTCAAAAGGATGTACGATCTCGCAACGCTCATCCCCGCCGTTTTGTTCGCGCTCATGGCGCTGATCCTCTTCGCGTTCTATCCGCTCTCCCGCGCGAAGGTTGCGGAGCTGCAGGAGCAGAAGGAGCGCAAGCTGCGCGAGTCCTACGAGCAGAAGCTCATCGACATCTGAAGGAGCGCAACGCCGACATGAATTATTACGGCAACTTGATCCTGCGCGAGCGTCTGGCGCGCTCGTGGAGCCAGGCGGGGCTTTGCAAGGGCATCTGCGCGGTGTCCTACCTCTCCAAGATCGAAACCGGAAAAGCCGAGCCCTCCGACGAGGTGCTTCGCGCGCTGCTGGAACGCCTCGGCCTGCACACCGACGCGGCGCTGGAGGCGGAGGCGAGGCGCTGCGCGGAGGACGCTTACGAGCTGCTGTTCACCGGACGCTTCGAAGAGCTCTCCGCGGCGCTGCCGGACGAATCCGACGAGCGCTTCCGCGCGAGCGCGGCATGGCTGGATATCCTGCTGCTGCGGCGGTTCGCCGCGGGCGGAGAAGCGCTGGACGCGGTGCTGGAGGCGTGCATGGACGAGCGTCAGCTTGCCCTGCAGCGGACGCTGCAAAAGCGCGGAGAGGAGGCGCTCGCGCTGCTGCCGAACGCCTTTTGCCATTGGAGCCTTGGCGGGATCGCCTATGACGCCGGACGCTACGCGGACGCGGTGGAGCATTTGCAGGCGGCTTACGACCTCGCCGCCCGCGACGGCGCGGCAAGGCTGATGCTGCTGTGCCGGGTGTACATCGGCAACTGCTATTGCAACCGCCACGATATGGATCGGATGCTTTCTCACTATGCCGCCGCGAAGCGTCTGGCGACCGCGCTCGGCGAGCGGGAACTGCTCCGCGGGATCGCCTACAACACCGCCGCGGCGCAGATGGAGCACGGGCAATTCGAGGAGGCGTACGCGTATTTCTCTTCTCTTGACGCGCCCGACGCGCTGGCGCTCCATAAGCTCGCGATCTGCTGCGAAAGGACCGGGCGGACGAAGGAGGCGTTTGCGGCGCTGGAGCGTGCCGCGGCGGCGGACACGGAGCTGCACAAGCCGGAGCCGGTCGCGAAGATGCTCGCCGTCGTGCGCTTCCGGCTGGAGCATTCGGACTATCTGCGCCGCGAGGAATACGGCGCGCTCCTGCTCGACTGCTTCGCGCGCTGCCGCGCCGAGCTGCCGCAGGGCTATGCGGAATTTCATCTGCCGTGGGTGGTCGAGTGGTACACCGCCGCGCGGCAGTACAAGAAGGTCTGCGAGCTGATGGCAGATTTTCCCGAGATCAGATTTTAAGATACGTTTACCGGCACATTTGAGGATTGATTTTCCCAAATGTGCCGGGTTTCTTTTGCCTGAGCCGTATGATATGATTTCGGCGGAGGCGATGAGAACATGAAAGAACAAACACCGCGGCTCTGGACGCGCAGCTTTACGCTGGTGACGGTCGCGACCGCGCTCGGCGCGGCGGGCGGCATCGCGGGCGGGTTCGCGCTGTCCTTTCTCGTGTTTGACGAAACGGGGAGCACGCTGGCGTCCGCGCTGATCGTCGCGATCCAGCTCGTCCCCAATATCTTCGTTCCGTTTCTGGTCGCGCCGGTCATGGACCGGCTGCCGCGCAAGGCGTTTCTGGTCGGCGGCGACATCTGCAACGCCGTCGTCTACGCGGGCATGGGCGTCTGGCTCCTGCTGTTTGACTTTTCCTACGTCGGGTACCTCGGCGTTTCGATCCTGCTTGCCTGCCTCGGCTCAATCGACGGCCTTGCCTATACCAGCATCTATCCCGAGCTGATCCCCGAGGGCGCGGAGCAAAAGGGCTACGCCGTTTCCTCGATGCTCTATCCGATTTTGCAGGTCGTCATGGCGCCGCTCGCGGCGGTGCTGCTGGACACGCTGGGCGTTCCGCTCCTGCTGCTTGCTCAGGGCGCCCTGTCCCTTGCCGCCGCGCTGACGGAAAGCTTTATCCGCGTGGATGAAAGCGGGAAAACGAACCGCGGGCGCTACACCCTCTCCATGTGGAGGTCCGACGTCGGCGAGGGGCTCGCCTATCTCCGCCGCGAGCGCGGCGTGCGCGGCATTTACGAGTACATGTCCGTAACGAACGGCATGGCGAGCGGCTACGCGCCGATCCTGGTCGCGTTTTTCCGCACGATGCCCGGCATGACGGCGGCGATGTACACGCTTTTCTCCGTGGCGGAGTTTGCGGGGCGCACGGTCGGCAGCGCCTTGCAGTACAAGATCCGTGTGCCGAAGAAAAAGCAGTTCGGCTTTGTCTTTCTGGTCTATCAGACCTATGAGCTGATGGATATGCTCCTGCTCTGGCTCCCGTATCCGTTCATGCTCGCAAACCGCGCGGCGTGCGGCTTTCTGGGCAACAACAGCGCGATCCTGCGGGAGGCCGCGGTGCAGCGCTACATCCCCGAACACCTGCGCGCGCGGGTCAACGCGCTGTTTGAAACGATGCTCACCGCTGCGTGCAGCGTCTGCGCGCTCGCGGTCGGCGCGCTCGGCGAGGTGCTGGATTACCGGCTGTGCGTCACGCTCTGCGGCGCGGCAGCGATGCTCGCGTGCTGGCTCCTTATCTGGGGCAGGCGCGCGGACGTGCGCAAGGTGTACGAGAAAGAGGACGCGTCGACGCAATAACGGCAAAAAAAAGCGCAAGCCCAGTTTTTGGGGCTTGCGCTTTTGCGTATCACCACGGCTTGTCGCCGACGCGGCAAAACCAGACCGGCTCGTCCGCCGGCGCGCACGGGATCGCAACGCGGCTCCCGCCGGGGTACGGCTTCCCCTCGCCGCGCAGCAGCCAGCCGGTTTCGCTGCGCGGCAGCGTGACGGACGCTTCGCGCGCGCCTTCGTCGAACACGGGGCAGGCGAGCACCTTGTCGCCGCAGAAGAAGCAGTCGCTTTCACAGTCGTAATCCGGTTCCTTCAGAAACACCGGATAGATCAGCGGGTCAAACGTGCGGACGCTGCGCGCCATCTCCGCGTGCAGATACGGCACCATGCGCTCGCGCAGGGCAAAGAGCCGCCGCACCGTATCCATTAATTCGGGATAGAGCCACGGCATCGTCGGCTCCTCGCCGATCTTCCACGAGTGGAGCACAAAGCGCGGCGTGAAAACGCCGTACTGGAGCCAGCGCAGGAAAAGCTCCGGCGAGGGCTTGGGGCCGGAGAAGCCGCCGACGTCCTGCCCGAAGAAATAGAAGCCCGAGAGCGAGAGCGTCATCGCCTGATAGTGGTTGTAGCGAAGGTCGGGAAAGCTCGTGAGGTTGTCGCCCGTCCACGTCGTCGCGACGCGCGGCGTGCCCGCGATCGCGCAGCGCGAAACGTTGAACGGCTCCGTCACGCCCGCTTCCACGCACGCCTCCCTGCTCATGCGCGACATGAGGTACGAAAAGAGCGGGCGAATGCGCCGCGCCGGGACCTCATGCCCGAAGCCGCAGGCATAGACGTCCTTGTCCCAGACGTCGTACTCGTTGTTGTCGTTCCAGATGTTGCGGTAGCCGCGCTCGACCAGGTTTTCGCGCACGCACTTTTTCCAGAATTCGCAGGCGCGCGGGTCGGTAAAATCGAGATACGACGCCATGCCGCCCCAGAACGGAAAGAGCGCGGGGCTTCCGTCGCGGTAGTGCAGGAAAAGCCCCTGCGCCGCGATCTCGCGGTACATCGGGTGGTCGGTCAGAAACGCCGGCTTGACGTTGGGGATGAGCTCCATGCCGTGCGCGCGGAAGTGCGCGGCAAGATCCTCGGGCGAGGGGATCTTGTCGGTGTTCCAGTGGAACACGCAGCGCCTGTCCCCGATCTGCGTATAGCCGCTCGAGAGATAGAATCCGCCCGCGCGGATGCCGTTTTCCCCGCACCGTTGCACAAAGCCGCGCAGCTGCGCGTCGGCGTCGGGCGCGTCGGTATAGCTCATCGTGCTCCCGCAGTAGCGGAACGCCCATTCCGGCACGCTCGCGTTCCCACCGGTGAGGTAAGAAAAGCGCCGCACGATCTCCGCCGTCGTGCCGAGGATGAGGTAGAACACCATGTTCTCCTCCTCGTAGCGCACGGAGGAAAAGGGCTCAAAATAATTGTCGTGCTCCACGCCGAAATCGACGCGGCCGTTGCTGTAGGTGTCGTAGTACACGCCGTACGAGCCGGCGGAATTCTCGCAGATGTAGAACGGCACCTGCTTATAGAGCGGGTCGCTGTCCTTCGCGCGAAAGCCCATCGAATCCCCCGCGCCGAGGGCAAAGCTGCGGCGCGCCTTGTTCACGTTGCCGCACTTGTCGCCGAGGCCGAAGATGCGCTCGCCTTCCTCGCGGCGCGTGAAGTGTACCGTGCCGTCGCCGAGCTCGCCGTCGAAGTTGTAGGCAAGCCCGTCGCGATCCTGATAGAGTATCCCCTTTTCGTTTTCGGCGGTGATGCGGAAGTTGCGCGCCTCCACGCGAAAGCGCACGCCCGAGAGCGTGAACGAAAACGTGTCGGCGTCCTCCGCAACATCGGGGACGATCGGCTCCAGCCCCTCGGTCGAGAGCTTGTCGCGCCCCTCGAGCGGGCAGTCCGCGGCGCCCGGGCAGACGCTCCACGTCGGCAGAAGCCGCGTTCCCTCGCGCAGCAGCGCCACGCGCAGCATGTGGTCGAAAAAATCAAGGCGCATCGTCACGCCGTCCGACGCATATTCGCGCATGGACGGCGCGGCGGTCTTCAGAATAAATCGGTGGTCGAATTTCATGCCTTCGGCTCTCCCTTGGTCAGCAGGTTTCGCGTCAGCGCCGCGTAGCCCGGGCGCCTCCCCATCGCGGTCCCCTCGCGCGCGATATGCAGCACGCGCGTTTCACCGCCGCGGCGCACTGGCTTCCAGACCGGAAGCCCGCCCCCGTTCGGGTCGCCGCTGCGCGCGAAGTTCGCAAAATACGACGCCAGCTGCGCCGCCGCCTCACGGTCGCGCGCGCCGTAGGGCCGCCAGCTTTTGTCGAGCGTTTCAAACAGATAGCGCAGGTCCGAGGAATGGAACGCGCCGTTCTTGTCGCCGGGCGCGTCGAGGTCGAAGTAGTACGCATACGCGCCGGTCTTTCTCGCAAAGCGGTTGCCGACAAGCGCGAGCAGCGGCGCGTACATGTCGTTGTTCGTATAGCCGAGCAGGTAGGGGATGGAAAGCGGGCGGCGCATCAGCTCCCCGACGGGCGCGGGCAGCAGCGCGCCGTCCACGACGGGCATCGTGTTGTAGATCGCGTCCCTGCGCTTTTCCTTCATTTTCTCGACCGTGTCGAAAAGCGTCTGCGTCGAAGCCCCGCGCAGCTCGTCGAGCGTTTTGCAGCCCGCCGTTTCGATGAACTGCTCCCAGTATTCGTGCGTGTCCGCCGCGCGCCTCGGCAGCGCGAACTTCGGGAACTGCCCCGCGCCGGACATCATCGCCGCGCGGCGAAACAGCCCCTCGTTTTCGTGATTCAGGCACAGGTACTGAATGGAGATCGCGCCCGCGCTCTGCCCGAGCAGCGTGATGTTTTCCCCGTCGCCGCCGAAATCCGCGATGTGGCGCTTGACCCAGCGGATCGCGGTAAGCGCGTCGTCAAGCCCGAAGTTGCCGTCGCGCCCGTACTTCTTCTGGATCTCCTCGTGCGTGAGATACCCGAGCACGCCGACGCGGTAGTTGATGAACGCCGTGACGACGCCGCGCTCCGCGAGCGCCGCGCCGTCGAACGGGCTTTCCGAGTTGGCGCCGGAATCGAAGCCGCCGCCGTGGATGAACACCGCCACCGGGCAGTTCTTCGCGTCTCTGGGCGTATAGATGTTCAGGTTGAGGCAGTCCTCGTCGTAGCGAAAGGTCAGCCCCTCGCGGTATTCGCGCTTATAAAACCGGCGCGTCGGGTTTTCCAGATGCTCGTGTACGCCGCGGTTCTGCGGGCACGCGGGGCCGAACGCCGTCGCGTCCAGCACGCCGTCCCAATGCTCGACCGGCACGGCGTAGGCGAAGCGCTCCGCGCGCGCGTAGGGCACGCCCAGAAATTCGCGGCAGCGCGGCGTTTCGTTGCCCGTGATCCGCCCGCAGGCGGTTTCGATCGTGACGGTCATACGATCGCCTCGCACGCCGCGTAGGCGCTTTTCACCGCGTGCGCGATGGTGCCGCCCTTCTCGGCGTCGCCCACGGCGAAGACCTGCGGCAGCCCCGCCGCCTTCAGCTCCTCCGCGAGCGCGTTCTCGGGGCGCACGCCCAGGGAAAGCACCACGCTGTCGATCGGGATGTGGACGCGGTGCCCGCTCCCGACCTCCTCCGCGACAGCCTCGCTCGGCGAAATGCTCACGAGCTTATGCCCCGTGAGGAATTTGGTGCCGTGCGGCGCAAGGCGCTCCATCTCGTCGTCGACCAGTTGGAACCACGCGCCCGGCGCGATCTCGTTCGCCATCTCCAGGATCGTGACCTGATTGCCGGTCTCGTTCAATATTTCGGCGGTTTCCAGCCCCGTCATGCCGCTGCCCGCGACCAGCACGCGCTGATTGCGAAGCACCGTCCTGCGGTGGATGATCTCCGCGGGCAGATAGACCTGCGGCAATTCCGCGCCGGGGATCGACTTCGGGCGCACCGGCTTCGATCCCGCGGCGACGAGCACCGCGCAGGGGTTTTTCGCGCGGACCGCGTCCACGTCCGCCGCCGTGCCGAAGAGGATCTCGACGCCCAGCGCGCGCAGCGCCGCGAGCCGGTCCTCGACGCACCAGTAGAGCTTGCCGCGCAGATTGCAGGCGGCGGCGGTGCGCACCTGTCCGCCGGGCTCCTTGTCCTTTTCAAAAACGGTCACGGCGAAGCCGCGCCGCGCCATCGTTTCGGCGGCGGCAAGGCCCGCGATGCCCGCGCCCACGACCACGACGCGCCGCCCGTTTCCGTCGCGGATGGGGTATTCGTACTCGCGCTCGCGCCCGACGCCCGGATTGAGCGCGCATTCGCCGCTCCCGCCGACCGTCGCGTTCGACATAAACGAGCTGATGCAGTGCAAACAGCCGATGCAGCGGCGGATCTCCTGCGGCCTGCCCTCCTCGATCTTTCTGACCCAGTGCGGCTCGCAGATGAAGCTGCGCGCCGAGCCGATGAAGTCCTGATACCCTTCCTCGAGCTGGCGCTCCGCCTGCTCGGGAGAGCGCATGAAGTTCGCGGCAATGACCGGGATGGAAACGACGCTCTTGATCTCTCTGGCGAGATACGCGCGCCAGCCCGGCTCGTAGGAGCTCGGCTCGAGCCAGCGGTTGTAGACGTCGTAGCACGCGGAGGTAACGTTGATCGCGTCCACGCCGAGTTCTTCGAGGCGCTTTGCGATGCGCTTGCCGTCCTCGAGGCCATAGCCCTTTTGGGGCTGCCCGATCTTATCGTACATCTCGTCCACGGTCAGGCGCACGATAAGCGGGTAGTCCCGCCCGCAGCGCGCGCGGATGCCGGTCACGATCTCCTCCAGAAACCGCAGCCGGTTTTCAAAGCTGCCGCCGTATTCGTCGGTGCGCAGATTCGTGTTGGGCGAGAGGAACTGCTGAATGAGATACCCGTGCCCGCCGTGGAGCTCCACCGCGTCCACGCCCGCCTTCTGGCAGCGCTCCGCGGCGTCGATGAAATCGCGGATGAGCTTCTTGATCTCGCGGCGGCTCATCGCGTGGATGCGCGTCGCGCCGTGGGCGCTTAAGTCGCACTTCGACGGGCTCTGCACCGACATGCAGAGTTTTTTCTGCTCCATGCCGAGCAGCAGCGGCGTGCACTTGTAAAGGCCGTCCAGCACCTTGGGAAACGCCTTGACGATGGGGATCACGACCGGCAGCGTGTTGATGGCGCTCGCGTAGCCCTGCCGCCCCGGATGGTGCAGCTGCACGCACAGCTTCGCGCCGTGGCGGTGGATGCGCTCGGCGAACGCGCGCATCGGCGCGATGTGGTAGTCGTGGCTCATGGCGAGCTGCGTGAACGTGGACGCGGCGCCCATGTCGTTCACGCGGCAGATGCCCGTGATGATCAGCCCGATGCCGCCCCGCGCGCGCTCTTCAAAGTAGTCCGCCATCTTCTCGGTCGGGCAGCCGTCCGTCTGCCCGAGGCTCATTTCCGCCGCGGTCATCACCACGCGGTTTTTGACCGTCATCGTCCCGATGTTCATCGGGCTCAAAAGCATCTTATAGTCCATGCTTCTCCTTGATCTCCTCGCGCAGCTGCGCCGCCTTTTCGCCCAGCTCCTTGCGCACGTCCTGTTCCTTCACGCGCAGCGTTTCGCCGAGCTCGCGCCCGCGCTCCGCCGCGTTTTTCATGTTCTCCTCGGCAATGGTGCGCATATTCTCCGTGACCGTCTTCATGTCCTCATGCAGGCGCGTCTGGTACGTTGCGAGCTTTTCCTTGAAGCGGTCGAGCTTCGCGGTCTCGAGCTTCCAGTAGACCGTGCGCACCGGCGGCATCACGCCCATGAGCACCTTGGAAAGCCCGAACAGGCTGCTCGGCGAAACGCGCTCCTTGCCCTCCTCGATGCCGCGGAGCATCTTCTTGGCGACATGGCTGGGCTTCTGGACCGGGAAGGGCTTTTCAAACTCCACGGGGTTCGCCACCTTGAAAAAGTTGGTGTCCGTGGCGACCGGATAAAGGCAGGTGATCTGCAGGTTGTCCGGCTTTTCGAGGCGGATCGCCTGCTGGAAGCCGTTGAGCGCGAATTTCGACGAGGAATAGATCGCGTAGCCCGGCATCGCCATCTCGCCGATGGCGCTGATCGTGTACGCGAGGATGCCGGGGCGCCCGTTCAAATGCTTGATGTACTTGGCGTAGGTGTAGATGGGCGAGATGGTGTTCGTGCGGAACATCGCGTCCACGCGGTCCCAGTCGGTGTAGTTGAATTCCTCGTAGTACGGGAAGCCGGCGTTGGCGTAGAAAATGTCGATCTTGCCGTAGAGCTCCTCCGCCTTGGCAAAGACGCGGTCCACGCCCTCCTGCGTGCTGATGTCGCAGGCAAACGGCGTCACGTTTTTGCCGATGCCATTGAGGTTGTCCACATGCCGCGCCACGGCGAGGATGCGGTTGCCCCTGCCCTTGGCGAACAGCTTGAGCGCCTCCAGCCCGATGCCGGAGCTTGCGCCCGTGAGCACGATGTTTTGATTGTCGATCATACCGCCTGCCTCCTTATTTGTCGTATTCGCCGTATTCGCAGCCGACGTTCTCGGCGACGATCTCGTCGATGAGCGTCTCCTTCCCGAAGCGGCGCTCGTAGAGCTTCAGAACGCCCGTGCCGTTGCCGCCGTTCCACAGGCGGTTGTGCCGCTTGAGGCCGGTCGGCGCCTCGTAGCGGATGTGGAGCATGTCCTTCTTCTTGCAGCGGATCTCGGTGTCGAGCTTCGCCGTCGCCGTGGTCTGCACGACGTGCCAGTGGATCTCGTCCTCCGTCTCGCGGCAGTCGAATTTCGTGCCGGAGAGCGTCCAGAACTTCGAGAAGTTGAACTCGTAGTTCTTCCCCTCGTACCAGAACGCGCCGAGCAGCTTTCTGTTGAGCGCAGCGCCGAACACCTTGGGCCGCCCGCCGCCGATCTCGAACACGCTGTTTGTAAGGCGCTTTCCCGTCCTGCTGCTCACGAGGTTGTTCGACGAGAGCCACACCCACGGGCTCGTAAAGTCGCCGCCCCAGTTCTTGTCGGCATAGCCGTAGCAGGTTTCGGGCTTGACGAGATACCGCACGCCGTCGAGCACGATCTCGCCCTCGTATCTGGTCTTCATGCCCTCGGCGTGCCAAAACATCTCAAAGGCGTTGAGGTCGCGGAAAAACTTGCCCGCGCCGTAGCCCACGTGGAACGCGACCTGCTTGTTGATCGCAAGGTCCCAGGAGATGCTGCCCGCGTCGCTCATCCACTCGGGATGCGCGGCGGCGTCGGCGGCGGAAACGTCGATGCTGCCGCGCGTGCGCGTCTCGCTGCAAAAGCAGTCCGCCGCCTCGATCTCATAGGGCGCGCCGTCCTTCACGCGCACGTCCTTCCACGCGAAAAAGCGGTGCAGCTGCCCCTTCTTCTCGCCCCAGAAGCCCGCGTTGACCATCAGGTACGAGGGCCGTCTGCCGCCGCGCTCGGCGTCGCTGAGGTTCCACACGATGCGCGGTTCGTCCTCCGCAAGCGCGGGATTGCAGGTAAAAAACTCCACATAGAACGGCTTCTGCTCGCCCGTCTCCGCGTTCTCCGCGGTAAACGAGTGCCACCACCAGTCGTAGCCCCGCTTGGCAAGCGGGCCCTTGAGCATCCATTGGTCGCGGCTCAGATCGCTGATATTGGACATATTCCGCCTCCTTGTGCGCCGGCGCGCATATCGTTGCTCCTATTATAGCACAACCTTTGCAGTCTGCAACCGCTCCGCTTGACCGAAATGCGGAAAAATGCTATACTGCGCATCGGAATGACAAATATGGAAAGGAAGCGGGAAGCATGTTCGAAAAACGCGTGTATCTCTTCAAAAAGCGCGACCGCGAGACCTGGCAGCAGATCAAGGCCGCGCTCAAGGACGCGGGGCTTCGCGGCGTGCGGTCGGGGCACTATCTGCAGGACGTCGTCATGGCGGGCGGCTGCGGCGCGAAGCTCGATCCGCGCGACTTCGGCGCCAGAGGCAAGATCGACCACGACATCTACTGGGTCAAGGTCCCGGAGGACGACCTCGGAAGGGCGCAGGATATCCTGCGGCAAAACGGCATCGTCGCCGCCGTCGAGGACGAACGCGACCTGATGACCGACGCGGCGCTGCGCAAGAGCGCGGTGGATAAATACTATCCGTGATATTTCGAGCAGATACGACAAAAGGGAGAGGCAAACGCCTCTCCCTTTTCGTTTCCAAATCAATCCGTTCTTGCCTCGCGCAGCAGCATCAGCAGCAGGTCGCTCACGCCCTGCGCGAGCTGGGTTGCCTTCTGGATGCGCACATACGCGTGGCCGTAGATCTGGTGTACGTTTTCCAGATGCGCCGTGCTGCCGTGGAACACCGCGCCGACGCGAAGCCCGTCCGCGCGCAGGGAACGCACCGCGTCCTCCGCCGCCTTCACCGCCTCCGCCCCCTCATACTCGCGCGGGATCAGCGCATCCGTCGCGGCAAAGGGCGTGGAGTCGTTGGGGCTCGCGTCGGTCAGCACCAGCACAATGCGCTGCTTGCCGCGCATGCCCGCGTCCTCCAACCGTCCCAGCGCCTCGAGCGCGAGCGCGTCGCGGTTCCAGCCGGCGGCGAAATAGCACATAATGCCCTCGCAGCCGTGCTCCGACCAGCCCTTGAGCTCCTCGAGCACCGTGTAGCCGCGCAGGCTGCGGAACGTGCACACGCGCACGGGGATGTGCGCTTTTTCAAGGCTCTTGGCGATGATGTACGCCTCGGAGGCAAGGATCTCCTGCACGTTCATGCGCGACTGCGACGCGTCGAGCAGCAGCTCGACGACGATCTCCGGCTCCGTTTCCTCGCCGTCCTTCCAAAAGACGCGCGGATCGTTCAAAACCGGGAGCCGGTAGGCTTTTTCGCTCTGCACGCGCCCCATGCGGGCGGGCTCGGGCATCTGCCGGAGATAGGAGGAAAAGATCGTGTCGATGCGGGTCGCGAGGCGGCGGATGCTGCCCTGCGCCATGGCGGCGTGCGCGTTCAAAAACGCCTCGTTGCGCTCCTTCTGCCGCGCGGCGCTTGCGCGCACCTCGGCGGCGTCGCGGTCGGCAATCGCCTCCGCCGGCTGTCCCGGGCGCGCGAACCAAAGCCGGCAGCCCTCGTCGCCGCCGATGCACAGCTCGTTTTCAAGGCCGCGGAGCGCATGCTCCGTCAGCGCGCTCTGTCCGAACACCGCCCGGATGTAGGCGGCGTCCGCCTCTGTGGGCCCGGCGTGCCGCCCCAGCCCCCAGTGCTTCATCTGCACCGCGCGCGGGTGGTCGCCCTCGCCGGTGCCGGCGCGGACGAGCAGCGTATCCTGCCGCCGGTGCTCCCGGCGCAGCAAAAGCCGCGCAAGCGCGCCCGCGCGCTTCGCGCTCTCCGGCTTCTCCGGCGGCGTATAACGGAAAAACTCCCGCAAAAACGCCTCCATCGCCTCCAACACGCCGTCGGTATCGAGCGCGCCGGAAAAGCGCAGCGCCTCCGCCATGCGCTTTTCGCGCGGCGTCAGGACCGCATGGCGGCCGAGCGTCTGCGCCCAGCGCGCCTCCTGCTGCGTGTAGACCGGCATGCTCTGCATCTCCATCTGCTGGCGCGTGAGCTCCATGCGGTAAAACTCCTCCGCACGCGCGCGGCGCAAGTCCGCGAGGATGGGGCGCTCGGGCAGCTCCTTTTCATAGACGCAGTTCTCGATCCCCAGCCACAGGAATTCGTCGAACTCCTCCGCGCGCCGGTCGCCGCCGTAGCGCTCGAAAAACGCCCAGATGCGCGGAAGCTCGAGCCACTTTTCCGCGAGCCCCACGACCATGTTGAAATACTGGTCGGGCTTGCCGTTCGGGAAAAACGCCAGAAACGGCGGCTCGAAATCATAGCGCCCGGCGGCGTTCCAGACGACGTTGCGCGCGCGGCGGGCGCTGCCGGAAAACTGCTTTTTGATCATGCGGGAAACACGTCTTTTCGTGCGAGGTCCCCGGGGATGCGCGCGGCGATGACGTCGTGGATGAGTCCGCGCTCATAGGAGTCGAAGGATTTGTTGACGATGCACATGCGCAGCGCGTCGCCGGAGGAAAGCCCCTGCTCCATCAGCGCGATCGCGTCGAGGAGCCCGCGCAGGTCGAGCGCGCTGTCGGATATCTCGGCGCTCTCCGCCTTGCGCTCCAGCTCGCCGTAGAGCTTGACCAATTGGTCGCGTATCTTGACGTTGATGCCCGGGTAGCGGCGGGAGATCAGCTTTTGCAGATCCTCCTCGGAGATGACCGGCATGTCGAGCACGGCAAAGCGCGAGGTCAGCGCCTCGTTGAGGTCGCGCGTGCCCGCGTAGCCGTAGTTCATCGTCGCGATAAAGCGCGTTTCCTCGCGCAGGTCGATCCTCCGGTAGCCCGGCACGTCGAGGCTGCGGCGGAAATCGAGCGCCGCGTGCAGCACGGCGAGCGCCTCATTCTTCGCCATGTTGATCTCGTCGAGCACGCCGAAGCCGCCCTGCTCCGCGCACAGATAGATCGGGCCCGGGCGGAACACGACGGCGTGTCCGTCGTAGGTGTCGGTGCCGACGAGCGCGGCGGCGTCGGTGTTGATGTGGAAGGACACGTTCCACATCGGGCGGGCAAAGAGCGCCGCGAGGTTTTCGCTCAGCACGTTCTTGCCCGTCGCCTTCGGCCCCGCGAGCAGCAGATTCTTCCCCGCGAGCAGCGCCGCGAGCGCCAGCTCCCAGGTCTTTTTCCCGTAGTAGAAATACTCCGGCTGCGGTACGCGCTCTTTGAGCTCCGCCGTCACGGGATGGGCGTCGCGGAACGCCTTCACGCCCTGCAAAAGCGCTGCGTCCACGCCCTCCGATTCCAAAAAGGTAAACAGATCTTCCATTTGTAAACGCCTCTTTCTCGTTTTTTCGCTCCATAGTGTAGCACAACGCGCGCAAAGTTACAAGGCGGCAGAAAGCAAGGCGTTCAGAAATCCGAACGCCTTGCCTTTTGATTGGTTTTTTCAGCTTTGCAGCTTGGGAAGCGCATCCTCGTAGAACTTGAGGCTCTCGGGGTTCGAAAGCGCGTCGCGGTTGCCCACGGGGCGGCCGTTGAGGATGTTCGTCACCGCGCCCTCGACCTTCTTGCCGTTGAGCGTGGTGGGGATCTCCGGGGTTTCCATGATGACCGCGGGGACATGGCGCGGGGACGCCTTGGTGCGCAGCGTCGTCTTGATCTTCTTAACAAGCTCGTCGTCGAGCGTATGGCCCGGCTGGCACTTGACGAAGAGCACGATGCGCTGGTCGCCGTTGATGTTTTGTCCCACCGCGAGCGAATCCTCGACCTCGGGCAGCGAGTTGACCTGATTGTAGATCTCCGCCGTGCCGATGCGCACGCCGGACGGCTTGAGGATCGAGTCGCTGCGCCCGCAGAACGTGAGCCCGCCGGTGTTGCCGTGCAGAATGACATAGTCGCCGTGGCGCCAGATGCCGGGGTAGACCGTGAAGTAGGCGTTGAAATAGCGCTCGCCCTTCGGATCGTCCCAGAAGCACAGCGGCATGGACGGGATGGGCTTCTCGCACACCAGCTCGCCTTCCTTGTCGCGGATGGGCTTGCCGGCGTCGTCGTAGCACTCCACCTTCTCGCCGAGGCCCAGGCCGGAAAGCTCGCCGCTGTAGACCGGGATCATCATGTTGCCGATGCCGAAGCAGCCGTTGATGTCCGTGCCGCCGGCGATGGAGTTGAAGTGGTAGTCCTCCTTGATCTCGTGGTAGACGAAATCCCAACCCGCGTCGGAGAGCGCCGAGCCGGTCTGCGAGATCGCGCGCAGCGCGCTGAGGTCGGCATGCTCGCGGGGCTTGAAGTCGTGCGCGATGAGCATGTGGATATAGCTCGCGGAGAGGCCGAAGTCGGTGACCTTCTCCTCCTCGAGGATCTTCCAGATCGCCGCGTCGTCGGGGTACGACGGGTTGCCGTCGAACAGGCACAGCTCCGAGCCGGTGCCGAGCGCCGCCGCCTGCCAGTTCCACATCATCCAGCTGCACGTCGTGATGTAGAGGAGCTTGCTGCCCTCCTGGATGTTGCAGTGGAGCGTGAGCTCCTTGAGCTGGTTGACGAGGATGCCCGCGTGGGACTGCACCATGCACTTCGGCTTGCCGGTCGTGCCGGACGAGAACATAACGAACAGCGGATGCGACGCGCTCACCTGCTCATAGGCGAAATTCGCCGGCGCGGGGGCGAGATAGTCCTCGAACTTCACGGACATCGGAACGTCCGCGATGTCGTTGTCGCCCGCGTAATGAACGACGACGACGCGCCGGAGCGACGGGATGTTCGCCGTGATCTCCTTGACGTTGGGGATCGTGGAGAACGTCTTGCCCTTGTAGCGGTAGCCGTCGGTCGTGAAGAGGACTTTCGGCTTGATCTGGCCCACGCGGTCGACCGCCGCGCCCGCGCCGATGTCGGTCGCGCAGGAGCACCACGTCGCGCCCACCGCCGCGGCGGCGAGCATGGCGATGATGGTCTCGGGCAGGTTGGGAAGATAGCCCGCGACCGTGTCGCCGGGCTTGACGCCTTCGTTTCTAAGCGCGGTCGCAAGGCGCTCGACGGTCGTCTTGAGCTCGCGGCGCGTGATGGTCGTGCGGACGTAGTCCTCGCCGCGGAAGGTGATGGCGACGCCGTCGCGGTCACAGTAGCGCAGGATGTTCTCAGCGTAGTTCAGCTTCGCGCCGACGAACCACTCCGCGCCGGGGAACTTATTAAGATCGTCCACGACCTTGTCGTAGGGCCTGGAGCAGATGACGCCGAAGTAGTCCCAGATCGCCGCCCAGAATTCGGGGATCTCCTCCACGGACCACTTGTAAAGCTCCGCGTACTCATGGAAATCCTTGCCGCAGCGCTTGTTCACGAAGCGCATGAAGTCCGCCATGCGGCAGCCGTTTTTCTGCTCTTCCGACGGCTTCCAAAGCAACTTTTGCATAATGGATATGCCTCCTGATAATTCGATCTTATTTCATGCCGCGGCGGACCATTTCCTTGACGCAGAAGGTGGCGACGTCGTTGGCAAATTTGCCGGGGCCGAAGCCCGCGTCGAAGCCGAGCTCCTTGGCAAGCTCGTGCGTGATGCGCGCGCCGCCGCAGCACATGACGCACTTCTGGCGCATGCCCTCGGCTTCGGCGAGTTCGATGAGCTCGGTGAGGTTCTGAATGTGGACGTTTTTCTGCGTAACGGTCTGGCTGACGAGCAGCACGTCGGCGTTCAGCTCGCGCGCCTTTTCGAGGAACTCCTCGTTGGGCACCTGGCTGCCGAGGTTGTACGCCTCGATCATGTCGTAGCGCTCAAGGCCGTAGTGCCCCGCAAAGCCCTTGCGGTTCATGATCGCGTCGATGCCGACGGTGTGCGCGTCGGTGCCGGTCGAAGCGCCGATGACGACGATCTTGCGCCCGATGTGCTCGCGGATGTAGGCGTCGACCTCGTCCATCTCCATCGTCTCGTCCTCGATCGCCTGCACCTTGATCTTGGTGTAGTCGACGCTGTGGGAGCACGAGCCGTAGACGACGTAGAACGTGAACTCCTTGTCGAGCGAGCGGGCGTAGGCGACGTTCGGCTCGGTCATGCCCATCTGACGGGCAAGCAGGCGCGCCGCCTCCATGCCGCGGTCGTTGTTGGCGACGGGCAGGGTGAAGCTCAGCTGCACCTTGCCGTCGTTCATCGTGTCGCCGTAGGGCTTGAGCATCGTGAGGTCGAGGGTCTTGTCGAAGTCCTTCGCGGACATATCATACAGTCCCGAGCTCATGCCTTCGCCTCCTCTCCGCGCATCGCTTCAATGAAGGGATTGAAGTAGCCGTCGTTCTTGCGCACGACGCCGGAAAGTCCCTTGCCGCCGTCCTGCGGACGCTTGATGTCCGCGAACACGCCCTTTTCGAGCGTGGCGAACAGGCCCGTGCGCTCGATCTCCTTGAGGAGGTCCGCCGCCTTCTGAAGCACCTCGGCGGCGCGGCTCTGGATGATGCCGCCCTGCTTGTACTCGATCTCGCTGCCGAAATCCGCCATCGTGCGGAAAATGTACTGCGCGTTCTCGATCGCGAGCGCGCGGTCGGACATGAACGGCGTGTGGATCGCCTCGGTCATCATGCCGAGCAGGTGGATCTTCTGACCCGTGATGATCGTCACCATGTTGAAAAGCGCGTCCTGCACGTGACCGCGGAAGATGTTGCCGGTCATGAACTTCGTCGGCGGCATGTACTTCAGCGGCGCGTGCGGGAAGATCTCGCGCGCCATCTGCGCCTGCGCCAGCTCGTAGAGGAACGCGTTGGGGAGGTCGGGGTTCATCTCGAACGCGTGGCCGAGGCCCATCTGCTCCTCGGGAAGCCCCGCCTTGAGCGCGAACGCCTCGTTGAGGAACTGGCTGGCGAGCACCGTGTGCGCCTCCTCATAGGCGTCGGCGGTGGTGAGGTAGTTGTCCTCGCCAGTGTTGATGATGACGCCCGCGAAGCCGTTGATGACACGGGAGAAATACTGGTCGATGATCGTGCGCTGCATATTGATGTCGCGGAACAGGATGCCGTAGAGCGCGTCGTTGAGCATCACGTCCAGGCGCTCGAGCGCGCCCATCGCGGCGATCTCCGGCATGCACAGGCCCGAGCAGTAGTTGCAAAGGCGGATGTAGCGGTGCTCCTCCTCGCCCACCTCGTCGAGCGCGGCGCGCATGAGGCGGAAGTTCTCCTGCGTGGCGTAGGTGCCGCCGAAGCCCTCGGTCGTCGCGCCGTAGGGCACGAAGTCCAGAAGGCTCTGGCCCGTGGTGCGAATGACCGCGATCACGTCCGCGCCCTGCTTCGCCGCCGCCTTCGCCTGCGTGATGTCCTCGTAGATGTTGCCGGTGGCGACGATGAGGTAGATAAACGGGCCTTCCTTGTCGCCGAAGCGCTCAAAATAGTCGTTGCGCCGCTCAACGTTCGCGCGGATGCGCTCCATCGTGGCGTTCACGACGGGCGCGAGCTCCGCGCGGACCTCCGCGTCGGAGTGGCTCTTGATCGCCGCGAGGTCGATCTCGCCGCGGTCGATGCCCTCGGCGACCTGCTGCGGCGTGAGCCCCAGCTCGACCATCGCGTTGCCGACGCGCAGCGCCGCGCCGTCGCCGAGGATGTCGCGGTCGCACAGATGGTCCACCACGACGTTCGGCAGCGGCACGTCCACGCCGTTCACGCCGTCGATGCCGAGCAGGCGGCAGACCGTGCGCTCGACCGCGACGGTGGTGTGCACGTCGATGAAGCGCTGCGTGTCCTCCGCCACCTTCATGGCGGAGGCGCGCGCCTGCTCGACCAGCGCCCGGTCCAGCCCCAGCTTGCTCTGTACCGGGGCGATCTTTGCTTTCATCGGCTCCATAGGCTCAGCCCTCTTTGTGGCCGCGCTTGAGGCGCGCGAGGTTCGCCGGCTCCATGCTCAGCGCCTGTCCGCGCTCAAGGCCCGCCACGCCGACGAGCTCCTGCTTCTTCGCGTCGCGGCAGTACTCGCACTGGCAGTCGGTGTAGTGCTCGGGCTCGGTATAGGTCGTGATGACGCCCTCAAAGTTGCGCAGAATCACCTTATGCGGCGTCTGGGAGATGACGTAGTTCGGCATGACCGGGGTCTTGCCGCCGCCGCCCGGCGCGTCGACCACGAAGGTCGGGACGCAGAAGCCGGAGGTGTGGCCGCGCAGTGCCTCGATGATCTCGATGCCCTTGCTCACCGGCGTGCGGAAGTGCTCGAGGCCCATCGAAAGGTCGCACTGATAGATGTAATACGGGCGCACGCGCATCTTGACCAGCTCGTGCATGAGCTTCTTCATCGTGTAGACGCAGTCGTTCACGCCCGCGAGCAGCACGGTCTGGTTGCCCAGCGGCACGCCCGCGTCCGCGAGCATCGCGCAGGCGCGCTTGGAGTCCTCGGTGACCTCCTTGGGGTGGTTGAAGTGCGTGTTGAGCCAGATGGGGTGATACTTCTTGAGCATCGCGCACAGCTCCGGCGTGATGCGCTGCGGCATGACGACCGGCGTGCGGCTGCCGATGCGCACGATCTCGACGTGGTCGATCTTGCGCAGCTCCGAGATGACGTGCTCGAGCTTGTCGTCGCTCATCACCAGCGGGTCGCCGCCGGAGATCAGCACGTCGCGCACCTCCTTGTGCTCGCGCACATAGTCGATGCACTTGTCGATCTGGTCGACCGGCACCGCCTGGTCGTGCTGGCCGGCGAAGCGGCGGCGCGTGCAGTGGCGGCAGTACATCGAGCACTGGTCGGTCACGAGCAGCAGCACGCGGTCGGGATAGCGGTGCGTCAGCCCCTTGACCGGAGAGTCGGTGTCCTCATGCAGCGGGTCGAGCAGGTCGGCGTCGGACTGGTGCAGCTCGTTCGCCGTGGGGATCGCCTGGCGGCGGATCGGGTCGTTGGGGTCGTTTAAGTCAATGAGAGAGAGGTAGTACGGCGTGATCGCCATGCGCAGCGTGCCCAGGCACTTGCGGATGCCCTCTTCCTCCTCGGGGGTGATGCTGATGTGCTTTTTGAGGTCCTCAACGGTTTCGATGCGGTTGCGCACCTGCCATTTCCAGTCGTTCCAATCCTGCTCGGAAACCTCTGCGAATAAGCCGTTACGAGTTTTCATAGTCGTTCTCCTTACACATACTTTGCATCAAAGAGCTTGCGCAGCTTCTCGTTCTCGCGCAGGACGTTGAGCGTGATCTCTGCGTGATCCTTGGCATAGCCGTTGCCGACGATCATCGTCAGGTCCTTGCCCACGCCCTCGGCGCCGAGCGCCGCGCGGGTGAAGCTGGTCGCCATGGAGAAGAAGTAGACGATGCCGCCCTCGCGCACGGGGAGGATGGCGCTCATCTCGCACGCCTCGACGTTGACGCAGGAGATGGAGATGTCGTACTCCTTGCCGCCGTTGGCCTCGAGCGCGGCGTTCAAAACGGAGACCGGCTCGGTCGCGGACGCGACGATGACCTTGTTGTAAACGCCGAGCTCCATGAGCGCGTCGACCTGCTTGGGGTTGCGCACCACGCCGACGACATTGCCCTTGGGTCCGACCTTCTTCATCGCCTCATAGCCGCACAGCACGCCGGACTTGCCGTTCGCGCCGAGGATGAGGACGCTGTCGCCCTCCTTGGGAAGGCGGCGCGCCTGCGCGGGAGCGCCGGCGACGTCGAGCGCCGCGAGCGCGAGCGCCTCGGACATATCGTCGGGGAGCTTGGCGTAGAGGCCGCTTTCAAACAGCACCGCCTGGCCGACGATGTCCACGCGGTCGATGTCCTTGTGGATGGCGAGGATCTTGTCGATCTTCAGCGGCGTGAGGGACAGCGACACGAGCGAGGCGATCTTGTCGCCGACCTTTAAGTCGCGGTCCTTGAGGTCGTCGCCGATGTAGGCGACCTTGCCGATGAACATGCCGCCCGAACCGGTGACGGGGTTCTGCTGCTTGCCGCGCTCGGCGACGATGTTCATGATCATCTCGCCGATCTTCTTCTCGTCGCCGCCGCAGACCTCGCTGATCTGGGTAAACGAAGCGGAGTCGATGTTGAGGGAGATGACGTCGCAGATGATCTCGTTGGAGTAGTGCTTGGACATGTCGTTGTCGATCTTCTGCGCCGCCTGCGTGAGCACGCCCTTGGGTTCGATGACGCGATGCGCGCCGTACTTGTCGCCTTTGAGCTGTTCCATGATGATGTACCTCCAAAATGTATTTTTTGTTGTCGAATTTACGGTCTGTAGTTTTTACGCGAGGCTTAAAATCTTCCGCGCCTCGGCGGGGGAAGCGATCTCGCGCCCGAGCTCGCCGGCAAGGCGCACGACCTTCGCCACCAGCTCGCCGTTGCTCCTGGCGAGCACGCCGCGGGAGAGGTAGAGATTGTCCTCAAAGCCCACGCGGACGTTGCCGCCCATGACGATCGCCGCCGCGCCGAGCGTGAAGGCGTTTCTGCCGATGCCGGTCGCCGTCCAGGTGCTGCCGGCAGGGATGTGGTTTACCAGCCAGTCAAGGTTCCCCACGGTCGCGGGCGTGCAGCCGGGAACGCCGAGGACAAAGTTGAACTGCATCGGCGCGCCGGGAACCTCGCCCTTTTTCGCCATCGTGAGGATGGTGTCGAGGTGGCCCATCTCAAAGCATTCGTACTCGGGCTTGATGTGGTTTTCCAGCATCCGCTTGCCGAACGCGCGCATCGTGGGCATCGTGTTGTCGAAGATTTCGTCGCCGAAGTTGCACGTGCCGCAGTCGAGCGTCGCCATCTCGGGCATCAGCTCGGTGGGCTGTAGGCGCTCCTCGGCACTCATGCCGACCGCGCCGCCCGTGGAGGGAATGAGGATCACGTCGGGGATCGCCTGCTTGATCGCGTCCATGCAAACGCGGAAGCGCTCGCGGCTCTGCGTGGGCGTGCCGTCGTCCTCGCGCACATGCAGATGGACGATCGCCGCGCCCGCGTCATAGGCGCTCTTTGCCTCGCGCACGATCTCGTCGACCGTGTAGGGCACGGCGGGGTTCTGCTCCTTGGTGACCTCGGCGCCGCATATCGCGGCGGTGATGATGAGCTTTTCCATCACGGCCTCACTTTCTCTGCTTGTCCTTGGGAACGACGCAGGTGCCGCTGGCACGGCAGACGACAATGGGCGGATCGAGCACGTCGCAGGCGGAGTCGTTCAAGTCGGGGCGCGGGGCGATGACCTTGCGCGCCTCGAACGTCATCTTGCGCGAGGTGTTGCCGACCTTGACGATCTCGCCCTCCGCCTCGATGTAATCGCCGGCGTAGACCGGCGCAAGGAACTCGACGTTGTCGTAGGCGCAGAAGAGGCCCTCGTCGCCGTCCTGACGAATGAGCAGCTCCGTCGCAACGTCGCCGAACAGGTGCAGCATGTGCGCCCCGTCCACCAGATTGCCGCCGTAATGCGCGTCCTCCGCGCCCATGCGTACCCGGATCAAAGATTTCATGTTCGTTTCCTCCT
>SVKM01000020.1 GCA_015068465.1 Oscillospiraceae bacterium | reverse complement strand
AAAGGCGAGGTTAGGAAACCCTTTTTGGCTCCTAACCTCGTCTTTTTTACGGCTTATTTTGCAACAGGCCCTTTTTGCTGTTATTTTCTTACTCGGTTGATTTGACGAAGCTCATTCGGCGTCATCTCTTGATCTGATTTGACATAGGTATATGCCTTATTCGCCGTATCATTCCACTTTGGGTCTGTGTCTTTAAGATTCTTAAGTTCGTTATACGATATACCCAGATCTACCCAAACAGTATTGGTTTTGTTGTTTGTGGTGACGGAATTGATGATGTAGGTTTCATTGGATGCCAAAGAGGTATCATAACCTGCATTTTTAAAGATATCCTCGAAATAGATTCTGTTATCCTTGTTGGAATTGACAAGACCGTCTGTTGTGATTGAGCTTTTTGCGATGACAAAGCATACATGATCTTTGTTATCGACTCTGAGGTTGCCTTTGTCTGTTTTATTTGTACCGTCCGGATTCAGAAACAGGTCCCTGAGTTGTCCGTAGGTCATGTTCTGGAATTCGGCATCCAGACTGTCCAGCAAGACTTTGTCTCTGTCGATAAATTCTTTTACAAATGTGCCGGTCTTTCCGGTATCAGCCTGTGTTTGTGTGACTGTTTCACCCGACTTCATCTTCTGATACATTTCGCTCGTGACGTTCAAGCCCGTATACGCGCCGCCGCCCCAGTGAAAATTCACATTGCCGGCGTCGTCCATCTTGAGCCGCAGCGTAGCAGATTTTCCGTTGTTTTTCGGCGTGCCGGTGGCGCTGCCCACGCCTTTCCACCACTTGTCGGCGCTGGTTTTGGATTTGCCGTAGCCGGCGGAGGCGCTTGTGGACGTAAACTTGTCCGTTCCGCTTGGATTGTAATAATATGTGGTGCCCGTTTGGACCTTTCCGTCGATGTGCTCCACCATGAACTCCGAATACGCCGCGCGCATGGTGGACATATCCACCGCGTTGTTCGCCTTCTCGATCTGGCCGTTGATCAGCGGGATCATAATTGCGATGAGCACGGCGAGGATCGCGACGACGATCAGCAGCTCCGCCAGCGTGAAACCGGATTTTTTTTGCACAGCCTTCATAATATCACCTACATTTTCCAATACGAGACAGTTTTACGATTTTTCTCTTATCCATTCTATCGGCAGCCGGACTGAAAAATAAAGACCTAATTGCGCAGCCCTTGTGTTTCCCGCCAGAATTCCGCGCGGCGGTAGCGCAGGTAGAATTCGCGCAGCACCGGGGAAAGCTCGTCGGTCAGCACGCCGTTTTCAAAAAAGAGCCCGCGGTCGTGGATAAGCGGCGTGAACATGCGCACCTCGCGCGCGAGCCCCATGAACGACGGGCCCTGCCAGGAGCACAGGTCGAACAGCTCCGTCATCAGAAAGCAGGGCGAAAGGTCTTCGCCCGCGCCGTTGAAGCTGTTGCCGAGAGTCTGCTTCGCGGCGCTGTTCGCCCAGATGAGGTAGGGCGTGGAGTAGTGGTTGTAAAGCCCGTCCTTCGTCGTGTAGTCGAGGTTGACGCCGAGCTCCAGATACCCGGATTTGTCGTTGCCGATCCAGGGCTTGTGGTCGCCGAAGAGCACCAGCACCACGGGCCTGTCGAGCGTTTCCAGCTCCGTAGTGAAGCGCACGATCTGCGCGATCGTGTCGCTCACGCCGTAGAGGTAGTGGCTGAGGATGCCGCAGGTCTCCGCCGACCAGCCGGACGTGCCGGGCGGGATGGCGGCGCCGTCGAAGGCGCCGCTGCCGTAGGGGCCGTGGTTCTGATAGCTCACCGAGAACGAGAACAGCGGCGCGTCGCTCTCGCCGCGGTCGCGCAGCTCGCGGTAGAGGAAGTCGAAGAGCTGCTCGTCGGAGCGGTACGGCGCGGTCTCGGGATCGACGAGCGCGCCGAAGCCGTCCTCGGTGAACATGCTCGAATCAAAACCGAGATAGCCGTTGATGTTCCGGCGGTTGTAAAACCAGCCGTAGCCCGGGTGGCGGTAGACCGTTTCGTAGCCCTGCGATTTGAAGTAGCGCACGTAGGAATCCACGTCCGAGCGAAATTCGTCGTGGTGGGAGTAGCCGGTCAGAAAGCCCCACTCGCTGTCCACCGTGCCGCCGGCGAAAATGTTCGTGAGAAGGTTGCCGGAGACGCAGGTCTTTTCCAGCGCGTGCAGCGGCGCGTAAACCTCGCGCACGCTCTGCTGCTCCGCGAGCATCGGGAAATCGCTCAGGTCGGAAAACGCCTCAAGCATGACGCCGACGACGTCGACCTTTTTTTCCCGGGGAATGTCCGCGTCGGGATAGCGGGCGAGCAGCTCCTTTGCCGCTTTTGCGTTGTAGCCGGGCGGCGCGCTGGGGAACGCGGTGGGGATGCTGCGGATGAACGGGAACCAAAAACCGCGCGAGACAAAATTCTCCACGTCCGACCAGCTGTTTTCCAGCGCTTCGGCGTTGGCGGTCGCCTCATAGACGGGCAAGCCCAGATAAGCCGTCGGATAGAGGATCGCCGAGAGCGCGAGGCAGACGAGCGCGCCAACGAGCCGCGTCCGTTTGCCGCGCACGCCGTTCGGCAGCAGGACGACGGCGAGCGGCAGCATTGCCGCGGCAGCGGCGACGGAACCGACCACGACGCTCGAAACGTCGAGCGTATAGTGCCCCAGAATACCGCCGGCGGTGCGGACGAGCCGGAAGTCCGCGGCGAGAAACGGGTCGCCGCGCAGCTGTATTTTATAGTAGTTCACCAGCGAGAACACGAGCGTCGGCACGGCGGAAATGAGATACGCCGCCCACGCCCGGCGGGTGAGAAAATATCCCAGCGCCGTGAGCAGCAGCGGCGGCAGGAGATTGAGCAGAACGATCAGCGGATTGTGAAGGTAGGAGCGGAACAGCGCCTCGCCGTCGAGCGCGGCGTAGGAAAAGGCGGCGAGCCAGAGCGAGAGAAAGCCGCTCGCAAACGCGAGCAGCGCCAGCATGACGGCAATATAGATCTGGTGCGCGCGCTCCTCGCGCGCGCTGACGCCCGCTCCTCCGCGGAGCACGTTTTTGAGGTTGATTGGCTGCATGGTATGCGTTAATTCCTTTTCAGCTTGCGGATGTCCTCGCCGAAGAACGGCAGGATGCGGTACTCGCCCTCGAGGCGCGAGAGGATCGCCGCGCCGTAGCGCTGGCCGAGCTCCGCGGGATTTAAGTTGGTCGAAACGATGGTCTTGCGGTTCGTCATCAATCGCGTGTTCACGATCTGATAGAGCGCGCTCTGCACGAAGCTCGTCATCATTTCGGTGCCGAGGTCGTCGACGATCAGAAGGTCGCACTTCAGAAAGCGCGCCACGTCCTCGTCCGCGCTCTCGTCCTCGTCGCCGCGGTCAAACTTCTGCGCCTCGAAGCGCGAGAAGATATGGCTCGCCGTGTCGTAGACGACCGAGTGCCGCGCGTCGCTCACGACGCGCGCGATGCTCGCCGAGAGGAAGGTCTTGCCGAGGCCGGGCGCGCCGGAGAGCAGCAGGTTTCCGCTGCGCGGCGAGAACTCATAGGCAAAGTCGCGGCAGGCGTCGTAATTCTTTTCCATGCGCGCGTACGGCGACATGTTCTGACCGTATTCCTGCTCGCGGGAGTAGAAGTCGAAGTTGAACGTTTCAAAGCTCTGGCCCGCGAGGTCGAGCATGCGCGAGAGCTCCGCGTTCTGCTCGCGGACATAGTAGCTTTTGAGGCACTCGCACATCTCGCTGCCGCGCCAGCCGGTGTCGCCGCACTTCGGGCAGTTGGGCTTCGGCTCAAGGCAGTCGGCGGGATATCCGAGGCCGACGAGCAGCTCGCCGCGCTCCGCCTGGAGCGCGAGATTTTCCTCCTTGAGCGCTTCGATGGCGCTGCGCGGGTCGGCGCCGCGCCGGAAGCCCGAGGCGATGATCTTCGCCATCGTATGCGAAAGCTCGCGGTCGATCTCCTCGATGCGCGGCGATTTCGCGTAGCACTCGCGCTGCCGCGCGCGAAACAGCTCCTCGCGCCGCTGCTTGTCCTCGTCATAGCGCGCCGCCGCGCGGCGCAGCACTTTTCCGTCGTAAGACATCGTTTTCCCGCCCTTTTAGTCGTAATCCTTCATCCACGCGTTGCGGTCCGCGGCGCTTTGCGCCGGCGTGCTCCGCGCACGCGCGGGAGCGTTTTCGCTCTTTACCTCGTCGGGCTTGTGCAGGCCCTTTTCGTGCCAGCGCTTCAAGATGCCGTTGCAGTACGGCCATTTGAACTCGCGGCATTTGAGCACGGTCTTGTCGTAGGCGATGGCGACCGTCTCCGCCGGAAAGCCCATCTCCGACCACGCGCCGAGGTAGCGTTCCTCGCCGGGGGACGGCGCGCGGTCGCCGAGCTGCAGCGCCGCCATGTAGTCCGGGAAGCTGCGGCGCTTTTTGCGCTCCGAGCGGATGTAGGCGTCCGCCGCCTCGACGGAGAAAAGCTCCCGCCGTGCCCAGACGTAGCCCTCCTTTTCGATCTCGCGCATCGTCGGCGGCTTGAGCGCGCCGAACTGCTCCGTCTTGCGCTCGGCGCAGTAGTTCACGAGCAGAAAGATGACCTCCGCCGGGAAGCCCAGATAGTCGTAAAGCCCCAGCAGCTTTTTTACCGACGGGTCGCTCAGCCGTCCGAGCTTGCGCTCGACCTCGCGCAGGAGCGACGCGAACGAATCGTCGCTCTCAAGCTTGCCCATCACGTCCTCGCGGCTGTATTCGGGGATCGCGGTCTCGGGCGCGGCGGGCGCTTCGCGCGCCGGCGCGCTTTCGCGTCCGCCGTCTGACGGCCGGTTCACAAGACCCATCGCGCACAGCGCGCGCTCCGCGGCGGCGAACTGCGCCTCGCTCCACCTCAGCTCGGCGCGCAGCTGCTCCGGCTCCGACGAACCGCGCCGCGCAAGGCACAGGTACAGCAGCGCCGCGTCGCCGCTGCCGCCCTCGATGAGGCGGCGCACGATGCCCGCGCCGAGAACGATGTTTTCTTCCTGCGCCAGATGCAGCACGTAGTCTGCCATGCGTCCGCCTCCTTTCGCTTCATAACCACTCTATTCTACAATAGAAATCTTTTTTCGTAAACAGGAAATTTTCCCTGCGTTCCCTCTTTCCATTCGCGGCGGTTTGTGCTATCCTATAAAATGAATCAATAGGTGAATCGGCATCTTTTACGAAAGGACTGGATGACAGTATGGAAAACCGTGTTACCGTCAGCATCTGCGGCGAGGAGTATACGCTCGTCGCGGAGGAGGCGCCCTCCTACATGCAGAAGGTCGGCGGCTATGTCGACGCCAAGCTCAGCGATCTGATCAACGTGGCGAAGGTCGGCCGCAGCGACGCGGCGGTCCTCACCGCCGTCAACATCGCCGACGAGCTGTTTAAGGAGCGCGAGGCGTCTGACGGTCTGCGCGCCCAGCTCAAGCAGTACCTCGACGAGGCGAACCAGGCGAAGAACGAGGTCAGCGAGCTGAAGCGTGAGCTTTTCAAGTTGAAAAACAAAAAATGAATTTTTGTTTTTTCCTTGAAAAGAGCGATGCCATTTCGCTCGCCGCTGGCGCGGCAACCGCGAAATATGGCGAAAATCCTCCAAAGGAGGATTTGGCATGACAAAACCGACAGAGCTGCTCGCACCGGCAGGATCGAGGGAAGCGCTCGTCGCCGCCGTACAGAACGGCGCGGACGCGGTTTATTTAGGCGTTGATGATTTCAACGCCCGCCGCGGCGCGCGCAATTTTCAGCCCGACGACCTGCGAAACGTCGCGGCGTACTGCCACCTGCGCGGCGTGCGCGTGTACCTCACGCTCAATACGCTTATCACCGACCGCGAGCTCCACGCCCTCGCCTCGACCGCGCGCATCGCGAGCGAGGCGGGCGTCGACGCGATATTGGTGCAGGACTGGGGCGTGCTGGATACGCTGCGCCGCGTCGTGCCCGATATGCCGCTGCACGCGAGCACGCAGATGACCGTCCACACGCTCTCCGGCGTGCGCGAGGCGGCGAAGCTCGGCATCACGCGCGCGGTGCTCGCGCGCGAGCTTTCCCGCGAGGACATCGCGGAGCTGTGCCGCGAGAGCCCCATCGAGCTTGAGGTCTTCGTCCACGGCGCGCTTTGCATGTGCTATTCGGGCCAGTGCGCCATGAGCGCGGTCATCGGACAGCGCAGCGGCAACCGCGGGCTTTGCGCCCAGCCCTGCCGCCTGCCCTACAACGGCGGCAGCCCGCTGAGCCTCAAGGACAACAACCTCGCGGACTACATCCCGGAGCTTCAGAAGATGGGCGTCGCCTGCGTCAAGCTCGAGGGCCGCATGAAGCGCCCGGAGTACGTCGCGGCGGTGACGGGGATCTATGCGCGATTGCTGCGCGAGAACCGCGGGCCCACCGACGCGGAGCGCGCGCAGCTTGAGGCCGCGTTCTCGCGCGACGGGTTTACCGACGGGTATTATACGAACCGCAAGGGCGCCGGCATGTTCGGCGTCCGTCCGTCCAACGCGCGCTGGCCCGAGGATTGGTTCGCGCAGCTGCGTTCGGAATATGAGCATGAAAAATCGCGCAGCGTGCCCGTGCGCTTCGCCGCAAAGATCGCCGCGGGACAGCCGATGGCGCTGCTCGCCGCCGACGAGGACGACCACATGGTCACAGTCACGGGACAGACGCCCGAGCCCGCGCGCTCCCACAGCGTCACTGCCGAGGAGGCGGAGCAGCGCCTGGGCAAGACCGGCGGGACCGTCTTTACCGTCGAGGAGTGCCGGGTGCAGATCGGCGAAGGGCTCTCCGTGTCCGCCGCCGCGCTCAACGCGCTCAGGCGCGAGGCGCTTTCCGAGCTGGAGGCGCAGCGCACCGCCGTACCGGAGCGCCGCACCGGACACTTCACCGCGCCCGAGCCGGCGGAAAACCCGCTCGCTCCCCCGCTGTTCACCGTTTCCCTGATGCACGCCTCCCAGCTGAGCGACGCGCTCGTCGACGCGCGCCCGGAGATGATCTATCTGCCGGCGGAGGAGCTGGCGGGCCTGGACCTCTGGCCCTACCTCGACCGGACGCGCTTTTGCGCGCTGCTCCCGCGCATCTATCGCACGCGCGAGGAGGGGATGCTTCGCGGCTTTTTGATGGAGGCGCCGCGCCGCGGCGTTTCCGCCGTGAGCATCGGCAATCTGGGCCATATCCAGCTCACATCTGATTGCGAACTGGAAAAACGGGGAGATATATCACTCAACGTATTCAATTCTGCTGCGATCCGGCTGCTGCGCGAGCAGGGGCTCTCCAGCGTCGCGGTCTCGTTCGAGCTGCGCCGCGAGCAGATCCGCGATCTGCAGAAGTACCTGCCCTGCGAGGCGGTGATCTACGGCAAGCTGCCGCTGATGATCACCGAGAACCGCATCGAGGCCGACGCCGACGGCATCCTGACCGACCGGCGCGGCGAGCGCTTCCCCGTGCTCGAGGTCAGCGGCGGGCGCAGCGAGATCGAAAACGGCAAGACGCTGTATCTTCTCGACCGCGGCGACTGGCGCGACATCGGGCTCACCTACGCGCGCTTGCGCTTTACGACCGAGACCGCCGAGGAGTGCGCCGAGATCCTGCGCGCGCACGTCGACGGCGCCGACTGCCAGCCTGCGGAGTTGACGCGCGGTCTGTTCTACAGAGGCGTGGAATGAAAACAAAGGGTAATATTACGAATGAATAATACAAAACATATTGTTCTGGCGTCCGGTTCGCCGCGGCGTCAGGAGCTGCTGCGGCGCATCGGGATCACGGATTTCGACGTGGTCGTGCCGCACGCGGACGAGACCTGCCCCGCGGGGCTGACGGCGCAGCAGACCGTTGCGCACATCGCGGAAAAGAAGGCGGAGGCGGCGAAGGCGCTCACCGCGCCGGAGGATATTGTCATTACCGCCGACACGATGGTCTTTCTCGGCGACGAGCGCCTCGGCAAGCCGCGCGACGAAGCAGACGCCCTGCGCATGCTCAGCGAGCTTGCCGGGAACAAGCACACGGTCTGCACCGGCGTCACGGTGCGGCAAGGTGAAAAGCAGAAATGCTTTACAGTATCGACAGATGTGTACTTCCGCGCCGCTTCCGAGTCGGAACTGCGCGCCTACATCGCCAGCGGCGAGCCAATGGACAAGGCGGGCGCCTACGGCATACAGGGGCTGGGGTCGCTGCTGGTCGAGCGCATCGACGGGGACTTTTTCAACGTCATGGGACTTCCGGTTCTGGCGCTTTCGCTCGCGCTTCGTGATTTCGGCATAGATTTGTTGTAAAGAGGAAACCAGCTTGAAAGACTTTTTTTCCAAGTACGGCGTTTGGATCCTCGCGCTCGCCGCGGCGATCGCGGTGCTGCTGAGCGTGCTGTCGTACTTCACCTCGACCTCGACGGTGCTGCACAACGCCGCCGGCATCGTGACCTCGCCGTTCCGCTTCGTGTCGGAGACAGTGAACCGCTGGGTCGAGGACAAGACGCATTATTATCAGAACTACAACGACCTGCTCGCAGAGAATGCCGCGCTGCGCGAGGAGGTGGCGGAGCTGCGCGCCAACGCCCGCCAGGCGGACCGCGACCGCGAGGAGAACAAGCTCCTGCGCGAGGTGGCGGGGCTGCGCGAGCAGCGCCGCGATTTTGAGTTCGAGTCCGCGATGATCCTCGAGCGCAGCGCGAACAACTGGACGCGCACGCTCACGCTCAACCAGGGCACCAACCACGGCGTGGCCGTCAAGAACGTTGTCGTGACGAGCGAGGGCTATCTCATCGGCGTCGTGACCGAGGTGGGGCTCAACTGGTGCACCGTGCAGACCATCATCGACACCGACACCGAGCTCGGCGCGCTGCTGTTCCGCACCGGCGACGTCGTGATGGCGGAGGGCGACTTCACGCTCATGCGCGACAAGCGTCTCAAGGTGACTTACCTCCCGGCGGACACGCCGCTGCTCGTCGGCGATTTCGTCGTGACCTCGGGCCTCGGCGGCTACTACCCCTCGAACATCGTCATCGGCACGGTCGAGCGCGTGGAGGTGGACGACAACGGTCTCGCCCAGTACGCGGTGCTCGCCCCGATGTGCGATTTTGACCTGCTGACGGAGGTCTTCATCATCAAGAATTTCGACATCGTGGAGTAAAGTATTTTATGCTTACAAGACGCGATCTGATCATCAAATGGTCGAGCTACGGCGTCGCCGCGCTGCTGCTGACGTTTTTGCTTCGCCTGACGCTGGGCGGCATAACGGTTTTCGGCGTGACGATGTTTCTGCCGCCGCTGCTCGTGGGCGTCGTCGCCTCGCTGGAGGACGTGCGTCCGGCGGTCATTTTCGGGCTCGTGGTCGGCGTGCTGTGCGATTTGACGATCACGGGGACATTCCCCTGTATCTATACGCTCGCCTTCACCCTCGCGGCGCTTTGCTGCTGCCAGCTCGCGAAAAGCGTATTGCAGCCGGGGCTTTTGTGCTCGTTTGCGGTGACGGCGCTGACCTTCCTCTTTGTGGATACGCTCAACATTCTGGCGCTGTGGCTCAAATCCCGCGCCGCATTTTTGCCGATGGCGTCGCTCGCGCTGCGCGAGACGGCGGTGTCGTGCCTTCTGCTGCCTGTCTGCCATCCGGTGCTGCGGCTGCTGCACCGGAAGTTCACGCTGTAATACGGCCAATAAATAATAGGAGTATCTCCCATGCAGGAACCCAAAAAACTGCGCCGGCGTCTGCTGACGCTGTGCCTGCTGTTCATGGTCTGCCTGACGGTCTTCATCGTCACGATGTTCGACGCGCAGATCGTCCACGGCGAGGAATACCGCGCGCAGTCCGTGCGCACCAACACGACCGTCGAGACGGTCGAGGCGTCGCGCGGCGTCATCACCGACCGCAACGGCAAGGTGCTGGTCGCCAACCGCGCGGTCTATACGCTGACCTTCGACCCCTCGCTCGTCGAGGCGGACGCGCTCAACGACGAGCTGCTGCGCCTTATTGCCCTGCTGCGCCGCGAGGGCGTGACGTGGTACGACGAGCTCCCGCTCACGGACGCCGCGCCCTACGCCTTTGACTTCAGCGTGCCGCGCTCCGGCATGCTGGTGAAGTACCTCGCGAGCAAGAAGTGGGTCGAGGAGGGTATGACGAGCGACGAGATGCGCGAGGGCATGTCGCCGGCGACGATCTTCAACCTGCTGTGCGGCGAGTTCGGCGTCGACGAAACGCTCAGCGCGACGCAGAAGCGCGCCCTGGTGGGGCTGCGGTATTCGCTCGCGACCGCCAAGCTCGACGGCGACGGCACGTTCCGCTTCGCCTCGGGCGTCGACGTGCCGCTCATCGCCCTTTTGAAGGACGGCGGCTATGCCGGCGTGCGCGCGGGCACGTCCAGCGTGCGCGAATACCAGACGGACGCCGCGCCGCACATCCTCGGCCACATCGGCAAGATCCAGAACTGGGACGATTACAAGGACAAAGAGGGCTACCGGTGGAACGACCTCGTCGGCATCGACGGCGTCGAGGCGTCGTTCGAGGACTACCTGCGCGGCACGGACGGCAAGCGCGTCGTGACGACCAACATCGAGGGAAAGGTCATCGACGAGCTCTATTCCGTCGAGCCGAAGCCGGGCTACAACGTCGCGCTGACGCTCGACGTCGATTTCCAGCAGCAGGTCGAGCAGATCATCTCCTCCGCCGCGCAGACGATGACCGCGGCGGACGGCATCGACCGCGGCGCGGCGGCGGCGGTCGTGCAGGTCGGCACCGGCGACACGCTTGCGCTCGCGACGTATCCCACCTTCTCGCGCAAGACCTTCAACCAGGATTTTGCCACGCTCAACGCCGACCCCATGCACCCGATGCTCAACCGCGCGACGCAGTGGGCGTTCGCGCCGGGCTCGACGTTCAAGCCGGCGGTCGCCGTCGCGGCGCTGGAAAGCGGCGTGATCACGCCCGCGACCAAGATCCGCGACCTCGGCGTCTACAAATTCTACGACCTCAACTTAAAGTGCTGGATCTGGCCGGGCAACCACGGGCTCGTGAACGTGACGAACGCGATCACGGTTTCGTGCAACTACTTCTTCTACGAGGTCGGCAGGCTCACCGGCATCGCGACGCTGGAAAAGTACGCCCGCGCCTTCGGCCTCGGCGAGCCGACCGGCATCGAGATCCCCGAGAGCGTCGGCACGATGACCTCGCCGGAATACGTCAATTCGCTCAAGGGCCAGCACTGGACCGACGGCTTCACGCTCCAGGCGGCGATCGGCCAGGCGTACGACCTCTTTACCCCGCTCCAGCTCGCGAACTACATCGCGACGCTCGCCGGCGGCGGCGAGCGCTACAAGGCGCATCTTTTGAAGGACGTGAGCGCCTACGACAGCGCCGTGCCCGTCTATGTCTACAACGAGCCGCCGGTCAATACCGTAGAGATCGGCGACGAGAACCTGCGCGCGGTGCTCGCGGGCATGCGCAAGCTTGTCACCGACGGCAGCGTGAGCAACCAGTTCAAGCGCTGCATCGTCGACGCCGCCGCCAAGACCGGTACGGCGCAGACAGGCGGCAAGGGCTCGATCAGCAACGGCGTGTTCGTCGCGTTCGCGCCCTACGACGATCCGCAGATCGCCGTCGCCGTCGTCATCGAAAAGGGCGACACGGGCGGCGCGCTCGCGTCCACCGCGGTCGATATCCTCAACGCGTATTTTACCGCCGCCGATCCCGACATCGTCGGCGAGAACGTTTTGGTGAAGTGAGGGAAGCGATATGTATTTTGATTCCCGGGACGAACGCTGCAAACGGCCATACGGCGCGGTGCCGTACGGCACGGAGGTCTCGCTGAGCCTCTTTGCCGACGCGAACGAGGAGGTCGCGCGCGTCGCGCTTGTCGCCCACGGCGAGTTCGCCGACACCTGGGACGAGCAGGAGCTGACGGCGACGCCGCTCGCCGGCGGGCGCACCGCGTTCCGCGGCGTCTACATCGCGCCGGACGCGGGCGAGCTCGTGTGGTACCACTTCCGCGTCATCTGGAAGGACGGGCACGAGGCGCACTTCGGCAAGAACGGCTTTAAGCCCTGGGAGGAGCTTGCGACCTGGCAGCTGACTGTCTACGACGGCGAGAGCAAAACGCCGGACTGGTTCGGCGGCGGCGTGAGCTATCAGATCTTCCCCGACCGCTTCCGCCGCGGGGAAAAGCGCGACGTGGCGGGCATGGTCGGCGGCCGCACGCTGCACGAGGACTGGGACGAGATGATCGACTATCTTCCCGACGCGCGCGGCGAGATCACCTGCTCGGACTTCTTCGGCGGCGACCTTGACGGCATCGCGGAGAAGCTCCCCTATCTGCGCTCGCTCGGCGTGACGACGCTCTATCTGAACCCCATTTTCGAGGCGGCGTCCAACCACCGCTACGACACCGCGGACTACCGCCATATCGACCCCCTGCTCGGCACCGAGGAGGACTTCCGCGCGCTGTGCGAAAAGGCGAAGGCGCTCGGCATCCGCGTGATCCTTGACGGCGTGTTCAACCACACCGGCTCGAACAGCGTCTATTTCAACGCCGCGGGCTTTTATCCCGACGTCGGCGCGGCGCAGAGCGAGACCTCGCCCTATTCCTCCTGGTATCATTTTTCGCACTTCCCCGACGAGTACGACGCGTGGTGGGGCTTCAAGACCCTGCCCGCCATCGAGGAGAGCGATCCGGATTACATCAACTTCATCATCGAGGGCGAGGATTCCGTCGTGCGGCATTGGCTGCGCGCGGGCGCGTCCGGCTGGCGGCTTGACGTCGCCGACGAGCTGCCCGGCGCGTTCATCGAGCGCATCCGCCGCGTCATGGAGGAGGAAGACCCGGACGCCTATCTCATCGGCGAGGTCTGGGAAGACGGCTCAAACAAGATCGCGTATTCCACGCGCCGCAAGTATCTGCTCGGCGCGCAGACGCACGCGCTGATGAACTATCCGTTCCGCAACGCCCTGCTCGACTATCTGATGAACGAGAACGCCGAAGGCTTCCGCGAGGCGATGGAGACCATCCGCGAGAACTATCCGCCGGCGGCGTTCTACGGCGCGATGAACTTCCTCGGCACGCACGATACGCCGCGCATTCTGACGGTGCTGGGCTATTGCGGCGAGTGGCCGCACTCGCGCGAGGAGCGCGCGCGCATCGCGCTCAACCGCGGCGAACGCTATCGCGGCGTGCGGCGGCTCAAGCTCGCCGCGCTCGTGATGTTCTCCTTCCCCGGTTCGCCGACCGTCTATTACGGCGACGAGGCGGGCATGCAGGGCTTCGAGGACCCGTTCAACCGCGAGACCTATCCCTGGGACCGCGAGGACACGGCGCTGATCGCCTACTTCGCGCGTCTCGGCAAGCTGAGAAACGGGCGCGCGTCGCTCAGGCGCGGCGGCATCGAGTACCTTCTCTCGGACGGCGCGCTGCTCGCCTTCCGCCGCACCCTGGACGGCGAGGAGAGCCTCACGGTGTGCAACGCGGGCGACGCGCCGGCGGCGGCGAAGCTCCCCTGGCGCGGCGAAACGGCGCTCGACGCGCTGACCGGCGAGCGCTTCGGCGCGCAGGACGGGTATCTCAATTTGACGCTCAAGCCCCTGCAGGGCATGCTGCTCATCGAGGACGACGCGGTATGATCATCGAAACGGCGCGGCTGCGCGTGCGCGATCTCCGCTCAAGCGACGCGCCGGCGCTGTACGCGGTCTACGCCGACCCGGAGGTCATGCGCTGCATCGAACCGCCCTTTACGCGGGAGCGGACAAGAGAATTCATCGAGACGGCGGGTCTTTGCGACCCGCCGCTCGTCTATGCGGTGGAACGCAAGGATGGCGGCGCGCCGATCGGGCACGCGATCTTCCACGCCTGTGAGGGGGACGGGGAAACCTTCGAGCTTGGCTGGGTGCTCTCCCGCGCGCTGTGGGGGCAGGGCCTTGCGACGGAGCTGACGCTCGCGCTGCTTGCCGAGGCAAAGCGGCGCGGTGTGCGCACGGCGGTGCTGGAGTGCGTCCCGGAGCAGAAGGCGACGGCGCGCATCGCGGAAAAGTGCGGCTTCACCTTTGCCGGCAGCGTCGATGGATTGTTGGAATTTCGCAAGGTTTTGACGGAGGGATCAGACAATGGACATCCGGCCCTATGAAGGATTTGACGAAGCGGAGCTTCTTTCCCTTTACGAAAGCGTCGGCTGGACGAACTACACCGGCCGAGCGGATATGCTGCGCGAGGCGTTTGCCCATTCCCTGCTGACGCTCGGCGCGTATGAGGACGGAAAGCTCATGGGCGTCGTGCGCGCGGTGGGCGACGGGTATTCCGTCGTGCTGGTGCAGGACCTGCTGCTGTTCCCGGCATATCAGCACCGCGGCGTCGGCACGGCGCTGCTGCGCGCGGTGCTCGACCGCTTCCCCGACGTCTATCAGCTCCAGCTTCTCACGGACGACACGCCGGAGCACGCCGCGTTTTACACGTCGCTCGGCTTCGTCAACGTCGCAAAGTACGGCTGCGCCGCGTATCAGAGGGCTTGAGCGCCGCGCGCCGCTGTGGAAAACGGTGGATTGTTTCACGTGAAACAAAGCGGCGCAAGCGCCGCTTTGTCCGCGCATTTCCGAAATACGCCGATTCCCTTGTGCCGCGCATTCGCCGGCGCCACAAGATAGGCAAAACACCGCGAATTTTTGCGGTGTTTTTTATTTTTCGGTTGAAATCAGTCGCGTTTGTGCTATACTATATTAACTGTAAAAATATGATAATCGGATAAAATGCCCCAATGGGGCTTTTGCCGCGGAAGGCGGGGATCAGTTTGGCAAAAACCATAGCGATCGTAAATCAGAAGGGCGGCGTCGGCAAGACGACGACCTGCGTGAATCTCGTTTCGGCGCTCAAGGAAGCCGGCAAGCGCGTGCTGCTGTGCGACTTTGACCCGCAGGCGAACTCCACGTCCGGCATGGGCGTGGACAAGGCGGTGTCGCAGGGCGTGTACGACGTGCTCATCAACGGCGCGGACGCGCACGCGAGCGTGGCGCACACGCGTTACGGCGACGTGCTGCCGTCGAGCAAGGCGCTCGCGGGCGCAGGCATCGAGATGATCGACCGCGAGAAGCGCGAGTTTCTGCTCAAGGAGGCGCTCGAACCGCTCAAGGACGACTACGATTTTATTTTCATCGACTGCCCGCCGTCGCTTGAGCTGCTGACGCTCAACGCCCTGTGCGCGGCGGATACGATTTTGGTGCCGGTGCAGAGCGAGTATTTCGCGCTCGAGGGTCTGAGCGATTTGATCAACACCGTGCGCATCGTCAAGCGCTCGCTCAACCCGTCGCTCGAGCTCGAGGGCGTGCTGCTGACGATGTACGACGGGCGCACCAACCTTGCGATGCAGGTCGCGGAGGAGGTCAAGCGCTTCTTCCCCGGCAAGGTTTACGCGACGGTCATCCCGCGCAACGTCCGGCTCTCCGAGGCGCCGAGCCACGGCAAGCCGATCAACGCCTACGACCGCGCGAGCCGCGGCGCGGAGGCGTACGACGCGTTCGCGCAGGAGTTTTTGAAGAAGAACTGAGCAGGATATATAATAAGGAGTACCGATATGGCAAATACATCCCGCGGGCTCGGCAAGGGCCTGGGCGCGCTGCTCGGCGACGCCGCGCTGCGGACCGAGTCGAGCGAGAATCTTTACCTCCCCATTTCACAGGTCGAGTGCAACGACGACCAGCCGCGCAAGCACTTTGACGAAACGGCGCTGGACGAGCTGGCGGAGTCCATCCGCGAGCACGGCGTTTTGCAGCCGCTGACCGTGCGCCGCCTCAGCTCCGGCTACTATCAGATCATCGCGGGCGAGCGCCGTTGGCGCGCCGCGCGCCTCGCGGGTCTCACCGAGGTCCCCGCCATCATCATCGAGGCGGACGACCGCAAGGTCACGGAGCTGGCGCTGATCGAAAACCTCCAGCGCGAGGACCTCGACCCCATCGAGGAGGCGGAGGGCTACAAAAAGCTGATGGACAGCTACAACATGACGCAGGACGAGGTCGCCGCGCGCGTCGGGAAATCCCGCCCCGCGGTGGCGAACGCGCTGCGCCTGCTCGGGCTCTGCCCCGAGGTGCGCGCGATGCTCGAGGCGGGCAAGCTCTCCGGCGGACACGCCCGCGCGCTGCTGCCGCTCAGCGCGGCGCTGCAAAAGAAGGCGGCGCAGCAGGTCGTCGACGGCGGACTCAGCGTGCGCCAGACCGAGGCGCTCGCCAAGAAGCTCGCGGCGAAGCCCAAGGTCAAAAAGCCGGAGAACACGGACGACGTCAACTACACCAAGCTTGCCGCGAGCGAGCTGTCCGACAAGCTCGGCCGCAGCTGCCGCATCGTGCCGGGCAGGAAAAAGGGTCGCATCGAGCTGGACTACTACGGCATGGACGACCTCAACGACCTGCTTGAGGCGCTGGCACTGATCAAAAAGCGCAACGGAGGCAAAGCATGACCGATTTCATCCATGAGCATCCCAGGGACGAAAAACCCGCCGCCCCCACTCCCCCGCCGGCGCCCGAGGCGCCGCTCGATGAAAAAACCGGACAGAAGCGCGTTTACGGGTATATCTTCATTCTCTTCATCGTGGCGTTCGGGCTGCTGCTGTGGTCGTTTTTGATGAACCAGCGCAGCACCGATCAGGTGCTCTCGGAGCTGCGCGGCAGCACGGGGACGCTGCAATCGACGCTCGACCGCAACGTCGCCCTCGAGCAGCAGAACGAGGCGCTGGAGGCGCAGATCCGCGATCTGGAAGCCAAAGTTCGCGATCTGGAAGCAGGCGGCAGGCAGCTGGAAGAGGAAAAGGCCTCCGCAGAGCAGGAGCGCGATGCGCTCAAGGCTGCGCTGGAAGAGGCGCAGGCGGCGCTGAAAGCGTACGAAACGGAAGCGGAGCCTGTGGAAAACCCGTGAATTGTTTCACGTGAAACACGCCCACACAAGCCAAGATTTATCGCATATTCCGACAGCTTATAATAAGGAAGGTCTAAACCATGCTTGACATTAAGTTTTTGCGCGAAAACCCCGACGCGGTCAAGGAAAACATCAAAAAGAAGTTCCAGGATCAAAAGCTCCCTCTCGTCGACGAGGCGATCGAGCTGGACGAAAAGCTGCGCGCCGCCATCACGGAGGCGAGCGAGCTGCGCGCGAAGCGCAACCAGCTTTCCAAGGCGAACGGCCCCCTCTTCGGCAGGCTCAAGAAGGCGGAGGGCGCCGAGAAGGACGAAATTCAGCGCGAGATCGACGCCAACATGGCGGCGGTCAAGGCGAACGACGATAAGCTCGCCGCGCTCGAGGCGCAGGAGACCGAGCTCGAGGCGAAGCTCCACCACGACATGCTGCTCATCCCCAACATCATCGACCCCAGCGTGCCGATCGGCCCGGACGACAGCGCCAACGTCGAGGTCGAGCGCTTCGGCGAGCCGAAGGTGCCCGATTTCGAGGTCCCCTATCACACCGACATCATGGCGAGCTTCAACGGCATCGACATTGACTCCGCGCTGCGCGTTTCCGGCAACGGCTTCTACTACCTGCTCGGCGACGTTGCGCGGCTGCACGAGGCGGTCATCGCCTACGCGCGCGACTTTATGATCGGCAAGGGCTTCACCTACTGCATCCCGCCGTTCATGATCCACGGCAACGTGGTCGAGGGCGTCATGAGCCAGACCGACATGGACGCGATGATGTACAAGATCGAGGGCGAGGACCTCTACCTCATCGGCACGAGCGAGCATTCGATGATCGGCAAGTTCATCGACCAGATCGTGCCCGAGGAGACGCTTCCCCAGACGCTCACGTCCTACTCCCCCTGCTTCCGCAAGGAAAAGGGCGCGCACGGCATCGAGGAGCGCGGCGTCTACCGCATCCACCAGTTTGAAAAGCAGGAGATGATCGTCGTCTGCCGCCCCGAGGATTCGATGAAGTGGTACGAGCAGATGTGGAAATACTCCGTCGAGCTGTTCCGCTCCATGGACATCCCCGTGCGCCAGCTCGAGTGCTGCTCCGGCGACCTCGCCGACCTCAAGGTCAAGTCCTGCGACATCGAGGCGTGGTCCCCGCGCCAGAAGAAGTATTTTGAGGTCTGCTCCTGCTCCAACCTCGGCGACGCGCAGGCGCGCCGCCTGAAGATCCGCGTGAAGGGCGCGGACGGCAAGCTGTATCTTCCCCACACGCTCAACAACACCGTCGTCGCACCGCCGCGCATGCTCATCGCGCTGCTCGAGAACAATCTTCAGGCGGACGGCAGCGTGCTGATCCCGAAGGTGCTCCAGCCCTACATGGGCGGGACCGAAAAGCTGGTCCCCAACAAATAAAGAAAAACCGCAAAAACTTGCGTAAAAGGAGAGTTGAAAGATGAAGAAGTTCATGGAAGAATTTAAGGCATTCGCGCTCAAGGGCAACGTCATGGACATGGCGATCGGCGTGATCATCGGCGGCGCGTTCGCCGCGATCACCGGCTCGCTCGTCGGCGACGTCATCACCCCCCTGCTCGCCTGCCTCTTCAACAGCCCCAACACCGACGCGCTGAACATCACGCTGCGCGAGGCGACGGCGGAGAGCGAGGCGGTCGTGCTGGGCCTCGGCACGTTTGTCGGGACCATCGTCAACTTCCTCGTCATCGCGCTGGTGCTGTTCTCGGTCATCAAGGCGATCAACAAGGCGAAGGAGCTTGCCGAGAAGAACAAGAAGAAGGAAGAGGAAAAGCCCGCGGAGCCCTCCGCCGAGGAAAAGCTGCTCACCGAGATCCGCGACCTTTTGAAGGAGCGCAAGTAAGTGCGCGACATTCTTCGCGAGGGGCTCAGGGAGCTCGGCCTCGACGAGGCAAAGGCGGAGCCGCTCGAGGCGTTCGCGCGGCTCGTGCTGGAGAAAAACCGCGTGATGAACCTCACCGCCATCACGGACGAAGCGGACTTCGCGCGGCTGCACCTGCTCGACTGCGCGGCGCTGCTGACAGTTGCCGGCTTCGACGGGAAAAAGACCGTCGACGTCGGCACGGGCGCGGGCTTTCCGGGCGTGCCGCTGCGCATCCTCTGCCCTGACGCGCGGATGACGCTGCTCGACAGCACGAGCAAGCGCGTCGATTTCCTGCGTGAAGCCTGCGGGACGCTTGGGCTGGACGGCGTGGAATTTGTCGCCGGGCGCGCCGAGGAGTTTGCCGCGCAAAGGCGCGAGTCGTTCGATGTGGCGACGTCGCGCGCGGTCGCGGCACTGCCGGTTCTGTGCGAGCTGTGCCTGCCGCTCGTGCGCGTGGGCGGGCAGTTCCTCGCGATGAAGAGCGCGCAGAGCGACGAAGAGCTCGCTTCCGCCGCGCACGCGATCGAAACGCTCGGCGGTCGGGTTTCCCGCGTCGCGGACTACACGATCCCAAGAAGCGACGTCACGCACCGGGTCATCGTGATCGACAAGGTAAAGCCCACGCCGGCAAAGTATCCGAGGGCGTTCGGGCAGATCAAGAAAAAACCGCTGTGACCGCACACATCAGAAAGGAATCAACCTATGGGCCAGGTCATCGCCGTCGTGTCCGGCAAGGGCGGCACGGGAAAAACTTCATTGACCGCGCTGATCGGCGCCGCGCTCGCATCGCTTGGCCGCAGGACGCTGCTGCTTGACTGCGACGTGGGTCTGCGCGACCTTGACATCGCCCTGGGGCTGACTGACCGCGTGCTGATGGATTTCTCCGACGTGGTCGCCGGCCGCGCGACGCTCGACGAAGCGGTCGTGCAGCACCCGAAGCTCAGGGAGCTGTACCTGCTCACCGCGCCGGTGACGACCGAGGCGGCGCTCGCCTCCCCCGACGGGATGCGGAGGCTTCTGGACACGGCGCGCGCGGGCTATGAGTTCTGCCTGATCGACGCGGGCGCGGGCCTGGGCGAATCGTTCCGGCTCGCGACACAGAACGCCGACCGCGTGATCGTCGTTTCGACGACGGAGCCCTCTTGCCTGCGCGACGCGCAGAGGACGGTCATGGAGCTGCACGACTTCCCGACCGGCAAGCTGCATCTTGTGGTGAACCGCCTGCGGCGCAAGCTCTTAAAGTCCCTGCGCGCCAACATCGACGACGCGATGGACGCGGCGGGGCTGCCGCTGCTCGGCGTCGTGCCCGAGGACGAGGACCTCAGCGCGCTGCTCGGCAAGGGAAAGGTCGACGGCTTCGGCTACTATTCCGGCGCGCGCCGCGCCTGCCGCAACATCGCCCGCCGCCTGTGCGGCGAGAAGGTCCCCTTGATGAAGATCTGAAGAAGAGAGCAAACGTTTTTCGATACCTCCATGAAACCATGGAACGGCTGCTCAATGGCTTCATGGAAGTATCGACACGACAGCCGAAAGGCAGAAAGGAAAAAAATGAATATTGCATTGATCGCACACGACAACCGCAAAGAGCTCATGGTGCAGTTCTGCACCGCGTATGCCGGTATTCTTGCCCGCCACACCCTTTGCGCGACGAATACGACGGGCAAGGTCATCTCCGAGGAAACGGGCCTTGAAATTCACCTCTTTATGAACGGCGCGCAGGGCGGCGACGAGCAGATCGGCGCGCGCATCGACTGCAACGAGATCGACCTCGTGCTCTATTTTCACGATCCTGCAAGCCCGGATTACGACGCGAGCATTTCCTACATGGCGAAGCTGTGCGACAAAAACCGCATTCCGTTCGCGACCAACTCCGCGACCGCCGAGGCGCTGATCCTCGCGCTCGACCGCGGCGACCTCGACTGGCGCGATATCGTGAACCCGAAAACAAAACCCTTCATGGCGTAAAAACGAACCTGACACCGCCTTTCCGGCGTACCCCGCCGATACCGTATCCCTCGCTTTCCGCTGGCGCTCCGTCGGTCATTCGCCGATGCGTTTTGCCCCGTTTTGGGCGCGCCTGAATGGATAGAGTCTAAAAACAGGAGATAAAAACAGATGATGCAGTCCCGTACCCACAATTGCAACCAGCTCCGTATGGAGAACGTCGGCGAGAAGGTCAAGCTCGTCGGCTGGATGGAAAACGTCCGCGAGGTCGGCGGCAATCTCGCCTTTTTGGTGCTGCGCGACTTTTACGGCACGACGCAGGTCGTCGTCGAAACGAGCGAGCTGCTCGCGCAGATCAAGGGCTACAACAAGGAGTCCACGATCTCGGTCGAGGGCACCGTGCGCGAGCGCGCGAGCAAGAACCCCAAGCAGCCCACCGGCGACATTGAGATCGTGCCCGAGAAGATCGAGCTGCTCGGCCGCTGCCGCTACAACGAGCTGCCGTTCGAGATCAACCGCTCCCGCGAGGCGGACGAGTCCGCGCGGCTCAAGTACCGCTACCTCGACCTGCGCAACCCCGCGGTCAAGGCGAATATTATCCTGCGCTGCAACGTCATCGCGGCGCTTCGCAGCGCGATGCTCGCGCACGACTTCCTGGAGATCACGACGCCGATTTTGACCGCGTCGTCCCCCGAGGGCGCGCGCGACTATCTGGTGCCCGCGCGCAAGCACCCCGGCAAGTTCTACGCGCTGCCGCAGGCGCCGCAGCAGTTCAAGCAGCTGCTCATGACCTCCGGTTTTGACCGCTACTTCCAGATCGCGCCGTGCTTCCGCGACGAGGACGCGCGCGGCGACCGCTCCCCCGGCGAGTTCTATCAGCTCGATATGGAGATGGCGTTCGCCTCGCAGGAGGACGTGTTCGCGATCTGCGAGGACGTGCTGCCCCCGATCTTCGCGAAGTTCGGCACCTACAACATCGCGTCCAAGCCGCCGTTCAAGCGCATCCCCTACCTCGAGGCGCTGGAGACCTACGGTAGCGACAAGCCCGACCTTCGCATCGACCTCACGGCGAAGGACGTCACCGCGCTTTTTGACGGCACGGAGTTCGAGCCGTTCAAGGGCCAGACCGTCAAGGCGGTGGAGATCTCGAACTGCACGCTCACGCGCAAGCAGATCGAAAAGCTGCTCTCCGACTGCGAGGTGCAAAGCGGCGCGAAGGGCTACTGGTTCAAGACCGACGAGACCGGCGCGATCGCCGGCGGCGTCGCGAAGTTCGTCGACGAAGCCAGGGCGAAGACGGTGTTCACGCTCGCGCCCAACACGCTCGTCGTGCTCGCCGCGGGCGAGCTCGCGACCAAGATGGTCGGCGTGGAGATCAAGACCTTCGGCCGCGCGTGCGAGGGCCACATGGACAAGGAGCGCTACGAGTTCTGCTGGATCACCGACTTCCCGATGTACGAGATCGGCGACGAGAGCGGCGAGCTGGAGTTCTGCCACAACCCGTTCTCGATGCCCAAGGGCGGGCTGGACGTGCTGCTCAAGGCGGAGCGCGGCGAGATCGACCCGCTGACCATCATGGCGGACCAGTACGACCTTGTGTGCAACGGCGTGGAGCTTTCCTCCGGCGCGGTGCGCAACCACGACCCCGAGATCATGGTCAAGGCGTTCGAGCTGGTGCGCCTCGGCGAGGATG
>SVKM01000019.1 GCA_015068465.1 Oscillospiraceae bacterium | reverse complement strand
TCTTGGAATGGTAGATAACTGCCAGTTTCATGATGTTTCCTCCCCTATGTAAGTAAATCTCCGAAACGTCTGCCCGTCGCGCTCCACGGTCTCGTTCCACATCGAAGCGGGGCGCACCCAGACGCCGCGCTCGCCGTAGAGCGCGCGGTAGACGACCATCGGTTCCAGGGTTTCGGAGTGTGTCGCGAGGTACAGCACCTCGTATTCGTTGCCCTTAAAATGGCGGTAGCGCCCCGGCTTGATCTCATCCATTTCCCGTGCCATGATTTCCTCCGCTTTCCTCACCGTCTGCCGACCATCCGCCAGATCGCCTTTTCGTCGGCGGAGGGCCAGTGCTTTCGTATCCGCTCCGCAATACGCCGCGCGGACTCCTCGGGTGGCTCACCGTAGGCGGCGGTCACGGCGTCATAGCCCCAGACCGCCTCGGGCGGGAGCAGGATCGAGACCGGCATCCCGTACTCGCCGCCACGCTTGTTCTTCCGGCGCTTAAAATCGACTACCACAAGGTAAATCTGCATCTGGAGGTCGGTCACGACACCGGGATAGTTCTTCGCGCCGTCCTTGCCGAAGCCCGCGAGCTTCTTGAGCTCGGTGGAGAAGACCGGCTCGTCCTTCCAGCCTCCGTCGCCGTCCGAAAAGACGTCCATGATCCGCTTGGCGCGCGCATTCGCCAGGCCCTCCTCGTAGAGCGAGTCGAAGTCGTAGCCGTCGCGGCGGGCGTTGGCAAAGTACGGCAGCCATTCGAGGCTGATAAATCCCGCCTTTTTGCCGAAAAACTTGCCATAAGCGACAGAGCGGCTGCGGGCGATGAGCTCGCGCCATTCCCACGGGTCCTGCTCCCGGTCGCCCGTCCACCAGAAGTCGGGCGAGACGTGCTCCTCGACGGAGAAGCCCTTGATCTCATTTCCGAAAAGCGGCAGGAAGCCGACCTCGTTGATCCAGTTTACCAGCTCGCGCCAGGTACGGATGCGGTATGGGTCGTCCCACGCGAGCCCCCGCATGATCCATTCGCCGTTTTCCACGCTCATTGTCTGTCACCGCCGTCACAGATCGCCGCCCAGTCCTCTTTTGTCAAAAGGCTGACGTGCCCTTTTCGCGTTTCGCCCATCTGGGGTACCGGCGCGTCGTCGGTCGTCCATTGATAGTGAAAACCGAGTTTTTCCTGTACGCGCTTCGATTTTTCATTTCCGTCGTAATAGCCGCACCAGACCCGCGCGAGGTGCAGATCCTCAAAGGCATGACGAAGCAGCTCCCGCGACGCCTCCGGCGCGATGCCGCGTCCCCACCAAGGAACGCCCAGCCAGTAACCTAGTTCCGCTTCATCGTCTTTTTGCGCGAGGTCGTTATGATGCAGGCCAATGCTGCCGATGGGAAGCCCGGTCTCCTTGAGCACAATGGCATATGTCTCCGCCACGGCAAGCACGTCGCGAATGACCTGCCTCGTATGCTCCACGCTTGTATGCACCGGCCAGCCGCAGATCGGCCCCACGCGCGGGTCTTTCGCGTAGCGGTAGCACTCCTCCGCGTCGGTTTCCTTCCACGGGCGAAGGATGAGGCGTTCCGTTTCAAGTATCATTTTTATTTGCTCACCCTTATCGTATCGGCCTGCCGATGCGCATATCCCTTCGCCATTCGGGCGCGTCGCCGTCGTCCGCCCAATACTCGTCCATTTCGCAGATTTTGCCGTCCTTCAGCCGAAGAAAGCTCACAACATGAAAGGACGCGCTGCGATCCTTCGGAAAGACGCGCACCACCGTGACGGTGCCGTCGCCGAGCGCTTCCGCGCGCTCGATCTCTCCGTCCCAGTCACCGGGATACTCGCAATTTGCGCGAACGTACTCCGCGACTGTAAACTGCTCGTTCGAGCAGTGCCAGCGGATCACGGCGTCCTCACGGAAGTAGGACGGCAAAGCCTTTTCATTTTGCGACAGAACGTCACGCCAGAATTCGTTGATGTTCACTTGCACACATCCACCCAGCCTTCGGCTCCGCAGCAGGATTCCAGCTCCTCGACCGTCAGCCGCACGGCGCTGTGATTTGTGCCGGCGGCGGGATAGACCACAGTATGTTTTTTAATGCTCTCGTCCAGATAGACGGTCACGCCGTCCTTGATCCCAAAGGGACAGACCCCGCCGATATCGTGACCGATCAGCGTTTCGACCTGCTCCGCGGGGATCATCTTCGCCTTGCAGTCAAAGCGCGCCTTGTATTTCTGGTTGTCGACCCGCGCCGTACCCTCCGCCAGAATGAGTACGCTCTGATCTCCCTGCAAAAACGAAAGCGTTTTCACGATCATTCCCTGCTCACAGCCCAGCGCCTCGGCCGCCTCCGCGACCGTCGCGCTGCTGTGCTCCGTAATGATGATCCGGTCGCCGAAGCCCTTGGATTCCAAATACTCTTTCGCACGTTCCAATGACACTTGCTTATCCCTCCGATTTGGAATGTCTCTTTCGGCTCTTCGTCTGTCCATAGCTTAGATCCAGCAGCTCCGTCACGGTCTCGTCCGCCGCCGAGCCGTCGAGCAGCACGCCCAGCCAATGCGTTTTATTCATGTGGTACGCGGGCACGACGCCGGCTTTTCCGATATACGAGCCGCCGAGCAGCGGACCGCACTTCACGTCCATGATATAGACGATCTCCTCGCCCGGAAGCCCCAGCCGGTCGCGCCGCACGTCCATGACGACCGCGTACCACTTACGATTGCCGCGGTGGCGCAGCACAAAGGTGTTCGGCGCGCTCTCCCAGAGGTATTCCGGCTCCGTGCCGTACTGCTCCCGCGCGTATGCGATCAGTTCGTCCTTGGTCATAGCGGTTCACCCCACAGCTTCTGCACCGTCTGCTCATAGTCTCCGTCAATCAACACCGCCGGCAATCCGTATCGCTCGCATCCTGCCCGCACCGCGCGATTGTCGCGCTTTAACCCCTCGATTGTGCAGTCTTCGCAGAGCCGTGCCTCGACGTCCGAGCCGTGGCGCACAATGTCGTCAAAATGCGCGTCGATGTAGGTGTCGGTCATGGTAAGGCAAAGAAAGCGCATCTCAGCAAGATAGCGCGCGTTAAAGTCCCTTTGCCAGTCGAACGGGATGTAGCAGCCCTCGACGATCAGGTTCTGTCGGTTCTCGATCGCTGTCTTTATCATCTCGCGCACGATCGGCCAGAGATACGCCGTCAGCGCCTCGTCGTCCTCCGGCGTCAGCGTCGTATTGCCGCTGCGGATCAGTCCCATCTTCAAATGGTCGATGGAGAGATACGGATAGCGATATTGCTCCAGCAGCTTCTGCGCGAACAGGGTCTTGCCCGTATGCGTCGCGCCGGTGATCAGAATAATCATATCAGTAAACCCGCTTTGCAGATCAGGCATTCGTCGTTCATCGACATTTTTCCTCAAAAGTCGTACCGCACAATGGCGCAGTTTTTTTCTATTTTTCGATCTCCCCGCGCCACGCGCGGATACCGCCGAGGTTGGCGAGCTTCGTGTAGCCCATCTCTCCGAGCGCGGCGATCGCCCTGCTGCTGCGCGCGCCGGAGAGGCAGTAGACAAACAGCGGCGTATCCACATCAGGGAACCGGTCTTCCGCCGACCGAATCTCCGACAGCGGCAGATTGACGCTGCCGGGGATGTGCCCCGCCGCGTATTCGTCGCGATCGCGCACGTCCAGCAGCACCGCGCCCGGCGTCGCCGCGCAGGCTTTGACGCCCTCGTTGATGTCGGGCGATCTCATGAAGTCAAACAGTCCCATGCTCATTCCTCTTCTGTAAATGTTCCTCTTCGGTCATCACCGGGATTCCCGCATCCAGCAGCATTTGCGCGAACACGCCGTTACCCGGAACGCATTTCCCGGCAAAGCTGCCGTCGTAGATAACGCCCTTGCCGCAGGACGGGCTGCGCGCTTTCAGGATCGCGCCGGCGCAGCCGTGCTCGCGACAGATTGCCATCGCGCGCTCCGCGCCGCAGGTGAATTGTGCCGTCACGTCCTCGCCATGTTTGTTCAGAATGCGCCCGTCGGGCTGTATCTCGCTCGGTGTGCGCGGCGTAGGCAGGCCGCCCAGCACCTCAGGGCAGACCGCGACAGCCTCGCCCGATTCCACGAGCGCTTTGATCTCCGGCACAAGGTTGTCCTTCCCGTCGTAGCGGCAGGAGACGCCCGCGAGGCATTTGCTGACGATGAGCATCGTTTGAGCCTCCCTTCCGTTTTGCGACAGAACGTCGTGCCAGAATTCATTGACGTTCATGTTTGATTGCTTTCCTTTTCGTATTCTTCCAAAAATCGCTCCAGAAAAGCGTGGCGCGGCTCGGCAAGCCTGCGCGCCGTTTCCGTGTTCAGCTCGTCCTTCAGGAGCAGCAGCTTTTCGTGGAAGTGCGCGACGGACTCGTCCAGCGAGCGTCCGTGCTCGCCGCCGTAGGCGAACGTGCGGGCAATGCCGATCGCGCCGAGCGCGTCCAGCCGGTCCGCGTCCTGTACGATCCTGCCTTCAAGCGTCTCCGGGCGTCTGCCGCGGTTCTGGCTGAAGGACACGGCGTTGATCGCCTCGCAGATACGCTCGATCTTCTCCGGCGCGACTTTTTGTGCGTTCAGGAACGAGCGCGCGTTGGCGTTACCTTCCGTTTGAAACAGCTTGTGGTCATCGGCGTCGTGCAGCAACGCCGCGAGCGCGATAATCTCCGTGTCGCAGCCGGGCTCCCCCTCCGCGATGAGCAGCGCGTTTCGGTACACGCGCAGCGAATGCGCGGCGTCGTGTCCGCCGGAGTTGCCGCGAAACAGGTCTTGTATGTAGGCGATTGTGGCTGGGATGATTGTGTTGTTCATGGGGCTATTTTACATTTCAAACGGCTGCTCTGTCAACTATAATGACGCCATGGAAACCACTTTGAACGGAGGGAACCAATGAATCACAGAACCCGTGAAATGTTCGCGGAGTACCCCGACGTGGTCGACGTGGAGCAGCTCCGCAAGATGCTCGGCGGCATCAGCCGCAAGCTCGCCTACCGCCTGCTCGCGTCAGGCGAGCTGCGCTGTGTGCGCATCGGGAGGAGCTGCCGCATCCCCAAGCTCTGCGTCATCGAAGACCTGACCGGCGAAAACGCCGACGCCGCGTGACTGTGGCCATCTGTCAAACGCCCATGCGCCCGCAGCGCAGCAGCACAAATCAAAGGTGGAGCGCATGGGTGTTTGACCGCCATGTTTTCCCGGTTGCCGCGCCAGCGGCGAGGGAAACGGCATTCATGACATTGACTATGTCTGTGTCGACCAAATGGGGAGCCTGCTCCGTCCGAACTACGTTACCGAGCATTTCGCGTGGATCATCCAGAAATACGGGCTGCGGAAGATCCGCTTCCACGACCTCAGACATACCGCGGCCTCGTTACTTCTGGCGAACGGCGTACCGATGAAGCAGATCCAAATCTGGCTGGGGCACTCAACCTTCAGCACAACGGCGGATATTTACGCCCATCTGGACGTCTCCGCGCAGCGCGAGACCGGACTCGTCGCCGCGAGCCTGTATGATAGGCGGGCCGAGGAATAAGCCCGCGAGGGAGCCGCGCGTCAGCGCGTCTTGAAATCCCGGCGACGCGAAGCGGCGCGCCATAAAAAAATGGGCTTGCTTTCGCAAGTCCATTTTTTATGGCGGACAGGGTGGGATTCGAACCCACGGTACCCTTGCGGGTACACCTGATTTCGAGTCAGGGCCGTTATAACCACTTCGATACCTGTCCATTTCCGCGCGGCTTAGGAAACCGCTCCGCTATTATGCCATAAAACTCTCGCCGTTGCAAGCTTTTTTTCTTTGACTTTTCCGTGCGCGCGGCATATCCTGTCAGCGGAGGGGTGATCCCATGAAAAAAGTCTTTCTCGGCTGGACGGCGCAGCCGTTCCGGAACTATGTCGCCGCGCTCACCGCGCTCGGCGCGGCGGTCGAGCGCGAGGACCCCGCGCGCTGCGACGCGCTGCTGCTCCCCGGCGGCGCCGACATCCACCCGCGCATCTACGGGCAGGAGATAAACGGCGCGGTCGATATCGACGAGGCGCGCGACGAGTACGAGCTTGCGGTCCTGCGCCGCTTTCTGGACGCCCAAAAGCCCGTTTTCGGCGTCTGCCGCGGGCTCCAGCTTGTCAACGCCGCGCTCGGCGGCACGCTGCATCAGCACATCGACGGGCACGCCCAGATCAGCAAGGGCGTCGATTCCCTGCACGCCGTCGAGAGCGGCGATCCGCTGCTGCGCAGGCTCTACGGCGCGCGCTTCACCGTCAACAGCGCGCACCATCAGGCGGTCGACCGCCCGGGCGCGGGGCTTGTCGTCGCGGCGCGGGCGGCGGACGGCACCGTGGAGGCGCTGCGCCACGAGACGCTGCCGGTTTTTTGCGTCCAGTGGCACCCGGAGCGGCTGCATCACGCGGACGGGGACGGCGAAGCGCTGCTGCGGGCCTTCCTTGAAAGCTTGTAAAAAGCACTTGACAGCGCGGCGGGGGCGTGCTATTATGCTTTAGCTGACATTGTTTTGCGGGCCATGCAGCCACGGCTGCTGATGCAGGTGTAGCACAATGGCCAGGGCACCAGCCTTCCAAGCTGGGGATGCGGGTTCGATTCCCGTCACCTGCTCCATCCTACGCGCCAGTAGCTCAGTTGGATAGAGCAACGGCCTTCTAAGCCGTGGGTCGGGGGTTCGAATCCCTTCTGGCGTACCAATGCTTCAAAACGTGCGGCACACGCAAGGATACAACATATGTGGTGGGTGTAGCTCAGTTGGTTAGAGCACCGGATTGTGGTTCCGGGTGTCGAGGGTTCGAGTCCCTTTACCCACCCCACAACAGGGGAGGGATCGGGTTCGCCCCGATCCCTCTTCCCCATACAGGGGTGTAGCCAAGCGGTAAGGCAAGGGACTTTGACTCCCTCATTCGCTGGTTCGAGTCCAGCCATCCCTGCCAAAATACGCTTCGTTAGCTCAGTCGGCAGAGCAACTGCCTTTTAAGCAGTGGGTCCGGGGTTCGAATCCCCGACGAGGCACCAGAAAAGAAACCTCTTTTGTCTGCCATGGCAAAAGAGGTTTCTTGTTGCCATTAACGGAGAAATCGCGTATAATCATATCAACAAGCGCTTGTCTGCGGGGGTCATTGTATGGAATTCAGAAAAGTCTTTGACACCATTCCCGAGCAGTTCGATAAATACAGACCGAGATACAGCCGAGAATTATTTGATTATTTGATCGACTACGCAAAGCTCGGCGCAGGAAAGACCGTTCTCGAGATCGGTCCGGGAACCGGTCAGGCAACGGATCCGATCCTCGGAACAGGATGCGATTATAACGCCATCGAACTCGGTGAGCACCTGTGCGCAAAGATGGCGGAAAAGTACGGACGGTTTTCCAATTTTCATATTGTGAATGATGATTTTATCACCCACGATTTCGGAGAACAGCGATTTGATCTGATCTATTCCGCGGCGACAATTCAATGGATTCCGGAGGACGTCGCTTTCTCAAAAACGTTTTCGCTGCTGAAACCGGGCGGAGTTTTGGCGATGATGCTGACAAGATCAGATTATAAAACCCCAAATGAAGACCTCTATACAAGGATTCAAAGGCTGTATAATCAGTATTACAAGCCCGAAATTCCTTATACACACGGCAAATTCAAATATGATAACGCGCCAAACTATGGCTATATAGATTTTGAGAGGCGTGATTTCCACGGGAGACGCGAGATGAATCCAGATGAGTATGTTGCTTACTGCGGCACCCATTGCGATCATATTGTGATACCGGAACCTTATAAGACGCCGTTCTTCGAAGGGCTCAGAAACACGGTCGCCGAAAACGGCGGCAAAGTTGTGTTTGAGGATACCTATGTCCTGTATCTTACAAAAAAACCGCTGAACAAACAGAATGAGGAAACACATGAACATCCAGATCTTCGGCACAAAGAAGTGCTTTGACACCAAAAAGGCGGAGCGTTATTTCAAGGAGCGCCGCGTCAAATACCAGATGATCGACCTGAAGGAAAAGGGCATGAGCCGCGGCGAATTCCTAAGCGTTTTGCAGGCGACCGGCGGGCTCGACGGTCTTCTCGACCCCAAGGCGAAGGATCAGCAGACGCTCGCGCTGGTCAAATACCTGACGGACGCGGACAAGCTCGACAAGGTTTTTGAGAACCAGCAGCTCATCAAAACGCCCGTCGTCCGCAACGGAAAACAGGCGACCGTCGGCTATCAGCCGGACGTCTGGAAGACCTGGGAATAACACGCGAAAAACAGCAGCCGGTCCGTGCGGACCGGCTGCTGTTGCTTTACCGTCTTTTGCGGCACTGCGCCGCGCAGCCGTCGCAGCAGCCGCCGCAGCCGCCGCGCTTCGCATTCTTTACGCAGCGCACGACCGCCCAAATGAGCGCGGCGGCGAGCAGCGCGAGCAGCAAGATGTCCGCGGCGTTCATCATACCGCCCTCAGCGCGATACACGCGGCGCGCACAACAAACGCGGCGAGCCACGCAACCACGCATTGCCAGACCACGACGCCCGCCGCCCACTTCGCGCCGAGCTCGCGGCGGATCGAGGCGATCGCCGCCACGCAGGGCGTGTAGAGCAGTGAGAACACCAGAAGCGCCGCCGCCGAAAGCGTGTCGAGCGCACCGCCGATGTTCTGCTCAAAGAGGATCTCCAGCGTGGACACCACGCTCTCCTTCGCCATAAAGCCGCTGATGAGCGAGGTGCAGATGCGCCAGTCGCCGAGCCCCAGCGGGCGCATGACGGGGACGAACACGCCCGCGAGCACCGCGAGGATGCTGTCCCTTGAGTCCACGACCATGTTGAAGTGCGGATCGAAGCTCCGCAAAAACCACACCACGAGCGTCGCGATCAGAATGACGGAGAACGCGCGCTGCAAAAAGTCCTTCGCCTTCTCCCACAGCAGCTGCGCGACGTTCTTCGCGCCCGGGAGGCGGTAGTTCGGCAGCTCCATCACGAACGGCGCGGGCTCGCCGCGGAAGAACGTGTCCTTGTAGAGATACGCCGCGAGAATGCCGACGAGAACGCCGAGCAGGTACAGCCCCGTCATAATGAAGCCGCCCTTGCCGGGAAAGAACGTCGCGACAAAGAACGAATAGATCGGCAGCTTTGCCGAGCAGCTCATAAACGGCGTGAGCAGGATCGTCATGCGGCGGTCGCGCTCGCTCGGGAGCGTGCGCGTCGCCATCACGGCGGGCACCGTGCAGCCGAAGCCGATGAGCATCGGCACGATGCTCCGCCCCGAAAGCCCGATGCGCCGCAGGAGCTTATCCATGAAAAACGCCACGCGCGCGATGTACCCGCTGTCCTCGAGAAGGGAGAGGAAGAAAAAGAGCGTCACGATGATCGGCAAAAAGCTCAGCACGCTGCCCACGCCCGCAAACACGCCCTTGACGATCAGGCTGTGGAGCGCCGCGTTGACGTGCGCGGCGGCAAGCGCGCGGTCCGTCATCGCGCGCAGCGCGTCGATGCCGCCGGCGAGCAAATTCTGCAGCGCCGCGCCGACGACGTTGAACGTCAGATAAAACACCAGCGCCATGATGGCGACGAACATCGGGATCGCCGTATACCTGCCCGTGAGGATGCGGTCGAGCTTTTCGCTGCGCACGCGCTCGCGGCTCTCGCGCGGCTTTTGTACCGTGCCCGCGCAGACGCGGTGGATGAACGAAAAGCGCATATCGGCGATGGCGGCGCTGCGGTCGAGCCCGCGCTCGGTTTCCATCTGCACGACGATGTGCTCGAGCATCTCCTTCTCGTTCTGATCCAGCGCGAGCTGGGAGAGGATCAGCGGGTCGCCCTCGACGACCTTGCTCGCGGCAAAGCGCAGCGGCAGCCCCGCCGCGAGAGCGTGGTCCTCGATCAGGTGGCAGATCGCGTGCAGACAGCGGTGCACCGCGCCGCCGCAGTCGTTCTCGTCGCAGAAGTCCTGCCGCAGCGGGCGCTCCTGATAGTGCGCGACGTGGATCGCGTGGTCGATCAGCTCGTCCACGCCGGAGTTTTTCGCCGCCGAGATCGGCACGACCGGCACGCCGAGCGCCGCCTCCATCGCGTTGACGTCGATCGAGCCGCCGTTTTCCGTGACCTCGTCCATCATGTTCAGCGCCACGACCATCGGCAGGTTCATTTCCAGAAGCTGCATCGTGAGGTAGAGGTTGCGCTCGATGTTCGTCGCGTCGACGATGTTGATGATCGCGCGCGGCTTTTCCTCGAGCACGAAGTTGCGCGAGACGATCTCCTCGCTGCTGTAGGGCGACATCGAGTAGATGCCCGGGAGGTCGGTCACGAGCGTGTCGGGATGGCGCTGGATGGGGCCGTCCTTGCGGTCCACGGTCACGCCGGGAAAGTTGCCGACGTGCTGGTTCGAGCCGGTGAGGCGGTTAAAGAGCGTCGTTTTGCCGCAGTTCTGGTTGCCGACGAGCGCAAAGGTCAGCGTCGTGCCCTCCGGCAGCGGGTCGCCGCTGCCCTTGGGGTGGAACTTGCCGCCCTCGCCGAGGCCGGGGTGCTCGGAGCGCGGCGCGGCGGCGCTCTCCTCCCGGGCGCGATTGCCCACGGAGACGAGCTTGCATTCGATCTGCGCGGCGTCCGCGAGGCGCAGCGTCAGCTCATAGCCGTGGAGCCGGTACTCGGCGGGATCGCCCATCGGCGCGAGCTTGACGAGCGTGACCTCCGCGCCGGGGATCACGCCCATATCCAGAAAGTGCTGGCGCAGCGCGCCCTCGCCGCCGACGGCGGTGACGACGCAGGTCTCGCCGGTGCGGAGCTTATCAAGTGTCATGGAAAATGGCTGCCTCCTCAGATTCATCTGCCGAAATTATACTCTTTCGCGCGCGCAGCGTCAAAATGTTTTTTGCCGCGCCGCGGAAAAGGTGCTGACAGCGGCGGCGGCGCGTGCTATAATGATTTATCATTCTGTTTCCCGGAGGCATCGACATGCTGAACATCCGTCTGGAGATCGCGCGCGTGGACCATCGTCGCTGCGTGGAGGTGCTGCTCCCGCTGCTGGTGGAGCACTGCGCGGAAAAAACCGCGCCCAACGAGCTTGACCGCTTTTTGACCGAGCTCGGAGGCGACGCCGTCCCGGCGGCGTGCGCGCTGCTGGATGAAATGGGGACCGACGAAAAGGATTCGCTGATCGTCTGGCTGATCTCCGCGCACGAGCGGCGGCTCCGCGGCGCGGCGAACCGGCACCTCGCGGAGCTTTTCGGCGCGCCGATCATCGAGATCGGGCGTTTTTCGGCGCTCGACCGCCCGGGGACGCGGCTCGCGCTGCTCGCCTCGCAGGTCGCGATCGACTATCCCGCGCTGCTGCGCTGCCGCCTGGTGGGCGAGGGCGTCGAGCAGATCGGCAGCGAGAACGGCATTTTGAAGAGCGCGGCGAAGCTCGCGCTGCAAATGGGAACTTACCTCCCGCCGGAGAGCCTGGAAAAGCAGGCGATCGGCATTTTGAACTCCGCGAAGGTCAAGGGGCGGCTCATGGCGGTGATCCAGGACGCGCTGCGCCAGGAGGGGCTGGACATTACGGTGGAGGATATGCTCGTCGAGCGAGGCGAGGCGGCGGCGCCGGTTGCCGCGGCGGACGCGCCGCCGGACGCCTATGCGCAGAAGCTCGCGCAGGCGCTGCGCGCCAAGGCGGCGGCGCTGCACGGCTGAGCGGCGGCAAACGGGAAAGGAGACGCGGATATGACGCATACAAAGTGGAAGGATACGGCGCTCGACTTTGTCCTCATCACGGGCGCGACGGCGATCATCGCCTGCGGCGTGTTTTTCTTCCTGGTCCCCTCGCATCTGGCGCTGGGGAGCGTGGCGGGCATGGCGGTCGTGCTGGCAAACTTTGTCCCGCTTTCGATCTCCACGCTGACGCTGATTCTGAACGTCAGCCTGCTCGCGCTGGGCTTTCTGCTCATCGGCAGGGAGTTCGGCGCCAAGACGGTCTACACGACCGTTGTGCTGCCGCTGATGCTCGCGGCGCTCGAAAGGGCGTTCCCGAACAACGCCTCGCTGACGCAGGACGCGCTTTCGGACATGCTCTGCTTTTTGTTCGTCGTGAGCTTCGGGCAGGCGCTTCTTTTTAAGTGCAACGCCTCCTCCGGCGGTCTGGACATCGTCGGCAAGATCCTCAACAAGTACTTTCACATGGAGATCGGGCGCGCCATCGCCATCGTCGGCATGGGCATCGCGCTCTCCTCCGCGCTGGTCTACGACGGCAAGACCGTCGCGCTCAGCGTGCTCGGCACATACCTCAACGGCATCGTGCTCGACCACTTCATCTTCAACTCGACGATCAAAAAGCGCGTGTGCATCCTCTCCGAGCAGCGTGAGAAGATCATTCACTACATCACGGACGAGCTCCACAGCGGCGCGACGCTCTACGAGGCGAAGGGCGCCTACACCGACGAGGTGCACACCGAGGTCATCACGATCGTCAACATGCAGGAATACCGGCGGCTCATGGATTTCATCGCCGACGCCGACCCCGCGGCGTTCATCACGGTCTACAACGTCAGCGAGGTCATGTACCGCCCGAAGAAGCTCGGCTGATATGGGAAGCGTATTTGAGATCGCGGATTTTTCCGCGCCGGAGCTGGACGTGTACGCCCGTCTCTCCGAGCGCGAGCTGCTGCGCTTCGACGAGCCGCTCTCCGGCCTTTTCATCGCCGAGAGCCCCAAGGTCATCGAGCGCGCGCTCGACGCCGGCTATGAGCCGGTGTCGCTCCTGATGGAGAAAAAGCACGTTGCGGGCGAGGCGAAGGACATCGTCGCGCGCTGCGACGTGCCGGTCTACGTTTCGACGCTCGACGTGCTGACGCGACTCGTCGGCTTTCAGCTCACGCGCGGGGTGCTGTGCGCAATGCGCCGCCGGGAAGAACCCTCGATGGAGGCGGTCTGCGCCCATGCGCGGCGCGTCGCTGTGCTCGAGGACGTGCAGAACCCGACAAACGTCGGCGCGATCTTCCGCAGCGCCGCGGCGCTCGGCATGGACGCGGTGCTGCTCACCGCCGCCTGCGCCGACCCGCTCTACCGCCGCGCGGTGCGCGTGAGCATGGGCAACGTCTTTTTGCTCCCGTGGACGCACGTGGGGGCGGACTGGAGCGCACACTTGCGCGCGCTGGGCTTTCAAACCGCGGCGATGGCGCTGCGCGACGACTCGTTCTCCCTCGGCGACCCGGCGCTGCCGCGCCCGGAAAAGCTCGCCGTCGTGCTCGGCACGGAGGGCGACGGGCTTGCGCCGCGCACGATCGCGGATTGCGACTTTACGGTGCGCATCCCGATGTCGCACGGCGTGGATTCGCTCAACGTCGCGGCGGCGAGCGCCGTGGCGTTCTGGGAACTCGGGAAACGGTAAACGAAAAGGGGAACAGCTCAGCTGTTCCCCTTTTCGCATTCAGAAGCGATACACCAGATTCAGCGAATCCGGCACGTCCGCGTCGATGTAGCCGGTATCGACAAAGCCGGCCTTTTCGTAGACATGAAGCGCGCCGGCGTCCTCCATTTTGACGCAGACCTCCGCGCAGTCGTACTTTCGCTCGGCGGCAAGCTCCGCGAGGATGAGCCGCAGCGCCTGCGTGCCGTAGCCCTTGCCCTGATACCGCGCGTCGATCATGAACTGCTGCAGCTCGTAGCACGCGGGCTCCTCGTCGAGGTCGCGCACGAGCGCGAGCCCGACGGGCACGCCGTCCGCGGCGATGCCGTACACCTTCGCGCGGCAGGCGCGGTAGGCGTAGCCGCGCGCGAGAATACCGGAGGCGTTGTCCAGATAGCCGCGCTGGTCCTCGCGGACGGCAAGCGCGCGCAGCGCCAGAAAGTTCTGCTCGTTGACGTCAAACAGTGTGACCAATGTCGATTCCTCCAAAACGATCATGCTTTGCCTTGCAGCGCGCGCAGGCGCTCGATGTCGCGGCGGCGGGCGTCGACCTCCTCGCCGTCCGCGGTGCCGTAGTCCTTTTCGAGCACTTCGATGATGCGCTCGTTGTCCCGAATGGCTTTTTCATACTCCCCCGCCGCCTCATGGAGCTGCGCGAGCGAGAAAAGCGGGTCGGTGAAGCGCGGCGCGGACTGCACGGCGAAGCTCTTTTCATAGTCCGCCTCCGCCTGCGCCGTGTCGCCGAGCTTTTTCACGCGGTCGGCGCGGTCGCACCAAGCCTGCCAGCGCGCGGGATAGTCCTCCACGCCCTTGTTCCAAAGGCGCTTCGCCTCCGCGATCTCCCCGCGCCCGAGCGCCACGTCGCCCCGGTAAAAGAGCGCCATCGAGCCGCGCCCGTCCAGCTTTTCGAGCATGTCGATGTACGGCGGCGCGTCGTCGTAGCGCTTGTCCGCGAGCAGGTTCTCGATGAGCGCGTAGAGCGCGTCGAAGCAGTCCGGGTGCTCGCGCAGCACGCCCTTGCAGAACTCGATGACCGTGAAGTGGTTGTCGTACCATTCGTCGCCGCAGGCGGCGCCCATCGCCTCCTGATACGCGACCCAGCCGCCGCGGCGGTTGACGTCCGATGCGATGACGCGCCTTGCGTACTCGCTCGCGAGCGCGTGGTCGCTCTCGGCGCGGTGGTTGTAGAGGTACGCGAGGCACTCGTTGGCGCGCACCGCGTCGCCCTCGGCGACCTGGCTTTCGAGAAAGCGCACCGCGCGCTCAAAGGTCTCCCGCGGGATGCGGCGCTCGTGCCAGAACATGTTTTCGATGCGCTCGAACTCCGCCTCGGCGGGAAACGAAAACAGCTCGTCGATCGCCACGCCGAAGTATGCCGCGAGCGGCGGCAGGAGCGTGATGTCGGGCAGGCTCGCGCCCGTTTCCCACTTGCTCACCGCCTGCGCGCTCACGCCGAGCTTTTCGGCAAGCTCCTCCTGCGTCACGCGCTTCTCCGCGCGCAGGGCCTTGATCTGTGTCCCGATGTTCATGGGTCCTCCTCCTTGTGCCGGTGATGGTTTTGCGGCCGCTCTTGTTCCGACGGGGAAAGCATAGCATGCTTTCCCCCGCGGCGCAATCGACGCGGAAGCTGTTTTTCCCAACCGGCGGTTGAGAAAGACCCCCTTGCGGCGCAAGGGGGCTAAATATGTAATATTTCTCATAAATATTACTTTTTGTTTTCGGAAATATGCAGGCAGCGCATCGAATTGAGCACCGCGAGCACCGTCACGCCGACGTCGCCGAACACGGCGAACCACATCGTCGCGTAACCCATCGCGCCGAGGACGAGCACGAGAAGCTTGACCGCAAGCGCGAAGACGACGTTCTCGCGCACGATGCGCATGGTCTTGCGCCCGATGCGGACCGTCGCGGTGAGCTTTCGCACGTCGTCGTCCATCAGCACGATATCCGCCGCCTCGATCGCGGCGTCGGAGCCGAGCGAGCCCATCGCCACGCCCACGTCCGCGCGCATGAGCGCGGGCGCGTCGTTGATGCCGTCGCCGACGAAGGCGACCTTTGTTCTGCCGTTTTCACGCTTGATGAGCGTTTCGAGCTGTGTGACCTTGTCCGCGGGCAGCAGTTCCGCGTAGACCTTGTCGATGCCGAGATCCGCGGCGATGTCCGCCGCGAGGTCCTCGCGGTCGCCGGTGAGCATGACCGTGTGCTTCACGCCCGCCGCCTTGAGGTCGCGGATCGCCTCGGCTGAGCCTTCCTTGAGCGCGTCGGCGATGATGAAGCAGCCGAGCCATTTCCCGTCGTGCGCGACATAGACGACCGTGCCGTGCTCCGGGCAGGGCTCGTAGGGGACGCTGTAGCGCTCAAGCAGCTTGGCGCTGCCGGCAAGCAGCTCCTTGCGGTCCCAGATCGCGCGGATGCCGTAGCCCGCGATCTCGGACATGTCGCGCAGGCGCGACATGTCAAGCTCGTCGGCGTAGACCGAGCGCACGGACTTCGCGATCGGGTGGTTGGACATCGACTCCGCGTAGACCGCGGCGATGACCAGCTCGTCGGTGCGCACGCCGTCGGCGGGCAGGAACTTCGTGACCTTAAACTCACCCTTCGTGAGCGTTCCGGTCTTGTCAAAGACCATCGTGTCGCAGCCGGCGATGATCTCCAGGAAATTGCCGCCCTTGACGAGCACGCCGATGCGCGACGCCGCGCCGATGCCGCCGAAAAAGCCCAGCGGCACCGAGATCACCAGCGCGCAGGGGCAGGATACGATCAGAAAAACGCATGCGCGGCGGACCCAGCCGCCGAACGGCTGGGCGAGCATCAGCGGCGGCACGATGGCGAGCAGCACCGCCGCGATCGTCACGGCGGGCGTGTAGATGCGGGCGAAGCGCGTGATGAATTTTTCGAGCCGTGCCTTCTTCCCGCTCGCGCTTTCCACGAGGTCGAGGATCTTCGCGACCGTCGAATCCTCGTATGCCTTGGTCGTGCGCACGCGCAGCGTGCCCTCGCCGTTGACGCTGCCGCTGTAGAGCTCGTCGCCCTCGCGCACGCGCCGCGGCGTCGATTCGCCGGTCAGCGCGGAGGTGTCGACAAAGCTCTCGCCCGAGAGCACCGTGCCGTCAAGCGGGACGCGCTCGCCCGCCTTGACGACGATGACGCTGCCGACCTCGACGCCGTCGGGATCGACGCTGCGGACGCCGCTTTTCGTCTCCAGATTCGCATACTCCGGCGCAATGCTCATCAGCTCGCCGATGGACGCGCGCGCCTTGCCGACGGCGACGCTCTGGAACAGCTCGCCGACCTGATAGAGGAGCATGACCGCGGTCGCCTCAGGATATTCGCCGACGGCGAACGCCGCAACGGTCGCGACCGACATCAGGAAGCTCTCGTCGAACGCCTGCCCCTGCGCAAGGTTGCGCGCCGCCTTTTTCAGCACGTCGTAGCCGACGACCAGATACGGCAGGACATAGAGCGCGAGGTGCCCATAGGCGGGAACGCCCTCGGGGAGAAAGAAGCGGTCGACGGCAAAGGCGACGGCGTAGAGCAGGATCGAAGCGTAGATGCGCGAGCGCATCAGCTCCTGCTTGGCTGTCATGGGGCTTCGTTTCATCCCTTGAACTGCTCCGCGCACTCGGCGAGCCGGTCGATGACCTTGATGCCCTGCGGGCACGCGCTCTCGCACTGGCCGCAGGCGATGCAGGCGTCGGCGACGTTGCCCTTTTCCGCGAGGGCGCGGTAGTCCGCCGCGCCCTGCGCCGCCTGGTTCCAGACGGTCTGGCGGTTGCGCGCGGCGAAGATCTCGGGGATGGGGATCTCCATCGGGCAGCCCTCGGTGCAGTAGCGGCAGGCGGTGCAGGGGATGGAGTCGATGGAGCCGAGGATCTCCCGCGCGCGGACGATGATCTCCTGCTCCTGTTCGGAAAGCGGGCGGAAATCCTTCATGTACGAAACGTTGTCGCGCGTCTGCTCGAGCGTGGACATGCCCGAGAGCACCGTGAGGACGCCGTCGAGCGACGCGGCAAAGCGCACCGCCCATGAGGCGGGCGAGGCGTTCGGGTCGACGCTTTCAAAGAGGGCGCGGATCGCGCGCACGGGGTCGGCGAGGCGCCCGCCCTTGACCGGCTCCATGACGACGATGCTCTTGCCGTGCTTCCGCGCGGTCTCATAGCAGCGGCGGGAGGCGACCCTGGGGTCCTCCCAGTCGGCGTAGTTGATCTGCAGCTGCACGAACTCCGTGTCGGGATGCTCGGTGAGGAGCTTGTCCAAGAGCTCCGGCGTTCCATGGAACGAAAAACCCCAATGGCGCACGAGCCCCCGCTTTTTCTGCTCGCGCACGAAGTCCCAGATGCCGTAGTCGTTGTACTTTTCGATGTTGCCGTCCTGGATCGCGTGGAGCAGGTAGTAGTCGAAGTAGTCCACGCCCGCGCGCTTGAGGCTGGTTTCCAGCTCCGCCTTCGCGTCCTGCTCGTTGCTCGCGCCGAACAAGGCGTTGAGCTTGCTCGCAAGCGTGAAGCTGTCGCGCGCATGGCGCTCGACGAGCGTCTTGCGCGTCGCCTCCTCCGAGCCGGTATAGACGAACGCGGTGTCGAAATACGTCAGCCCCGCGTCCATAAAGCAGTCGACCATCCGCTTGATCTGCTCCAGATCAAACGAGTCGTCCGGCAGCTTGGGAAGCCGCATCATGCCGAAACCGAGCTTGGGCGTCGATTCGCCGAAATAGCGTTCCATACTGCATCCCCCTTACGATCGGATAGAATGGAAACAGTATAGCGCAAAAACGCGGGGAGGGCAACCAATATTTCTAGGTGTTTTCCCGGCTGACCGGACGGCGCACGAGCAGGGCGCGCAGCGCCCTGCCGTCGAAGGGCACGAGCGGGTAGAGATAGCTCCTTCCGGCGATGGGGCGGTTCGTGGCGAGCAGGAGGACGATGACCGCGCAGCCGATCCCCAGCCCCAGCCAGTCCAGCGCGCCGACGAGCAGCAGCAGCATCAGGCGCATCAGCTTGAACGCGTAGCCGAGCTCATAGCTCGGCTGGGCGAAGTTCGCGATGGCGACGAACGCCATATACGCCAGCACCTCCGGCACGAGCCAGTGCGCCTGCACGGCGAAGTCGCCGAGCACGAGCGCACCGATCATTGAAAACGAGTTGGAGAAGATCGAGGGCGTGTTGAGGCTCGTGAGCTTGATGAGGTCGACGATGAACTCCGCGAACAGAAGCTGCACGAGAAGCGGCACCTCGTAGTCCTCCGCGATGGCGAGGAAATGCAGCGCCCCCTGCGTGCCCGAGGTCTTGACGAGCGCGTACCACACGGGCGTGATAAAAAGCGTCAGCACGAACACGACATAGCGCAGGATGCGCAGATACGAGCCAACGAGCGGCGGGAAATAAAAATCGTTCGGCTCCTTGATGAAGTCAAAAAAGCTCGTCGGCAGGATCATCGCCGCCGGCGAATTGTCCACAAGCACGATGATGCTCCCCTCCATGATGCAGGCGGTGGCGACGTCGGGACGCTCGGTGTAGCGCACCTTCGGCAGCGGGTTCCACCACTGCCGCGGCATCATCGCCTCGGCGATGGTCTCCTGGCTCATGGCGACCGATTGCACGTCGATGTCGTCGAGCTTGCGGCGAAGCTCCTCCAGAAGGTCGCGGTCGACCTTGTGCTCGAGATAGCACAGCGCGACGTCCGCGTGCGATTTTTCGCTGACCTGATGCCCCTCGAGCGTGAGCCGCGGGTCGCGGATGCGGCGGCGCAGCAGCGCCGCGTTGATCGCGAGCGTTTCGATGAAGCCGTCGTGCGCGCCGCGCAGGACCTTCCCCGACGACGGCTCCTCCACGCCGCGGGCGGGGAACTGCTTGGCGTCGAGCAGCGCGCAGGCGGAAAAGCCCTCGGCGAGCAGCATGGTCTTCCCGAGCAGCACGCCGGTGACGGCGGATTCCAGATCGTTTTCCGCCTCGACCTGCGCAAAGCTCACGTAGCGGTCGATGAACTCCTGCATGCTCTGCGCCTCGATGGTCGAGGTGACGCCCAGCAGCCGGTCGAGCACGCGCTCGATGACCGCGCTGTCGCCGTAGCCGTCGATGGAGTAGAGCCGGCAGCGCCGCCGCCCGGCGTAGAGGTCGCGCGTGACGACGTCGAAGCAGCGGTTTACGCCGAGCAGCGCGTCAAAGCGCCGGACGTTTTGGTCAAAATCATTGGATAAACGCATAGGAGCCTCCGCAATACCGTTTTCCAACAGTATTGCCGGAGGCTCCCTTTGTTATTCCCGCCTGCGCGTTATTGTGAAAGCTCGCCCACCACGCGCTGCGTGCAGGCGATGAATTTTTTGAGCATTTCCGGCGCCTGCGCGAGCGAGCGCACCGCGATCCCCAGCTCGCGCGAGGCGGCGGGCTCGACCGGCAGCGTCAGCACGCGGTCCGTGCGGCCCCGGAGCGTCAGCTCCGTCATCATGCTGATGCCGAGGCCGTGCTCGACCATGCTCACGACCGCCGCGTCGTCCAGAACGGTCGGCTGGATGTTCGCGCGCACGCCCTCGCGGCCGAAGATGCGCAGCACATCCTTGTCGAAGCCCTGCGCGGGCATCAGAAAATCCTTGCCGTCGAAGCCGTGGAGCGGAAAGGACTGCCGCCCCTCCAGCGGGTAATCGCGCGGCAGCACCGCGTACATCGCGTCGTCCTTGAGATGCACCCAGTCATACGCGCCCGGCGCCTGCCGGCTGACGAAAATGACGTCCATCTTCGACTGCGAGAGCAGCGCGTAGGGCGCGTCCACGTCGTCCGCCATGCGGATGTCGACGTCGACCGTCGGGTTCTCGGCGCGGAACGCCTGGATGATCGCGGGCAGCCAGTGCATCGCCATGCTCGCGTAGGCGGCGACGCGGATGGTCTCGCTGCGCGAGGCGGCAAGCTGCGCGACCGTGTCGTCCAGCTCCGCGCCCGCGCGCAGGAATTCGCGCATCAGCGGCGCGAGCTTCTCGCCCTCCGCCGTCAGGCGCACGCCGTGGCGCCCGCGCTCGAGCAGCGGAAAGCCGATCTCGCGCTCGAGCGAGTTCATCATGTGCGTCAGCCCCGACTGCGTGTAGCCCAGCACCTCCGCCGCCTTGGTGAAGCTGCCGAGGTCCGCCGCCATCAGCAGGGCTTCGAGTTTTTTACTCTCCATAAGCAATTTCCTTCGATCAGGCTCAAATACACGTCTGCGCCACGATTATACATCCCCGCGGTTTTCCTTGCAAGTTGAATCTGTTCGTGGTAGAATATATAAGTTAAAGTATGTGCAATCGGAGGAACCGCATTTGGAACGCAAGGATGTGCTCGTGAGCGCGGAAGAGCTCGCGGAGCAAAGGGAATACATCAAAAAAGTACGCGCAATCACCGACGTGTTGACCCGCGCGCCGCGCGCGCTGGTCGACACCTTCGGCTGCCAGCAGAACGTCGCCGACGGCGAACGCCTTTCCGGCATGCTCGCCGAGATGGGCTTTGAGCCGACGGCGGACGAAGCCGACGCCGACGTCGTGCTGCTCAACACCTGCGCCATCCGCGAGCACGCGGAAAAGCGCGTGTTCGGCACGCTCGGCGAGCTGACGCACACGAAGGAGGCAAACCCCGAGCAGATCATCGTGCTGTGCGGCTGCATGGCGCAGCAAAAGCGCATCGCGGACAAGGTGCGGGAGTCCTACCGCCACGTCGACCTCGTGCTCGGCCCGCAGGCGGAGTGGAGGCTCCCCGAGCTTCTCTACGGCGTGCTGACGACACACAAGCGCGCGTTTTCCATCGACGACGAGCACGGGCGCATCGCCGAGGACCTGCCGGTAAAGCGCGACGGCACGGTGCGCGCGTGGGTGAGCATCATGTACGGGTGCAACAACTTCTGCTCGTACTGCATCGTGCCCTACGTGCGCGGGCGCGAGCGTTCGCGCGACCCGGAGAAGATCATCGCGGAGTGCCGCGAGCTGATCGAGTCGGGCTACAAAGAGATCTATCTGCTCGGCCAGAACGTCAACAGCTACGGCAACGACCTTCCCATCGACTATGATTTCGCCGACCTGCTCGCCGCCATCGACGCCATTCCCGGCGACTACTGGCTGCGCTTCATGTCCAGCCAGCCCAAGGACGCGACGGAAAAGCTCTTCGACACGATGGCGCGCTGCACACACGTCGCAAAGAGCCTGCATCTGCCCGTCCAGAGCGGCAACGACCGCGTCTTAAAAGCGATGCACCGCCCCTACACGCGGCAGGGCTACCTCGACCTCATCGCCTGCGCGCGCCGTGCCATGCCCTCTCTCGTGCTCACGAGCGACGTCATCATCGGTTTCCCCGGCGAAACTGAGGCGGAGGCGATGGACACGGTCTCGCTCGTCGAGGAAGCGAAGTTCGACGCGCTCTTTACCTTCATTTTCTCCCCCCGCCCCGGCACGCCCGCGGCGGAGATGGACGACCCCGTGCCCCGCGCGGAAAAGCAGCGCTGGTTCGACCGCCTGCTGGACGTCCAGAACGCCTACAGCGCCGAAAAGCACGCCTCCTACGTCGGCAGCACGCTGCGCGTGCTGATCGACGGCGAGAGCGACGACGCGGACTACCCGCTCTCCGCGCGCACGGAGGGCAACCGCCTCGTGCGCGTCAGGGGCGACAAGGCTCTCATCGGCACGTTTGCCGAAGTGAAAATTACAGACTCCAACACCTGGGCGCTCTATGGGGAGGTCATTTGACATGAAAATCACCGTTCTGCTGGAAAACACCGTCTGCCGCGACGACATGACCTGCGCGCACGGGCTTTCGATGCACGTCGCGACGGCAAAGCACAACCTTCTCTTCGACATGGGGCCGAACGCCGCGTTCCTGGAAAATGCCGAAAAGCTCGGCGTCGACATCAAGGCGGTGGACGTCGCGTTCCTCTCCCACTCGCACGACGACCACTGCGGCGGGCTGGACCTGTTCTGCCGCCGCAACGACGCCGCCCCCGTGTACCTGCAAAAGGACGCCTGGGGCGAGTACTACGTCGTGACGCCGAAAAAGTGCGCGTTCATCGGGCTCGACAGGACGCTGCGCAAGTACGAGGGCCGCTTCCGCCTCGTCTCCGGCGTGACGGAGCTCGGCGACGGGCTGACGCTCTTTTCCGGCGGCATGGGGCGCGATTACTGGTCGCACGCCAACGACACGCTGCGCGAGAAGGTCGGGGACGACTACCCGATGGACGATTTCCGCCACGAGCAGAACCTGATCGTCAGCGACGGCGGCAAAACGATCCTGCTCGGCGGCTGCGCGCACAACGGCGTGGTGAATATCCTGCGCCGCGCGGAGGAGATCCTGGGCCGCTCGCCGGACGCGGTGTTCGCGGGCTTCCACCTCATCAACCCCGGCCTCGGCGGGATCGTCGAGCCGCGCGAGCTGATCGAGGGCATCGCGAAGGAACTCAAGGCGCGTCCGAACACGGTCTTCTACACCGGGCACTGCACCGGGCAGGAGCCGTTCGACATTCTGAAGGAAACGCTCGGCGAACAGCTCGTCGCGATGCGCACCGGCAGCGAATTTGAGATTTAAGGAACCGCTGAATTAATCGCATATATTGAGCAAAGCGCTCAGTCCGGGCATTTTTTGAAAGTTAACCTTGCCAA
>SVKM01000018.1 GCA_015068465.1 Oscillospiraceae bacterium | reverse complement strand
TTCGGATCTTGTGCTCTCGGTGGATTTCGACCTTTTGGAGGTGCTGACCGAATGGAGCCGGATGCCTGCCGTCGAGCCATACCGCAAGCTGGACATCTCGCGCTATATCTCCGTCATCTCGCGGATGCGGGAGAAGGGCTTCCTTCTGACGCGGGAGCAGGAGCTGCGCGCGGCGAACATCCCCTTCGACGAGACCGAGGAGGAGCTGCGGGAGCTGTTTTTTACGTTCCTGCGGCGCTGGACGCAGGGCGAGAGCATCGAGCAGCCCGCCCTTGCGACAGAGGGCGCGGCGACGCTGCCGGAGCTTGAGCAGTATTACCGCAAGCTCGACCTCTATTTCTCGTTTGCCAAGGCGTTTTCCTGCCCGGTGGATACGGGCCGGCTCTACGACACGCGCGAACGCGTCGCCGAAGAGATCAACGAGATATTGATCTACCGCCTGCAAAACAACATCCGCTTTTGCGAAAAATGCGGCAAGGCGCTGCCGCTTCATCACCACGGGCGGCTGTGCGACGCTTGCTACCGCACAGAGCGAAAGAGCGCGCCCAGGTGCGGCGCGGGGAAGAAACGGCGCAGATAAAAAGCCTCCGCATGGGGATGTACCCTCATGCGGAGGCTTTTGCAGACGCTCAACCGAACAGCCCGCGCAGGAAACCGCCCTTTTTCAGCGGGGGCTTTGCGGCGCTTTTGAGATGGCCGAGGCGCGTGAGCGCGTCCTTCGCCTTCTCGTTTCCCTTGGCGGCGGCGCGGCGGTAGAAACCCTCCGCCGCCTGCCGGTCGGCGCTCAGCCCGCCAAGCCCGCGCTCGGAGAATTCGCCCATCTTGTAGAGCGCCGGGGCGTATTCGTCGTCGGCGGCCTTGCGGTACCAGTATGCCGCGCGGACGGCGTCCTGACAGATGCCGCTGCCCTTTTCGTAGCACGAGCCGAGGCTGAACTGCGCGCGGGCATAATCCTGCTCGGCGGCGGCGATGTACCAGCGCACCGCCTCGGCGGCGTCCTGCTCGACGCCCTTGCCGTTTTCGCAGCACCAGCCGAGGTTGCACTGCGCGCGGGGAAGCCCGCCGTCGGCGGCCTTGCGGTACCAGTAGACCGCCTCGTCCCAGCTTTGCTCGACGCCCTTGCCGTTTTCGTAGCACCAGCCGAGATTGCACTGTGCGCGCGGATAGTCCAGATCGGCGGCGCGGCGGTAGTACTCCACCGCTTTGTCCCAGCTCTGCGGGACCTGGTCGCCCGTTTCGTAGAAGAGACCGATGCGCGTCAGCGCGCGCGGAAATTCCTGTACGGCGGCGGCGAGGGACCAGCGGTACGCCTCCGACATATCCTTTTTGACGCCCTTGCCGAATTCCAGGCACCAGGCGTAGTTGCACATCGCCGGAACATAACCCGCCTCGGCTGCGCGGCGGTAGAGCGCGGCGGCTTCGTCCCAGTTCTGCTCGATGCCCTCGCCGGTCTCGCGGCAGAGGCCAAGCCGGCAGACCGCGGGGGCGTAGTCGAGGTCGGCGGCGGCGCGGAACAGCCGCACCGCCTCCCGGACGTCCTTTTCGACGCCGTCGCCGTTCAGGTAGCACCAGCCGAGGTTGTAAAGCCCGCGGGGGTTGTTTTGCTCCGCCGCCTTGCGATAGAACTTCGCCGCCTTGTCCCAGCTTTGCTCCACGCCCTTGCCATGCTCGTAGCACCAGGCGAGGCAGCACTGCGCGTGCGCGAAGCCGAGCTCCGCCGAGACCTCGTAGAGCTTGATCGCCTTGTCCCAACTCTGCTCCACGCCCTCGCCCGTCTCGTAGCACAGGCCCAGGCTGCACAGCGCGCGCGGGTCCTTCTGCTCCGCCGCCATCGAGTACCAGTAGACCGCCTTTTGCAGGTCGCGCTCGACGCCCTTGCCGTTTTCGTAGCACCAGCCGAGGTTGCCCTGCGAGCGGGGGTGCCCGCCGTCGGCGCCCTTGCGGTACCAGCGGGCCGCCGCCTCCCAGTCCTGCTCGACGCCGGTGCCGGTTTCATAGCAAAGCCCGAGGGCGCAGCAGGCGGGCAGATGATCCGCCTCCGCGCTGCGGCGGTAATACTCGACCGCTTTTTTCTCGTCCTTATCCACGCCGTCGCCGCGCTCGTAGCAGAGCCCCAACGTACACAGCGCGCGCGCGTCGCCCGCCTCCGCCGCCTGCCGGTACAGCGCGAGCGCCCGGTCGGCGTTCTTTTCGACGCCCTTGCCCTCCTTATAGCACCAGGCAAGGTTGCACTGCGCGGGCGGATAGTTGAGCTCCGACGCGGCGGCGTAGAGTTTCACGGCGCGATCCCAGCTCTGCTCGGTTCCGTAGCCGTATTCATAGCACAGCCCCAGATTGCACAGCGCGCGGGGATAGCGCTGCTCGGCGGACATCGAGTACCAGTAGACGGCTTTTTCCCAGCTTTGCTCGACGCCCATGCCGTTTTCATAGCACCAGGCAAGGTTGCATTGCGAACGGGCGTGGCCCATGTCCGCTGCGCGGCGGTAGAGCGAGACGGCCTCGCTCCAGTCCTGCTCGACGCCTTCGCCGGTCTCGTAGCACAGCCCCAGCGCGCAGATGCCCGCGGGATAATCGGCGTCGGCGGCGCGGCGGAACAGCTCGGACGCCTTGGCGGGGTCATGCTCGAGGCCGCGCCCCTCCTGATAGAGCTGCCCGAGAGCGCACCAGCCCGCGGGGTCGCCCATTTCGGCGACCCGCCGGAAGCAGTCGATCGCCTTCGCTTCATCGGAAGCAAGGCCAAAAAGCCCGAGCAGCCAGCTCACGCCCATGCGGTAGTAGGCGAGCGGATAGTCCAGATCCATCGCGCGCCGGATGCAGCGCAGGACTTTTTCGTCCTCGCCGTTCTCGCGCGCCTGCTCGGCGAGATCCATCCAGTCCCCGCCGGTCAGGTCGTCCTCGTCCAGCGGCAGGAACATGGCGCCGCCGCACTGGGGGCAGACGTCCGGCTCGAAGCCCTCGCTCAGGTAGCCGCAGTCGGGATCGTCACAACGATAGTATTCCAAAACGAGACCTCCCATTGTTGCCGGTTTGTAGGTTTACCTTATATTATACACGTCCGGCACCCCAAAGTGCAAGATGGACTTACCGGACAAAATAGCTATACTTTTTCACGCCGTTGTGATAAAATACGTACAAAAGGCGGTGAGAAGCGATGGGCGAACAGAAAACGGCGCGTCCGCAGGTGCTGCTGCTCGGCAACGGCATCAACCGCGCGTTCGGCGGCGGCTCGTGGGGCCAGCTGATCCGGGACATCTCCTGCAACGGCGCGCTGCCGGAGGACTGCGAGCTGCACCTTCCGATGCCCCTGCGCGCGATCCTCGTCACCGGCGACACGATGGGCGCGTCGCTGCGCCGCGTCGGGGATATCCTGTACGGCAAGCTCGGCGACCCGGGCCACGTGGAGATGCTGCGAACGCTCGTCGAAATGGATTTTGACCACATCCTCACGACGAACTTCAGCTACGAGCTGGAGCAGGCGGCGCAGGAGGATCTGCGCCTGAGCGACCACATGCTCCGCGCCATGATGCGCCATACCGACGCGAGCCGCCTGGCGGAGGCGCGCTATCTGCTCTACACCTACGCCGCGCTCGAGTGGAGAGGGCGGCAGACAAAGGTCTGGCACGTCCACGGCGAGGGCAGAAAGCCGGACAGCATCATCCTCGGACACTATTATTACGCGAATCTCCTTGAGAAGATATCGAGCTATGTCCGCGCCGAGGGCGCGCGCTACCGGCGCGAGCAGGAGCGCGGCGGGACGCCGCAGATCAAGAGCTGGGCGGACGCGTTCCTCTTCGGCGACGTCTACATCCTGGGCTTCGGCTTCGACGTGTCGGAGTTCGACCTGTGGTGGCTTCTGAACCGCAAAAAGCGCGAGCGCGCGAATACCGGCAGGACATGGTTCTTCGCGCCGGCGGAGCGGCTGGAGGAGGGGCGCATCAACGAAAAGGAGGAGCTTTTGAAGGTCCTCGGCGTCGAGGTGCGCCACTGCGATTCCCTGCGCTGCCGCGGCACGCCGATCGAGCGCAGCCTGGGTTTTCGCGAATTCTACGAGCGGGCGATGGAGGAGATCGCCGCGCTGATGCGCGAGAACAGAGCTTGACGGAGAGAAAAGGGACAGGTCCCGAAGCATCGCTTCGGGACCTGTTGTTTTTTCAGCTGCGCTGCGGCAGCTCCTTCCAGCGTCCGGAGAGGTAGAAGGCGCCGCCGATGAGAAACGGCATGAAGCCTGCGAGGGAATCGCCCATCCAGAAGCCAAAGCAGTCGAGCCCCAGGGCAAAGCCGAGCAGCGCTGCAAGCCCGATGCGGCTGATGACGCCGTCGATGATCGCGATGGCGAGGTTGAGCTTCGGACGGCCCGAACCGTTGATGAGCGAGAACGCCGCGCTGCGGGTGGCGGAGCCGTAGAAGTTGAGAATGATGGGCAGCGTCAATACGCCCGCCGCGCCGAGCACGTCCGGGTCGGGGGTAAAAAGCCCGTAGATCGCCGCCGGACAGAGCAGCATCACAAGCGTCGCGGTCCCCGCGAGCGCAAGACCGATCGCAAGGATGGCGGCGAGGATCTGGTTGACGCGCTTGTGCTCGCCCGCGGCGAGGTTCTGCCCCGCCATCGTGCTGCCCGCTGTGGTAAATGCCTGCGAGATGACGCCGCACATGGTGTTGACCTTGCTGAATACGCCCGCGAGCGCCGAGAATGTCACGTCGAACAGATTGACCCACGCCATGAGCACGATCTTGGAGAAGCTGATCGCCGCGGATTGGATCGCCATCGGGACGCCGAGCGCGAGCAGGCGGCGGAACGCCGGGGCGTCGATGCGGAAGCTCGCGGGCTTGAAATCGAAGCCGAAGCCGTCGCGCCGGCGGTAAAGATAGACGATCGCGGCGAGAAAGCTCACGCCCTGGCCGATCACGGTCGCGAGCGCGGCGCCGAAGACCTGGAGGGACAGGTATTTGACAAAGATAATGTCGAGCGCGGTATTGAGCACCGCCGCGATGGCAATAAACAAAAACGGGCGCTTGCTGTCTCCCATGCCGCGCAATATCGCGCTGACGATGTTGTAGCCGTAGATGAAAAAGAGCCCGCACACGCAGGTGACCAGATAGTCCATCGCAAACGCTTCGGAGGCGGCGGGAGTGTTGAGCCAGCGCAGCACAGAGTCGCGCAGCGCATAGCACAAGACCGAGATCGCAAGCGAAATGCCCAGCAGAAAGCTGAACATCGTGCCGATGGTCTTTTGGATCTCGTCGCGCCGTCCGGCGCCCACCGCGCGGGCTATGATGACCTGCCCCGCAGAGGAAAAGCCCATCGCTACGAAGGTCAGAAGATGCAGGATGTCGCCGCCGATGGAGACCGCGGACATGCCCGCCTTGCCAATGAAATTGCCGACGACGACCATATCGACAAGGTTGTAGACCGCCTGCAGCGCATTGGAAACGAACAGCGGCAGCGCGAAGCGCAGCAGCTGCGAGATGACAGGTCCCTTTGTCAGGTCGCGGATCATGGAAGAAGACGAGGCCATATCACTGACCGCCGTCGACGACTTGGCGGAGGATCATCAGATACTCCACGCCGCTGTTCTCGTCCTGCACGTGGTCGATGCCCACGCGGAGCGTGGTCTGCGAGCCGTCGGCGCAGGTGACGAGGAAGGGGGGCGAAAACGACTCGAGCCGCATGCCGGACTCGTTTACCAGCGGGAAGAGCCATTTGCGGTCGGCCTCGGCGATGCGGTTGAAAAAGCTCCTGTCGTTGAGCTCGTACTCAAGCTCCGCCTGGTTGATGCCCAGCACCTTCACAAGCCCGTGGATCGCGACCTGCGCGTACCACTCGCCGTCGCGCTTGCCGAGGAAGACGACGCTGTCGGGCGAAACGCGGGAGAGCAGCTGCATCTGGCTGTCGCGCTTGCGAACCTGCGTGATGTCGTGCGCGGAGCCGTAGAAGCGCTTGCCGCTGTCGTCCGTTTCCAGGAAGAACAGCTGCAGCTGCAATTGCAGCAGCGAGCCGTCCTCGCGGTTGAAGCGCACCACGCCGCCGGCGCCCGAGAGCGGGTCGAGCTCGGCGAGCTTGAAGAGGTTGTAGAAGAGCTGCACGTCCTCCATGACGACGTATTTCTGCACCGCGCGGGGGTCGCGGATGAACGCCGGGACGTTGATCTCGTTGGCGAACTGCTGGTTGTAGCGCACGATGTCCACGGTTTTTCCGCGGACGCTGAAAAACGCCGCGGGGCCGAGAATGTTGTTGAGCATCGTGTCGCTGAACACGTTCTGGTCGAGGAACTCGCGCGTATGGAACTGCTCCTTGGGCTTGAAAAGGAAGCCCGAGGTGTCGATGTTGTGCGGATCGGCGATCAGCTTTTCAAAGTCGGAGACCGCCATCGGGCGATAGAAGTGATAACCCTGTACGTAGCGGCAGCCGAGGCCGATGAGGAAATTCGTCTCCTCCTCCGTCTCCACGCCCTCGACGATGATCGGCACGCCCATGGTCTTGGCGAGGTTGACGATCGATTCCATGATCTGCATGCCCTTGCGCCGGTCGTCGCCGTTCATGCGCAGGAAGTGCGCGTCGAGCTTGATGATATCCACCGTGAGGCTGCGGAGCATGTTGAGGGAGGAATAGCCGCTCCCGAAGTCGTCCATCAGGACGAGGAAGCCCTTTTTGCGCAGCCGGCGGACGGTGTCTGCGACCGCGTCGTTGTCCGCGTAGGCGGATTCGGTGATCTCGATCTTGACCACGTCGACCGGAAGCTCGTATTTCTTGGAAAGCTCGTCAAAGAAATCCGGTACGTCGATCGCGTAGATGTCGATCTGGGAGACGTTCACGGAGACGGGAAGCGGCGTGTGCCCGCCGTCGATCCACTTTTTCTGCCAGATGCAGACCTCCTCCCAGACGTACTTGTCGAGGTCCGTGATAAAGCCGTAGCGCTCCAGAATGGGAATGAACAGGGCCGGAGGAACCATCTCGCCGTTCGACTTCCTCCAGCGCACCAGGGACTCCGCGCCGACGATGCGATGGCTGGATATCTTGCACTGGGGCTGCATTTCGATAAAGAGCTCGTGCTCCTGCAGCGCCTTCTGGAAGTCGGAGAGGATCTGATAGTCCCGCTCCGTCTGCCGGTACATCGACTCCTCAAAAACGCGGATGCGGGTGTGGTAGTCCTCCTTGGCGTAGCGCGCGGCAAGCGCGGCGCGGTCGCACAGCTCCTCGGCGCCGTTCGCGCCGTCCGCCATCGCAATGCCGAAGGCGGGCATAAAGCCCACGGAGTTGCCGTAGCCCTTGATGAGGTTATGGATGTCGGCATACAAACGCTCAATCTTTTCCTTGTCATAGGGGATCAGCACGGCAAAGTCGTCCTGCCCGAAATAACAGGCAAGCCCGCCGGAGCGTTCCTCGGCGTGGATCAGCAGCGCGCCGGTCTGCGAGAGCAGCAGGTCGCCGCTCCTGCGGCCGTACCACTCGTTGAAAAGCTTGAAGTGCTCCAAATCGATCGAGACGGCGCACCAACCGTCGGAATGCATTTGGAGGAGCTCCTTCGCGTGCGCGAAAAAGAGATCCTTGGACAAAAGCCCCGTCAGTTCGTTGCGCTCTTCGAGCGACGAGCGGGCAGCGTCCGCATCGTCTTGCTCCATCTCATGCTGGACGTCGTAGAGAAAAATGTAGCAAACGCCCTCCGGCACGCCGTTGATCTCGCCGCCGACGGCGATCTGCTCCATCCAGCGCCAGCCGCCGCCGAGCTGCTTGAAGCGGAAGCGCGCGCGGTGTACGCCCGTTGCGCTGCGGCTCTCCTCCGCGATGCGGAGTTTTGCCGTTTCGGGGTCGCTTTCCGCGAGATAGCGATCCAGATCGTCGGGGTGGATGGCGTTTTCGGCGGCATAGCGGCGAATATCGCGGATCGAAGCGTCGAGCACGGGGGCGAGCAGCTTCCCGTCCGTGTGCTTGAGGTTCCGCATCCGGTCGTTTTCATAGTCCAGCTCGATCAGCTCGTCAAAGTCCGTGAGCATCAGCTCCACCAGAGTGGATCTCGCCGGGTCTGCTTTTTTTTGCGTTTTTTGCTTTTGCGCTTCCATAGAGGCCCCTTTACGCATAACGCGAAGTTTCTTTTCGAATGATTCTAGCATTATAGCATAGGAGAAAGAAATAATCAATGCGTATCAAAGCTTTTTTGCGTGTGAGAAAGTGTTTGCCATTTAGGGGACAATGGAATATAATAGTACCATTCTGTGATGACGAGGTGCCAATATGAAAGCATCCAAACGCGAACTGGACTACGCCGCGCAAAAATTCGGCTGCGTCCACCACACGACGCTCGATCCCGAGGGCCCCGGCGTCGTACGCATCCATCTGATCCCGCCGCTGATAAAAGACGGGGAGATCGGCGCGAGCGTCGCCATCCTCAACGGTCAGGACGTCGTGCCGGTGAACACCGCGTGGAGCATCCTGCTCACGGAGCTGATCGAGGAGATCAACCGCTACAGCGGCAAGCCGGTGAGCGACGCGGACGTGGAAAAAATAGTGGACGATACCTGCGAGCGCGTGAAGAAGGTCTATCCGCTCATCACGCGCAAGCGCCTCAAACGCGATCTGTACACGATCATGCACACCTTCGCGCAGATCGCGCGCGGCGAGGAGCCGGACGAGCCGGTCGAGTACCTGACGATGGGCGAGTACGCGCCGAAGATGCGCGCGCCGCACCGCATGGACCTCATGGTCAGCGCGATGACGAAGGACGGGCGCTGGCACTGCAACCAGCAGTGCGTCCACTGCTACGCCGCGGGGCAGGCGCACGCGGAGGAGGGCGAGCTTTCCACGCAGGAGTGGAAGACGATCCTCGACCGCTGCCGCGAGGCGTGCATCCCGCAGGTGACCTTCACCGGCGGGGAGCCGACCATGCGCGAGGATCTCATTGAGCTGATCGACTACGCGCAGTGGTTCATCACGCGATTGAACACCAACGGCGTCCGCCTGACGGCGGACTATTGCCGGAGGCTCCACAAGGCGTCGCTCGACAGCCTGCAGATCACGTTCTACTCGGCGGACGAGGCGGTCCACAACGAGCTTGTCGGCGGCGCGCACTGGAGCGACACCGTGTCCGGCATCGAAAACGCGCTCGCGGCGGGGATCAGCGTGAGCGTCAACACGCCGCTGTGCACGCGCAACCGCGACTATCTGAGCACGCTGAGGTTCCTGCACGAAAAGGGCGTGCGCTACGTCACCTGCTCGGGGCTCATCACCACGGGCAACGCGGCGACGGACGCGTCGGAGAAGCTCCAGCTGACGAACGCCGAGGTACGCGATATTCTCAAGGAGAGCGTCGCCTACTGCTTTGCAAACGGCATGGAGATCAGCTTCACGTCCCCGGGCTGGGCGGACGACGAGTTTTGCCGCGGCCTCGGCATCACGACGCCCAACTGCGGCGCGTGCCTGAGCAACATGGCGGTCACGCCCGGAGGAAACGTCGTGCCCTGCCAGAGCTGGCTGAATGACGAGCCGCTGGGCAATATGCTGCGCGACGGCTGGGAGACGATCTGGAACGGCGAACGCTGCCGGGAGCGGCGGAAATTCTCCGCGCTGATGCGCTGCGAGTGCCCGCTTCGCATCCTGCGTGCAAAGGAGGGTTGAGCGATGAAAAAGAACCGCTTTTATGTGATCTTTGCCCTTTGCTTCCTTTTGCTGCTCCCCGCGCTTTCAACGGGCGCGCAGGCGGCGGAGCTCGACGAGATCCTGCGCTACGAGATCACCGTGGACGTCAACGACGACGCGACGGTGCGCATGGTCTACCACATCGACTGGAAGGTGCTCGACTCCTCCTCCGAAGGCCCGCTGACCTGGGTGAAGATCGGCATTCCGAACAACCATTACATTTCTCTGACGCCGCGCAGCAGCGCCGTGAAAAAGATCGGCTATCTCTCCGACGGCGGCAGCTATGCCCGCGTCGACCTCGACCGCTCTTACTATGCCGGCGAGGTCGCGGAGATCGAGTTCGAGCTGGTGCAGGACTATATGTACCAGGTGGACGAGTACAGCGAGGGCGAAACGGCGTATCACTTCACGCCCGGCTGGTACGACGACATCCGGGTGGACGAGCTGACGATCCGCTGGAATGTCGACAAGACGATCGGGCAGTCGCCGGCGGCGCTGACGGAGAACGGTTACCTTACGTGGACGACGCAGCTTTCCAAGGGTGAGAAGTTCGGCGTCACCGTGACCTATCCCGACGACGCGTTCGCGTTCGATCTGAGCAAGACGGCGACGTACGGGGACGACAGCGAGGACCCCTTCGACATTTTCTACATTATCATCGGCGCACTCGCTCTCTTGGCCATTCCCGTTTTCATCATCGGCGGGATCGTTGCCGCGTTTGCCAAGACCGCGAATTTCTCCGACAGGACGAAGAAAAAGATCACCCGCACCAGGGTGGAGTACTATCCCACCTGCCCGGGCTGCGGCGCGGCGCGCCCGGAGGGCAAGAACAACTGCGACTACTGCGGCAGGAGCTTTATCAAGAGCGAGGAGACCATCGAGGAAAAGGACATCCCCGCGGAGGAGAAGGGCCTGCGCGGGAAGACCACGGACGGCCTCTACCGCTACCATTCTTCGCCGAACACCTATATGCGCGTCCATGTGACGCACGTGCCCGTGCCGCATAGCTCGTCGCACAGCAGCAGGAGCCACTCCTCCTGCGCGCACAGCTCCTGCGCGTGCGCGTGTGCCTGTGCCTGCGCCGGCGGCGGCAGGGCGGGCTGCTCGACCAAGGACTTCTACAACACGCGCCTGAAGCTGCGCCAGCTTGCGCTGCGCGGCAAGCGGGAAGCGTGATACGATGAAGCAGGCTTTTGAGCGCTTCGACATGTCCGCGCCGCCGGTGCCGACAAAGTGGTATCTGCGCCCGCTGACCTGGCTTTTGAGCGTGCCGGCCACCTGGAAGCACCGCACGATCATCCGCAGGACGGGAATGGAGGGCGTCAAGCCGCCGTACCTGCTGCTGTGCAACCACAACGCGTTTCTCGACTTCAAGGTCGCGATGCGCGCGATCTGGCCGCACCGGGCGAACTATGTCGTCGCCATCGACGGCTTTATCGGCAGGGAAAAGCTGCTGCGGGACGTGGGCTGCATCTGCAAGCGCAAGTTTACGAAGGATCTTGTGCTCATCCGCCAGCTCAGGCGCGTTGTCAAAAACGGCGACATCGCGATGATCTACCCCGAGGCGCGCTATTCGCTCTGCGGCACGACGGCTGTGCTGCCCGCGTCGCTCGGCAAGCTCTGCAAGCTGCTGGACGTTCCGGTCGTGACGCTGATGTGCCACGGGCACCACGTCAACTCTCCGTTCTGGAACCTGCACGAGCGCGGCGTCGCGCCGACGGAGGCGGAGCTGACGCTGCTCTATACGCGCGAGCAGCTCAGGGAAGCGACCGCGGACGAGATCAACGACAGGCTTGTCGAGGCATTTGCCTACGACGACTTCGCGTGGCAGAAGGCGCGCGGTATCCGCACGCCGTACCGTGGGCGCGCGGAGGGGCTGCACAAGGTGCTCTACCAGTGCCCCGCGTGCGGGACGGAATTCAAAATGGATTCGCAGGGCGCGGCGCTTTTCTGCAAGGCTTGCGGCAAACGCTGGAGCATGTCGGAGCTGGGCGAGCTGCGCGCCGAGGAGGGGGAGACGGAGTTTTCGCACATCCCCGACTGGTACGAGTGGGAGCGCGCCAATGTCCGGCGCGAGGTGGAGAGCGGGACCTATTCCAGCGGCGCGCTGCCGGTCACGGTGGACACGCTGCCGAACGCGAAGCGCTTTATCCGCCTCGGCGAGGGGACGATGGTCCACGACATGAGCGGGTTTACCGTGCGCGGCACGGACGTCGACGGCGACCCCTTCGAGATGGTCAAGACCGTGCCGAGCCTTTATTCCTGCCACATCGAGTATGAATACCTCGGCAGATTCGGCGACTGCGTGGATCTCAACACGCTGGAGGACACGTGGTACATCTATCCGCACGGGTGCGACTTTTCGGTGACGAAAATGGCGCTTGCGACGGAGGAGCTGTACTTCGCGTACCGCCGCGCCGCCGGCACGCCCTGCAAGCCGGGGCTTGCGTAGGACAAAGCAAAAGGGAGAAGCGATTTGCGGAAAATCGCTTCTCCCTTTTTTCATCTTTCATCCGTCCGCGTCCTCTGACCGGAGGTTTTCCAGGATCTCGCCGCACACGCGCAGAAAGAGCGCGCGTTCTTCCTCCGAAATGCCGGAGAAGGCGAGCTGCTCCACGGCGTAGAATTCATCGATCACCCGCGCGGCAAGCGTGCGGCCGCGATCGGTCAGATAGATGCAGCGCGCGCGGCGGTCGCCCTCGCGGAAACGCCGCTCGATCAAGTCCTGCTTTTCCATGCGGGCGAGCAGCACCGTCAGCGAGCCCGGCTCGATCATGCATGCCGCGGCAATTTCCTTTTGCGGCTTGCCCTCGTGCGAGCGGAGGTAGGCGAGCACCTTGGGTTGTCCGGCGCTGAGCTCCGTGTCCGCAAGCCCCTGCATCAGCCGGCGCATCAGCATGGACTGCATCGCCATCATCTGCTGGGAAGCGTCGTGCATGGTATCCCTCCTTTGAAAAAAGCCGCCGAGTGCAGCTCGACGGCTTTTTCATCCGAACCGCTCAGCGGTCGAAGGTCAGAAGCTGCTGGGTCTTGAGGCCCGTGGCGCTGAAGGTCGCGAAATCGAGGTTGGTGAGCGCCGCGGCCTCGGGATACTTCTCCTGCGCGGCGGCGAGCAGCGCGCTCTGGAGCTCGGCGCTGATGAACTGGCGGGCATAGCCGCTGTCATAGACGTTCAGGAACCACGGGGAGGTGATGACGAAGCGGCTGGGGATGAGCTGATAGAAGTTCATCGGGGAGGTGGAGAGATACTGATAGAGCGCGTCGTCGTCCATCTCGGCGAGCTTCGCGGTGTTGCTGAGGGTCGCAAAATAGGTGCGCGCCTTCGCGACGAAGACGGGGATCTCCTCCTCGCTGAGCTCGGCGAAGTGGATGGCGCGGTAGGTCGCGGTGATCTCCACGCCGTAGCTCATGAAGTAGGTCGGAAGGATCGGCATGGCGTCGGAGCAGACGTCGCCCTCGCGGATCTGGCGCGTCCAGTAGAGGTCGACGCTGGGGTTGCGCTCCATGTTGTTGAGCTTGGCGGTGTTGCTCTCGCTCGAGCCGAAGAGCGTCATGTCCTCGGGGTCGAGCACGTACTCCACGCTGCCGACGGTGGGAACGTTGTTCACGGAGGTAGCGATCTGATACATCTCGCGATAGTTGTTCTCGGCGCCCTTGAGGTACTCGAGGATCAGCTCCTTCTTCAGCTCGTCGGAAAGCTCGACGTCGCCGAAGTTGATGCCGCCCTCGCCGGAAACCGTCGCGGAGGTCACGGCGTCCACGTCGCCGGCGGCGCCGGCTTCGGAGGCGCTGACATAGCCCTGGCTCTTCGCCAGCGTGTCAAGGTCGACGCCGAGGATCTGGAGATAGGCGGCGGTCGCGGCGGAGATCACCGCGTCGGAGGTGGCGGTCGCGCCGGAAACGGCGTCGACGTTCACGCTGTTCTTCTCCTTCATCGCCGCGGGCAGCGTTTCCAGCGCCTTTGCGCCGATGGGGGAGTCGTGGTCGCTGGAGGCTTCAACGGCGGTGATGACGCCGTTTTCCAGCGTGAGCTTGACGCTGACGGTCTCGTCCTCAAGGCCCAGCGCGGTGCCGGTGGCGGTGCCGGAGGGACCCTGGACCGCGGCGACAGCGGCGGCGGGCGTCTGCTCTGCGGCGGCGGTGTTCGTCTGCGCGGCGGGAGCGGCGCAGCCGCTGAGAACCGCCAGCGTCAGAGCAAGAGCGGGCATAGCTTTCCAACTTTTCATGTTTGTGTACGTCCTTTCTGATTGCTGATAGTTTGAAATCAAACTATCGGGTATCATAGCACGCGCGCGCGGGAATGTCAATGGCTATCCGCACACTTGTCCGCACCGTCGAGCCAGACGATGAAGCGCACGAGCAGATCGGAAACGTAGCTCACGCCGATCAGCGTGAGAACAAAGACAACGGGCGTCATCTCCGCACCTCCTCACGAAGCGAGCTTCAGCGGCGCGCCGGCAAAGCCCGCGAACATGAGCTGCCCGGGGATCGCGCCGGCGAGGGGGCGCTCCGCCGCGGCCTGCCGCGCGCAGCGCAGGTCGCTGAGTCTTGCCCTGACGCGCGCGATCGCCGTGAGCACGTCCTCGACGGTGAAAAGGTGCGCGGGGATCACGGCGTCGATCTCGCCGTTTGTGAGCCGGGAATAGAAGCGGCGGTCGTACCGCTCGTCCATGCGATCCTGCGGCAGATGCCCGCACAGCTCCGCAAGCCGCCCGTTCAGATCCTCCAGCCTCTGCATCAAACGTTCTTCACTCATTTGTAAAGCCTCCTTCCACATTTTGGCGCGCCCTCTTGACGCGCCCTGTTCCTCTCTGATATACTCATCCTAACAGTATACTTGTACGATAAACAGGATAGGGAGGAAGGATCATGCCGAGATCATCCGGGCAGAAGCTCAAACTGCTCTATCTGATGGACTATCTGCTGCAATACTCTGACGCGGAGCACCCCGTCACGGTCAAGCAGCTCATCGCCGAGCTTGCCGCGCACGGCGTCGCCGCGGAGCGCAAGAGCATCTACGACGACATCGAGGCGCTGCGCGCCTACGGGCTGGACGTCGAGCAGGTCTCGCAGGGACAGCTGTACGGCTACTATGTGGCGTCCCGCCGCTTTGAGCTGCCGGAACTGAAACTGCTTGTGGACAGTGTGCAGTCCTCAAAGTTCATCACGCAGCGCAAGACCAACGCGCTCATCAAAAAAATCGAGACGCTTGCCGGCGCGTATGACGCGCAGCGTCTCCAGCGCCAGGTCTATGTCGCGGGACGGGTCAAGACGATGAACGAGTCGATCTACTACAACGTCGACGCCATCCATGCGGGCATTTCGGAGGACAAAAAGATACGCTTCAAGTATTTTGAGTACACGGTTGCCAAGGAGCGGCGCTATCGCAGGGACGGCGCGTACTATGTTGTCAGCCCCTACGCGCTGACCTGGGACGACGAGAACTATTACATGGTCGCCTACGACGGCGAGAACGGGGAGATCCGGCACTACCGCGTCGACAAGATGACGAACATCGCCGCGCTGGACGAGCCGCGCGACGGCGCGGACGCCTACCGCTCGCTGGATATGGCGGTGTATTCGCGCAAGGTGTTCGGCATGTTCTCCGGCACGGAGGAGCGCGTTCGGATGCGCTTTGCGAACCATCTGGTCGGCGCGGTGCTCGACCGCCTGGGGCAGGATGCGAGCATTATCCCGGACGGGGACGGGTATTTCACGGTCAGCGCGGACGTGGTCGTAAGCCCGCAGTTTTTCGCGTGGCTGTGCGGCTTCGGCGCGGACGCGCGGCTGCTTGCGCCGGAGAGCGCGGTCGCGCGGATGAAAAAGCACATCGGGGATATTTCGGAGTTGTATCGGTAGGGGGAGCGGATATGTCGTATTATCTTTTGGAAGAGAGCATGAAGGAATGCACGGCGGAGGAGTTGCACCGCCAGAGCGAGCGCCAGTACGTGGCGGTTCTGACGACGCCGGAGTGGCAGACGGAGCGCGACCGCTTCGACATGGGCATCGAGCTTGAGCCGGACGCGGGGAACATCCACAACACAAAGGCGGAGGTAAACTACGATTCCTTGACCGGCACGTTCCAGCTTCCCGACCGGTCGGAGCTGACGCAGCGGGATTACCGCTTTGCCTTCGCCCTCGACGAGAAGGGGATCGTCTTTATCGACGACAGCGGCAAGGCGCAGCGGATGATCGAGGAGATCCGCCGGTCAAAGCGCTGGCGCGAGCCGAGCCTGGAGCGGTTTTTGTACGACTTTCTGGAACAGATCGTGGAGCCGGATCTGCCGATCATGGAGCGCTACGAGTCGGAGCTGGACCGGATCGAGGACGAGCTCCTCGCCTCGGAGGGCCAGCGGGATATGGTGCGCGTCAACGAGATCCGCAGCGACGTCCGCGAGCTGCTGGTGCACTATGAGCAGATCATTGACATGGCGCAGGAGCTGGAGGAGAACGAGAACGGCTTTTTCCACGAAAAGAACCTGCGCTACATCCATCTGTTCATGAACCGGATGACGCGGCGGCACGACTCCGCCGTATCGCTGCGCGACCACACCATGCAGGTGCGCGACCTCTACAACGCGCAGCTCGAGGTGCGCCAGAACCGGACGATGACGCTTCTGACGGTCATCACGACGATCTTCATGCCCCTGACGCTCATCGCGGGCTGGTACGGCATGAACTTCCGCTATATGCCGGAGCTGGAATGGCGGCTGGGCTACCCCGTCGTCATCGCCGTGAGCGTTATCATCGTGGTCGTCAGTCTGGTCTTCTTCAAAAAGAAAAAATGGCTGTAGCGCACAGAAAAAAGCCCTCCGAAACCGGATGATTTCGGAGAGCTTCAAAGTCAGCCGTTCAGGAGCCAGACGCCAAGATTGAGATATCCGGCGAACGCGACCCAAATGAGATAGGGGATCTGCAGCAGCGCGGCGGTGCGGTCGACCTTGCGGAAGGTGAGGACCATCATCCAGATCAGCGCCCACAGGATCGCCAGCCAGACGAACGAAAGGCCGAATGCCTCAAGATTGAAGAAAAGAATGCTCCAGACGAAATTGAACGCGAGCTGGAGCCAGAACAGGCGCAGAGCGCGCGTGCGGAGCGCGGAGCCGGGCGTCAGGGAAACGCGCGCGGCGCCGATCCCCATCAGCGCGTAGAGAACGCCCCATACGATCGGAAAGACGATCGCGGGCGGAGAGAGCGGGGGCTTTGCGACGGTCTCGGCGTAGAGCTTTGTGCCCTCCCGCGTCAAAAGGCCGGCGAGCGCGCCGACCGCCTCGGCAATTGCGATCCACAGCGCATAGGTTTTCCAGGTATGCTTCATTTTGATCACCCGAAGCATAGCTTATGCAAAAACGGCGGCGGATATGTATGTGCTCGACGACCGGCGGATCAAGTGCGAATGCGTCGTGACCGACGAGGAGAACGGCGCGCTGGAATCAAGAACATCGCGACCATGTTTCCGCTCCGCATGGCGGTTTTGTCGCGGCGGATTCGGCCATAGAGATCATGGACTGACAGGAGAGTGTCATGTGTATCGGAAAGGAAAAGGACGCGGCGGCGTACCGCGACGGACTGACGGGAAACGGCCGGAGGGCCGTTTGCATACAAGAGAGGGGGAAACAGAATGCAATTCAAGCAGGGCGACGGCTGGAAGGCGTGCTTTGACGAGGAGCGGAAGCTTTACACGGCGGAGCGCGGCGGATGCGGATATTACCATCTGTACGAGATCACGAAGGAGACCTTTGAACTGCTCAAAGACGGGATGCGCGACGAGGAGACATACAAGCTGATCTCCGGCGGGCGGCATCTCTACATGGACGTTGACGACCGCTGCGGCCCGCCGTACACCGTCGTGCTTGACGAGGACTATCAGACGCTTTGCCCCTGGGCGAAGGTCGTCGGCGGCGAGCACGTGTGGTCCGCGGAGCTGACCGACGCGGCGGTGGAGCTGTTCGCGTCCGAAAAGGCGAACCGCGCGCAGCGGCGAAAGAAGCGCGAGCAGCGGGAGAAAGAAAAAACGGAACAGAAAGATGACGGTTGAACCCGGCTGAAAAATAACGCAGGGAAAAGACATCGCTTCATTTTTATATGGAGGAATGCTATGTCCGCAAAAGAAACGAAAGAACTGACGCTGCTGGGCTGCGTCTATGCCGCGTTGCTGGTCGCGATGGCGGCGTATCTTCTCTCGCTGTCCGCGACGCGCGATACGAATATGACCGACTTTTCCGCTTCATGGCGCGTAAACGGGGAAACGCTTGCGGACGCGGTCGAGCTGAGCGCCGGAGATTATGGAGGCAGTATCGTTCTGGAGAAAGAATTGCCGGACACGCTCGCGTACAACGACCGGCTGTGCCTGACCGTCTCAAACGCCCGCTTTACCGTGTTCATCGACGGCGTGGAGGCGTATTCCTACGGCCTTCCCGAAAATCTCACGGGCAAGGGATACGGGCGCGCGTATCATTCCATCAATCTTTCGCCGGAGCAGGCGGGGAAAACCGTCCGCATCGAGCTTGTCTCCGTTTTTGACAACCACAAGGGCGGGCGCATTTATAAACCGCAGATCGGCGCCCCCGGCGCGTACCTTTATGAGTTGGCGGGAAGGCATCTGGCGTCGATTTTCTGTTCGGTCGGCACAATGTTTCTCGGCGTGGTGACGCTTTTGCTTTTGCCGTTCGTTTCAAGAATACGCCGGCTTCTCCTTCCGCTCGGCGTCACCGCCCTGATCGCGGGGCTGTGGATGACCAACGATACCGGCGTTTTGATGCTGCTGACGGGAAATGTGACGGCGAGCCGCGTTCTCGATCACACGCTGCTGCATCTGGTGGACTTCCCGCTGGCGCTTCTGATCAGCGAATCCACATACGAAAAGAAAATGCGCGGCGTACGCCTTGTGTTTGCGTTCACGGTGCTGGACATTTCCGCTTATCTGCTGCTGCGCTTCGGCTTCGGCGTGGACATGGCATGGCTGACGCCGATCATGGCGGTTTATCACGCCGCGTCCTTTGCGGTGATCGCGTGGATGCTTGTCGACGACAGGAGGTATTGCAGGGAGCACCGGATCAAGCGGGATATGAAGCTGCTCTATGTCGGCGTCGCTTGTATGCTGGGCTCGATGCTGCTGGATCTGGGCATCTACTTCGCGGGCGTGCGCAGCACGCTTGGGCACGGTTTTTGCAGCCGCGCGGGCTTTGTCATGTTCGCCTCGCTGCTCGTTCTGCAGTTGGTCCGCTGGTGGATGCGGGAACGCACCGCCATCGACCGCGACCGCTTCATCAACCGCGTGCTCCAATACGCCGTTTCCGCCGGAGACCCCGAAACAAGCATCCGGACAATGCTCCAATATGTCGGGACGGAGCTGCACGCCAAACGCACCTATATCTTCGAGGGACGGGAGAACCAAAGCGGCGGGAGCTGGCACGGTACCTATGAGTGGTTCGCCGACGGCATGGAGCCGCGCGCTCCGGAGCTGCTCGACCTGCCCTACGACGGTCTGATCGACGAGCTCTACAAGGTGTTTCAGCGCGATAACCGCCTCATCATTCCAAGCCGCGAGGAATGCCGCGAGATGAATCCGATCCTGTATCAGGTTTTGACGGCGAACCATGTGGAACGCATGGCGGTCGGCCCGCTGGAGGCGAACGGCGAGCTGATCGGCCTTTTGGGCGTGGACGACGCGCCGAAGGAATACCTGCCGGAGATCGCGGAGATCATCCGCATCATCTCCTACATCTTCGCGCAGCTCGTACTGAACCGTGAGGACCAGAAAAAGCTGGTGCGCTACAGCTACTATGACGCGCTGACAGGCTGCCGCAACCGGCGCGCGCTGGAGAAGTTTGAAAAGGAAACGCTGGACACCGCGAGGCCTTACGGCTTCGTCATGTGCGACATCAACGGGCTCAAGCAGACGAACGATACCCTCGGTCACGAGGCGGGCGACGCGATGATCCTTGACGTGTCCGCGTGCCTCGCCGAGGTGTTCGGCGTGGAGAACGTCTACCGCACGGGCGGCGACGAGTTCGCGGCGTATGCCGTGTGTGACGCCGCCGCGGCGTTTGACGAGGACGTAGAGCGCCTGCGCGCGCAGATCGCGCAAAAGGGGCACAGCGCCGCCCTCGGCGCGGTCTTTTGCGCACAGGGTGAACCGGACTATAACAAAGCCAAGGCCAAGGCGGACGCGCTGATGTATGAGGACAAGCGGAAATACTATGAAGCGCACGGCGACCGCAGGAAACGTTGACAGCAGCTTCATCGCCCTGCCACATCGCAAATTTCCACGTATCAACAGACAAGCGCGGCAAGAGCCGCAACAAATCAACCGATGAAAAGGAGAACGGTTATGGACGAAAACAAGACGCTCGACCCCAAGCTGCAAGAAGCCCTCAAGGGCATCTGGGACTCCCTCACGGACGAGCAGAAGAAAAAGGCGAAGGACTGCAAGAGCATGGACGAGCTGGCGAAGCTTGCGGGCAAGGAAGGCGTAGAGCTGCCCGACGAGGCGCTCGACATGGTCTCGGGTGGTTGCGGCGAGAGCGGCGACGACGGTAGACTCAGGACCCTTAGCGACCATATTTTTCAATAAGGAAATGGAGTTTACGCCGGGGACGAAAAGCTGAACGAAGCCCTCAAGGGCGTCTGAGGGTCCCTCGCCGCCGAGCAGAAAAAAAGGCGGCGGCGCTGGACGCGGCGCTCCGCTGCGCCTTGTTGCATCGGAGATGCGGCTCGTTTTGATACCACCAAAAACACAGAGCGGCGGTAGCGGAAAAAATCTGTAGCTGCGCTGTGGTCTGGGCGGAAGAATTTGCGCTGCTGTAACGAATAACAAGCGCGCCGCCCATCCGTGCAGAAAAATTTTAGGCAGCGTCTTGCAACGCCGCCCGCGGAGGGGAGAATGAAAGGCGGGAGGTTCCTCGGAACCGTCCCGCCTTTGTTGTGCTTATCTTGTTGTCCAGCCGCCGTACCTTTTTCCCAGCCGGCTTTCCAAGTTCGCCGAACCGTCAATCCGGGTCAGACAGCGGCGTAAAAGCATTACCGGGGGCATATGTGCCGTCCATGTCGGGAATCTCATACTTATAGATATGGCCGCATGTGCAGACCGGCTTGCCGTTTACCCACCGCGGCTCGATTCAAAGCCGCCGCTCATACCGGAAGAATCCTTATGTAGATGCCTGCGCCGCTATCGCCGCTATCGCCGCCGCCGCCCTCGTCGCAGCCGCCGGATACCATATCCAGCGCCTCGTCGGGAAGCTCTACGCCCTCCTTGCCCGCGAGCGCCGTCAGCTCGTCCATACTCTTGCACGCCTTCGCCTTTTCCTTCTGCTCGTCGGTGAGGGAGTCCCAAATGCCCTTGAGGGCCTCCGCCAGCTTGGGGTCGAGGGTCTTGTTCTCGCTCATGATAAAGCTCCTTTCAAAAATCGTCGCTGTTTCGGACGGAGCCGCGACACCGACCGTTCTCAACTATTGATACGCAGGAATCTGAAATGTGGCAGTGAATTTTTCAAAAATATTTTAATCGACGCGATGAAAATTTGCAATAACAAGTTGCGCGCGGCAAAGCGGCTGGTTTGGCAGAGGGAGAAAAGCAAAGGCGCGGGAGACTCTCTCGAATCTCTCGCGTCTTTGTTGACTTGCCGTACCAGCTTTGGCTCACGACTCGATCAGCGCCAGCTTCTCCCGCCGCGTGAGCCGCTTGATCTCTACCTCGCGCCGCATCGCCTCCTGCTTCGTCGCAAAGGTCTCATAGTACGCGAGCTCCACCGGGCGGCGCGTTTTCGTGTACTTCGCGCCCAGACCCGCGTTGTGTGCCGCGACGCGCTTTTCGAGGTCGTTCGTCCACCCGCAGTAGAGCGTCCCGTCCGCGCAGCGCAGGAGGTAGGTGTAGTTCGCCATCGTCAACGCTCCAAAATCGCCTTGATCTGCGCGAGATCGTCGGCAAAATAGATGCCCCGCTGCTTCTCCTCCGTGGACAATTCCATGTCGATCATGTGGCGGAGCAGCGCGCGAAGGTCGTTGTAATAGCCGTTCAGGTTGTAGAGGATGCACGGTGCGTCCAGATGCTGCAGCGTCACCTTGCTCATGATTTCGGATATCTCCTCCAGCGTGCCCGTGCCGCCGGGGAAGGCGATGAAGGCGTCGCCCAGCTCGATCATCTTCGTCTTGCGCTCGGACATGTCCTGCGTGACGATGAGCCGCGTGATGGCGTCGTATTCCAGCCCCGCGTCGATGAAAAACTGCGGCTCCACGCCTGTGACCTCGCCGCCGGCTTGCAGTACGCTCTCCGCCAGTTCGCCCATCAGACCGCACCTTGAGCCGCCGTAGACGAGCGCGTGGCCGCTTGCGCCGATCCATGTACCGAGCTCGCGCACCGCCGTTTTGAACGCGGGGTCGCTCCCAAAATTGGAGCCGAGATAGACCGTGATGTTCATGGTTGTTCTCCTTTCGTCACACAAAAAGCCACTTCTGCCCGTCGGGCATCGTCATCAGCGTGCCGTCCGCGCGCTCCAGCACCTCGCCCGTGGGATACTTCCGGACGACGACCTCCTCGCGGTAGTCGGGGTCTTCGTACCATTTGGAGAATACGAGCCGATCCCCCTCGCGCGAATCGAACGATTCCGTATTTTCGATAGGGAAGGAGCACTGCTCCGGCCACACGACCTGGAACGTGTTTTCATGCCCCTGCCGCGTGAGCGTCAGCGGCGCGGCGTGCAGCATCAGGTTGTAGCAGTCCGGCACGGCGTCCAGCGGCAGGCAGACGTGTACTTCCGCCGACTCCATATCCGCCGCGCAGCGGTAGATCCGGATCTCCTTTTGTGGAAAGTCGACCAGCAGAATGTAGACGCTCCCGGCCCAAAAGCAGGGCGTTCCGAAGTATTGCCCGTCCTTTGCGCGGATCGGCTCATACAACCGCGGCTCCGGCCAGCGGAGGAACACGAGGCGGCTTTTCCTGATCGGATGTCCGTCGCGGAACAGTTCCTCTGCTTCGTACAGATCGCCGCTCGTATAGTCCGAGCCCCACTGCCAGTCCGTCCCGTCCATGCGCGTAAGGCAGCCGATCCCGCCGGCGTCGATGCGCTGATAGTCCATGGCCGCGCCTCCTTGCGTGTTTTCCTGCCCTCTAGAATAAACCGGAACGCTGAAAAAAGCAAGCGCGAGCGTCCCTACGCCCCGCGCGGGATACCGGGTAACAAAACGAAGGGAACAAAAAGGCACGGGCGGGAGGGGAAGGGGAAACGGGTTGCGATTGCGTTGCGGATGGTGTAGAATGGTGTAAAAATATACAAGGGATAAACAATACAATGCACTTTGTCGATGTAAAAGGAATCCTCGCCACGAGCGGCGGGCGCTGCGGCATGAACATATACCGCGGCTGCACGCACGGCTGCGTCTACTGCGACAGCAGGAGCCGCTGCTATCAATTCACGCATCCGTTCGAGGACGTCGAGGTCAAACAGAACGCCCCCGCGCTTCTGGAAAAAGCCTTAAAATCCAAACGAAAAAAGTGCATGATCGGGACCGGCTCCATGTCCGATCCCTACATGCACTGCGAAGAAGAACTCGCTCTC
>SVKM01000017.1 GCA_015068465.1 Oscillospiraceae bacterium | reverse complement strand
CCGCGGAGCAGATGGACGATGCCGTCGGTCATGGAACGGTATGCCATGCCCTTGACACCGTAGCAGCTCGTCGCGGCGGCGCCGGTGATGTTGGAGAGCACCGTATCGCTGATCAGGATCTCGCCCTGATCGGTCTGAAGCTTGAACATAAAAGGTCTCCTTTCGCCAAAGTCCTTTTAAGGCATTTTAACCATGCCATTATAAACGAAATCAAGCAGAATAACAATAGTTATTTTGCTCGAAAACTGACACTTGAAAAACGAAAAAGTTTCCCGTACTATAAGAAAGTAAGAACAAAGATGGGGGGTGCCCGTATGCGGGTCATCACAGGAACGGCGCGCGGCAGGCGCCTCGGCGAGCTCAAGGGCCAGGAGACGCGCCCGACGACCGGCAAGGTCAAGGAAGGCATATTCAGCGCCCTGCAATTCGATATTGAGGGCAGGCGCGTGCTCGACCTCTTCGCCGGCACGGGGCAAATGGGCATCGAGGCGCTTTCGCGGGGAGCCGCGTCCTGCGTGTTCGTCGACCGGCGGACCGACGCCGTCAAGCTCGTGCGCGACAACCTGAACGTCTGCGGCCTTGCGGACAAGGCGCAGGTCGTTTGCGCGGACGCGATGGGCTATCTTTCCTCGGTGCGCGCGAAGTATGATCTCATTTTTCTCGATCCGCCCTACGCCGACGACGTGCTGGAGCGCGCCATCGCGCATATCGCACGGTTTGACATTCTCGCGCCGCGTGGTATAATCGTGGCGGAGTGCCCGGTGGGCAAGACGCTTCCGGCGCTTGCCGCGCCGTACCATATCTACCGCGAGTACCGCTACGGCAGGATCAAGGTGACGGTCTACCACCGCGACGGGGAGGACTAGCGCGAAGACCCGCGCGGTCATAAATACCGCTTCGCCCGCCGCTTGCGCGGCAACCGCGAAGCATGGAGGTTTGGCATGAAGATCGCAGTCTACCCCGGCAGCTTCGACCCCGTGACGCTCGGGCACATGGACGTCATCGAGCGCGCCGCGGCGCTGTTCGACCGGGTCTATGTCTGCGCGATGGCGAACGGCGGCAAGAATCCGATGTTCACCGCTGAGCAGCGCTTTGAGCTGCTGCGCGCCGCGGTCGGAAAGCTCGACAACGTGACGGCGGAGAGCTGGACGGGGCTGCTCGCGGACTACGCGCGGGAAAAGGGGGCGCGCTGGCTCGTCAAGGGCGTGCGCAGCGCGACCGATTTCGACGCCGAATACGGCATGGCACAGATCAACCGCGGCCTCGACGCACAGCTCGACACCGTGCTGATCCCGGCGCGCCCGGAGCTGCTGCACGTCAGCTCGACGATGGCGCGCGAAATGATCAAATACCGTCAGCCTCTGGCGCTGTGTATGCCCGAGGCGGCGATCCGAGTGATGAAAGGGTGGGATACCGATGGCAAATCGTGATGTGGAGCATCTGATCGATATGCTGTACGATCTGGTCAACGACGCGAAAAACGCGCCGCTGAGCAGCGAAAAGTGCATCATTGACCGCGACGCGGCGCTCGACCTGCTCGACGAGATCCGCGCGGGGCTTCCGGCGGAGCTTAAGCGCGCGCAGGACCTGATCCAGGCGAAGGAGGACTACGTCAACTCCGCCAAGCGCGAGGTCGGGCGCATGATGCAGAAGGCGGAGATCGACGCCAAGAGCAAGGTCTCCGACAGCGAGGTGCTGATGGCGGCGCGCGAGCGCGGCCACGAGATCATCGCGCGCGCCGAGGACCGCTCCAACGAGATGTACCGCGTTGTCAATGAGTATACGGAGGACGCGCTGCGCCGCACCGAGGAGGCAATCCAGGCGGCGCTCGACGAGGTCAAGGAGAGCCGCGTGAAGTTCCGCGCCGCCTCCGCCGCGCGCCGGCAGAAGGATCGGGAGGAATTGAGCAAATCTGCCAAGAACAACGCCAAAAACCCGGATGAAAATTTGTGAAAAATAGACAAAAATTTGAGCAAAAAACAAGATTTGGACGCAAAAATCTGCACCGCCACCAAATATTGTGGCGGCGCTCTTTTTTTGACCAAAAAATTCGAACTACCGTTTTATAACACAGGAAATCCGACCAAAATCTGCTGGATTTTTTTACTTGACATTTTATGTTACCCGACCGTATACTTGGAACTGTGAGTGGGGGAAAGTGGTGAATCAGACCACAAAGTGGAGCCACACACCCTAAATTAACAGGAGAGTGGAGCCGGACCTGTTCCCTCGAAAAAAGGGGGAACGGGGGCTTTGCCCTCATTTTCCGCATCTTTCAAGAGGGGAGGGACGGCCGTGACCGGACAGTATCAGCACAGCGTCGACGCGAAGGGACGGCTGTTTATCCCTGCCAAGCTCCGCGAGGAGTTGGGCGAGACCTTCTATGTGACCATCTCGATGACGGACCGCTGCCTGACCGTCTACTCCGAGTCCGGATGGGAAAAGCTGGCGGAGCAGTTCGAGAGCCTTCCTTATACAAAAGCCAGAACGGCGGCACGCCTCATTTACGCCAACGCCGCCAAGTGCGAGCCGGACGCGCAGGGGCGCATCCTGCTGCCGCAGAAGCTGCGCGACTACGCGGAGCTGAAAAAGGACGTCGTCGTGGTCGGCGTATCCAAGCGCGCGGAGATCTGGGACGCGGAGACGTGGAACAAGCTCGAGAGCGCGGAGCTCGAGAGCGACGACCTTGCCTCCATCGCGGAAGCTCTCGGTATTTGATATGGATACCGATTACGGCCATAAGCCCGTGTTGCTCGAGGAGTGCATCGAAGCGCTCCAAATCAAGCCGGACGGCGTTTACGTCGACGGAACGCTCGGCAGGGCGGGCCATTCCTCGGAGATCGTCCGCCGCCTGACGACGGGGCGGCTCATCGCCCTCGACCGCGACGAAACGGCGCTTGCCGCCGCGCGGGAACGGCTCGCGGAGCACATGGACCGTGTGACGCTCGTTCACAGCAACTTCAGCCGGCTCGGCACGGTGCTCGACGAGCTGGGCGTCGCCGCCGCGGACGGGATGCTCTTCGACCTCGGCGTGTCCTCCCCGCAGCTCGACGACGCAAGCCGCGGTTTTTCCTACAAGCAGGACGCGCCGCTCGACATGCGCATGGACGCGACCGCGCCGCTGACGGCGCGCGAACTGGTCAACGCTTATCCGTACGAGGAGCTGCGCCGCATCCTCTTTGAATATGGAGAGGAGCGCTTCGCGCCCCAGATCGCAAAGGCAATCTGCACGGCGCGGGAGGCAAAGCCCATCGAAACGACGCTTGAGCTCGCGGAGCTGATCCGCGGCGCGATGCCGGCGAAGGCGCTGCGCGAGAAGCAGCATCCCGCCAAACGCAGCTTTCAGGCGATCCGTATCGCCGTCAACGACGAGCTCGGCGAGCTCACGCCGATGCTCGACGCCGCCGAGGCGCATTTAAAGCCGGGCGGCAGGCTCGCGGTCATCACGTTCCATTCGCTTGAGGACCGCATCGTCAAGCAAAAACTCAAGGAGCTGGCAACCGGCTGCATCTGTCCGCCGGAGTTCCCCGTTTGTGTGTGCGGGAGAACGCCGAGGATGAAGCTCATTACCCGCAAGCCCATCGTTTCGGGCGAGACGGAGTTGAATGAGAATCCCCGCGCGCGCAGCGCAAAGCTGCGGGTCGCGGAAAAATGCTGAAAATATTTTTCATGGAGAGGGGAGAATATCATGGCACGTCGTTCCGGGGGACAGATGAACCGCAATAACCACTATGTCTCCGGCAACCTCGCCTATGATTACGACTACTTAGAGCGTGAACGGCAGCGCCGCGCGCCCGGACGCGACTACGAAGAGCGCCGCGAGCCTGAACGCGCGCCGCGCCCCCAGCCGCGCAGAAAACCCGCAGCCGCGCCGAAGCACCGCGAGCGCATCTGCGTTTCGCCGCTCGTGCTCGCCGGCTACGCTGTCGCCGCGGTGATGCTTGTCGCGCTGCTCGCGAGCTACGCGCAGCTCACCGCCATCTCGGGCGACGTCGTCTCGATGCAGCGCGAGCTTGCGGCGCTCGAGGACGAGCATGTCACGCTCGTCGGACGCTATGAGCGCACCTTCGACCTCTCCGCCATCAAGGAGGCGGCGGAGGCGGCGGGCATGGCAAAGCCGAGCTCCTCGCAGATCTATTACATCGACCTCTCCGCGCCGGACAACGTGGTGCTCTACGAGCACGCGGGAACGAACGTTCTCGGCCGCGCGGCTGCGGTGGTGGGGCATGGCCTCGCAGCTTTCGTGGAATATTTCAAATAAGCAGTGCTATACATAAGGAGTAAGGAACTTCCTTGCTCCTTATGTCCCATATTTGAAGGAGAAACAGTCATGGCAAAAAATCCGAAAAGAAGGCCGGATTCGGCGCGCCGCGCCAACCGGATGATCGGCCAGCGGACGCTGCTGCTCCTTGCGGTCTTCGGCGTCGCCGCGTTTGCCCTGCTGTTCTCCAAGCTCTACGATTGGCAGATCGTGCGCCACGACGAGCTGCAGGACATCGCCGTGCGCCAGCAGACGCTGCGCACGACCGTCGGCGCGTCGCGCGGCGCGATCTACGACCGCAACGGCCGCACGCTCGCGATCTCCTCGACGGCGGAGAACGTGTGCATCTCGCCACGCCAGCTCAAAAAGGACGGCGTGGATGCGAACCTTGTCGCGGAAAGCCTTGCGGAGATATTGGACGTGAGCGAGGAAAAGGTGCGCCGCGACATCGACGCCGACACCAGCTACCGCGTCGTCAAAAAGCGCGTGGAGCAGGAGGACGCCGACCGTGTGCGCGCGTTCCTCAACGAGAACGACATCGGCAACGGCATTTTTTTTGAGCCGACCGCCAAGCGCTACTACCCCTTCGGCTCGCTCGCCGCGAACGTCATCGGCTTTACGAATGAAGAAGGCGGCGCGTACGGGCTGGAGGCGGTCTACAACGACGAGCTTTCCGGCGAGGGCGGCATGGTCGTCATGGCGAAGGACGTCAACGGCACGCCGATGCTCTACCAGTACGAGCAGTATTTCGACGCCAAGGACGGCTGCTCGCTCAATACCACGCTCGACACCACCGTGCAGTATTATCTCGAAAAGGGGCTTGCCGAGCTGGAGGCGCGCTACGGCACGGGCAAGGGCGCGACGGGCATCGTCATGGACGTCAGGACCGCCGCGATCCTCGGCATGGCGTCGCTGCCGAACTACGACCTCAACAGCCCCGGCACGCTCTACAACGATTTCCTTACGCGCGGCATGGGCGAGGAGGAGGTCGCCGAAAAGCTCAGCGACCTGCGCTTCAAGCAGTGGCGCAACAAGGCGATCAACGACACCTATCAGCCCGGCTCGACGTTCAAGATCCTCACGCTTTCGATGGGGCTTGAGGAGGGCGTGATCGACCTCAATTCCTCGTTTGACTGCACCGGCAAGGTCGTGGTCGAAAAGGAAACCATCAACTGCTCCAACCGCAGCGGACACGGACACCAGAGCCTGACCGTCGCGACCGGAAATTCCTGCAACCCCGCGTTTATCAACATCGGGCTTCGCGTGGGGAACGAGAAGTTTTACAACTACATGAAGGCGTTCGGGCTTACGGAGAAGACCGGCATCGACACCACCGGCGAGGCGCAGGGCTTCGTCAACAAGGAGATCGAGTATTCGACGCTCGCGCTCGCGTGCTACGCCTTCGGACAGAACTTCAACGTCACGCCCGTCGCGCTCATCGCGGCGCAGGCGGCGTGCATCAACGGCGGATACCTGCGCACGCCCTATATCGTCGACCAGGTCGTCGACGCCGCGGGCAACGTCGTCTACCGTCACGACACCACGCCCGTGCGGCAGGTCGTTTCCGAGGAGACGAGCGAAACCGTGCGCGGCATCCTTGAATACGTCGTTTCCGAGGGCGCGGGCAAAAACGGCAAGGTCGCGGGCTACCGCATCGGCGGCAAGACCGGCACGGCGGATAAGGTCGGCGGCAACGTCATCGTTTCCTTCGTGTGCTTTGCGCCTGCGGACGACCCGCAGGTCATCATGCTCCTCACGCTCGACGAGCCCAGCCGCGACACCGGAACCTACGTCTCCGGCGGCAACATGGTCGCGCCGGTGGCGAGCAGCGTCATGGCGGAGCTGCTGCCGTACCTCGGCATCGAGCCGACCTACAGCGCGGAGGAGCTCGTCGGCGCGGACGCGACGGTGCCGAACCTTGTCGGTGAGAAGGCCGACGAGGCAGCGAAAAAGCTCAAGGAGCTCGGCTTCGGCTGCCGCTTGATCGGCGACGCCGAAACCGTCACGGACCAGACGCCGCTCGGCGGCGCGATCGTGCCGAACAACGCGGAGATCCTGCTCTACTGCGGCGAGGAGAAATCCGACGCGCCGTGCATCGTGCCCAACGTCATCGGCGACAGCGCCTCGGTCGCGAACCAGAAGCTGACGAACGCGGGACTGATCATGTCGATCTCCGGCGCGACGAACCGCTCGTCCGCGAGCGTGCGCGCGATCTCGCAGTCGGAGGAGCCGGGCAAGGAGGTGCCGGCGGGCACGGTCGTGCGCGTGCAACTGAGCGATTCGTCCGTAACGGACTGACGCATACGAAGATACCGACATTCAATCGTGAAAGGGAAGCTTCCAAACGCGCTTATCGCAGCTGCTTGCACCCCTGACGACCTATGAGCTTCACGCACCGGAGGACCTGGAGATCGCGGCGCTTGCCAACGACTCCCGCAAGGTGAGGACGGGCGGGCTGTTTGCCGCGCTCCGCGGGGAAAAGGAGGACGGCGGACGCTACCTCGCGGACGCGCTGAAAAACGGCGCGGCGTGCGCGCTGTGCGAGTCTGCGCCGGACGCGCCGATCCCCTATGTCCTCGTGCCGGACGCGCGCTATTCGCTTGCGCGCATGGCGGCGGTGTGGTACGGCGAGCCGGCAAAAAAGCTGAAGACCGTCGGCGTCACCGGCACGAACGGCAAGACCACGACGACGTATCTCGTCAAGCAGATATTGGAAAAGACGCTGGGCGCGAAGGTCGGGCTGATCGGTACCAACCAGAACATGATCGGCGACGAGGCGCTGCCCGCCGAGCGCACGACGCCCGACAGCCTGACGCTGCAAAGCCTGCTTGCGGAGATGGCGGACGCGGGCTGCGGCTACGCGGTGATGGAGGTCTCCTCCCACGCGCTCGCGCAGCACCGCGCGGCGGGGATAGTCTTTGACGCCGCCGTGTTTACCAACCTCACGCAGGACCATCTTGACTACCATGGTACAATGGAAGCCTACTGCGACGCCAAGGCGCGGCTGTTCCGTCAGTGCCGCGCCGCGGCGGTCAACGGCGACAGCCCCTGGGCGGAACGCGTGCTCTCCGGCTCGACGTGCCGGACGCTCCGCTTCGGGCAGGGGCTGACGAACGATCTGGTCGGTTGGCGGACGCGCTATGAAAACGACCGCGTGCGCTTCACGCTCTGCGACGAGACCGAGCACATCGAGACCTATGTTCCCATCCCGGGCGATTTCTCACTCTACAACGCGCTTGCGGCGCTTTCCGCGGTCAAGCTGCTCGGCGTGCCGCTGCGGCAGGCGGCGCAGGCGCTGCAAGGCTGCCGGGGCGTCCGCGGGCGCTGCGAGGTCGTGCCGACGGGAACGGACTACACGGTGCTGATCGACTACGCGCATACGCCCGACGGGCTCAAGAACATCCTCGAAACGGTCTGCGGCTTCGCGCAGGGGCGCGTCGTCACGGTGTTCGGCTGCGGCGGCGACCGCGACCGCACCAAGCGCGCCCGCATGGGGCGCATTGCCGCGGCGCTGTCCGACCTCGCGATCGTGACGAGCGACAACCCGCGCACCGAATCGCCCTACGCGATATTGCACGACGTTCTCGAGGGCATGCGCGGGACGCTCACGCCGTTCGCGGTTATCGAGGACCGGCGCGAGGCGATCGCCTACGCGCTTTCGCACGCGCGGCGCGGGGACGTCGTGGTCCTTGCCGGAAAAGGGCATGAGACCTACCAGACCGTCGGAACGAAAAACCTCCCGCTCGACGAGCGGCAAGTTGTGTGTGAATACTTGGAGCGGCAGGCGTAAAAACCGCCGCGGAGTAAACAAAGGAGAAAATCGACATGAAAACAATACTCGCCTGTATCCTTGCCTTTGCGGTCTCGGCGATCGCGGGGAAATTCCTGATCCCGTGGCTGAGAAAGCTCAAGGCGGGGCAGGAGATCCGCGAGGACGGGCCCACGTGGCACAATTCCAAGGCGGGCACGCCCACGATGGGCGGGCTGATGTTCATCGCGGGCATCCTTGCCGCCATTTTGATTGCCGGCTGGCAGGGAATGACAGGCGGCGACTGCAAGCACCTCTACATCTTCGGCTTTGCCGCGATCTTCGGCGTCATCGGGTTTCTGGACGACTTTGAAAAGGTCGTCCACCACCGCAACCTCGGCCTCACGGCGATCCAGAAGTTCCTGCTCCAGCTCGCCGCGGCGGTCGCGTTTTTGACGCTGATGCGCTATGAAGGGCTGCTGACGCCGAACCTGTATATCCCGTTCTGGAACACCCAGGTCGTGATGAGCTGGCCGGTCTACATGGTTTTTGCCGCGTTCGTGATCGTCGGCACGGTCAACGCCGTCAACATCACCGACGGCATCGACGGGCTCGCCGCGAGCGTGACGGTGCCGGTGGGGCTTTTCTTCGCGGTCGTCGCCGCGTGGTGGACGGGGCTGGAGCAGCTCGGCGTCTACGCGGGCGCGCTCGTCGGCGCGCTGCTGGGCTTCCTCATTTACAATTTTCACCCCGCGAAGGTGTTTATGGGCGACACGGGCTCGCTCTTCCTCGGCGGGACGGTCGCGGCGCTGGCGTTTGCCTACGATATGCCGCTCATTCTGATCCCCGTCGGCTTCGTCTACATCTGCGAGACGATGTCGGACATTTTGCAGGTGGGCTATTTCAAGCTCACGCACGGCAAGCGCCTTTTCAAGATGGCGCCGCTGCACCACCACTTCGAGCTGTGCGGCTGGAGCGAGGTGAAGCTCGTCGCGGTCTTTACGACCGTGAGCGCGCTGGGCTGCTTTGCCGCCGCGCTGGGCGTACTCAACAGATATCATTTCTGAAACCGTGACAAGATCCGTCGGAAAGGAGGAAGGGCATGACCAGGGAAGAACGCGAGCTGCGGCGTCAGGAGCGCGAGCGGCGCAAGGCGATCGAAAATGCCGCGAAGGAAGCCGGACGCGGGCCGCTGGACGTGCCGTTCCTCCTGCTGACGCTGCTGCTCACGGGCGTGGGGCTCATCATGCTCTTTTCCGCGAGCTTTCCGATGGCGTACTACGAAACGGGGAACCCTGCGCACTATCTCATCCGCCAGGGCGTCTTCGCAGTGCTCGGACTGGTCGCGATGCTTTTGATCGGGCGCATCAACTATGAGCGCTACCGCGCGTTTTCGCGCATTTTGCTGCTGGCGTCCATCATATTGCTGATCCTCGTGCTGGTTCCGGGCATCGGCATCACGCGCAACAACGCGACGCGCTGGCTCGGCTTCGGCGAGCTGTTTACCTTCCAGCCGTCCGAGATCGCGAAGGTCGGCGTTATCCTCTATTTTGCCGACAGCATCTCCAAAAAGAAGGACAAAATGCAGACCTTCCGCTACGGCATCCTGCCCTACGCGGTGATTCTCGGCATCATCGCGGGGTTGATGATGCTCGAACCGCATTTCTCCGGCACGGTGCTGATCCTCGGCATCGGCGCGGTGATGATGTTCGTCGGCGGTATCCAAGGCGTTTGGATCGGCGCGGGCGCGGGCTTTGCCGCGCTTGTCGGCTGGGCGTACCTCAACGGCAAAATCTCCTACAACTCCTCGCGCATCCAGATCTGGCGCGACCCGCTCAACCCCGAATGGATGCAGGGAAGCGGCTACCAGATCCGCCAGAGTCTGCTTGCCATCGGCTCGGGCGGGCTGCTCGGCGTCGGCTTCGGACAGAGCCGGCAGAAGTTCATGTACCTGCCCGAGCGGCACAACGACTTCATCTTCTCCATCATCTGCGAGGAGTTGGGACTTATCGGCGCGACGCTCATTATGGCGATCTTCGCGCTGCTTATCATCCGCGGCTACTGGATCGCGCTGCACGCGCGCGACCGCTTCGGCGCGCTGCTCGCCGTCGGCGTCACGACGCAGGTGGCGCTGCAGGTGTTTTTGAACATCGCGGTGGTGTCGAACCTCATTCCGAACACAGGCATTTCGCTCCCGTTTTTCAGCTACGGCGGCACGGCGCTCGTCATCCAGCTCGCGGAAATGGGACTGGTGCTGAGCGTGTCGCGGCAGATGCCGGCTTCCTAGGAGGGACGCGATGAAAGTGATCTTTACCTGCGGCGGGACCGCGGGGCATGTCAATCCGGCGCTTGCGCTCGCGGGCTATATGAGGGAAAAGGACCCGGCGACGGAGGTGCTGTTTGTCGGCGCGGAGCGCGGACTGGAGCGCGACCTGATCGCGCACACGGAATATCCGTTCCGCACGGTCAACATTTCCTCGTTCCACCGTTCGCTCAAGCCGAAGGAGATCAGGCACAACCTCGTTTCGGTCAAAAACCTTCTTCACGCCGAGCGCGAGGCAGACGCGATCCTGGACGATTTTGCCCCCGACCTGATCGTCGGCACCGGCGGCTACGCGAGCTATCCCATTGTGCGCTACGGCGCGAAGCGCGGCATTCCGGCGGCGGTGCACGAGTCGAACATCGTGCCGGGGCTGACGACGCGCGAGCTGGAAAATTACGCCCAGCGCGTCATGGTCGGCTTTGAGGACTGCCGGCAGCACTACAAGCATCCCGACAAGGTGGTCGTCACCGGCACGCCGGTGCGCGGCGACTTCTTCACGCAGACCAAGGAGGAGGCAAAGCGCGCTCTCGGCGTCGACGACGGGCGCCCGCTCGTCGTATCGTTCTGGGGAAGCCTCGGCTCGGGCGGCATGAACCGCATGATGGCGGAGTTTCTGGAGCTGGAAAGCGCGCATGAGCCGTTCCATCACATCCACGGCGTCGGTGCGATCTCGTGGGAGATGATGCAAAAGGAGCTTGCCGCGCGCGGGGTCGAGCTGGCGGAGCATCCGGCGCTCGACGTGCGCGAGTACATTTACAATATGGCGGACGTCATGCGCGCCGCCGACCTTGTGCTCTCCCGCGCGGGCGCGTCGACGATCGCGGAGCTGACCGCGCTCGGCGTTCCGGCGATCCTGGTGCCGTCGCCCAACGTGACGAACCACCATCAGGAGAAGAACGCGAACGTGCTCGGCGAGCACGGCGCGGCGCTGGTGCTCGCCGAGGAGGGGCTCGACGGGAAGACGCTTTTCACCGCGGCGGCGGACATCCTGCGCGACGAGGGCCGCCGCGCCGATATGGGAAAGAATATGGCGGCGCTCGGCGTGAAAAACGCCACCGAGCGCATCTATGATACGGTTATGAGTCTGGTGAAATAACCCTTCACGGAACCTTGCGCACCGCTCTTTGCATACTATGGGCTGATTGAAAAACTATGGTATGCGGAGGGAACGAGATGCAGGAGCTGTTCGTCGAGGGCGGAAACCGCCTTCACGGTGAACTGACGATACAGGGCTCGAAGAACGGCGTGCTGCCGGTGCTGGCGGCGACCATCGTGTGCGCGGGCGAATGCCGCATCGAAAACTGCCCGCGCCTGCGCGACGTGGACGCGTCGATCGCGATATTGCGCCATCTCGGCTGCTGCACGCGCTGGGACGGCGGCGCGCTGCTGGTCGACACGACGCATATGGACAAAAATGAGGTGCCGGACGCGCTGATGCGCGAGATGCGTTCGTCGGTCATCTTTCTCGGCGCGATCCTCGCGCGCCGGGGCGAGGCGGCGCTTTCGTACCCGGGCGGCTGCGAGCTCGGCCCGCGCCCGATCGACATGCACCTCGCGGCGCTGCGCGCGCTCGGCGCGGAGATCACGGAGCGCGGCGGGACGCTGCGCTGCCGCGCGAGAGTACTGAAAGGAACCGAGATCGTGCTGCCGCTGCCGAGCGTCGGCGCGACCGAAAACGCGATCCTCGCCGCCTGCGGGGCGGAGGGCGTGACGACGGTCTACAACGCCGCGCGCGAGCCGGAGATCGCGGAGCTGCAGGATTTTCTCAACGCGATGGGCGCGGACGTCCGCGGCGCGGGCGGTTCGATCGTTACGGTCGCGGGAAAGCGCGCGCTCCACGGCGGGACGCACCGCGTCATCGCCGACCGCATCGTGGCGGCGACCTACCTCTGCGCGGCGGCGGCCTGCGGCGGAGAGGTGCGGCTCCTCGGCGTCGACCCCGTCGCGCTTTCGACCGTGACGGCGGCGCTGTATGAGGCGGGCTGCCGGGTGGAAAGCGAGGCGGACGCCGTGGCGCTTCAAAGCGCCGGTTCGCTGCGCGCGATCCCGCCGGTGCGCACCGCGCCGTACCCGGGCTTCCCGACCGACGCGCAGCCGGCGCTGATGGCGGCGCTGCTGCGCTCCGCGGGCAGCACGGTATTTATCGAGAACATCTTTGAAAACCGCTATCGCCACGTCGGCGAGTTGGCGCGCCTCGGCGCGGATATCCGCGTGGCGGGCAGGGTCGCCGTTGTCAGCGGCGTAGGGGCGCTGCACGGCGCGAGCGTCCGGTGCACGGATCTGCGCGGCGGTGCGGCGCTGGTGCTCGCGGGGCTGCAGGCGGAGGGCACGACGCGCATTTCCGAACTGGAGCACATCGACCGCGGATACGAAAGCATAGAAAGAAAGCTTGCGCTGCTCGGCGCAAAGATCGGGCGGCGGGAGGAAACGCTATGGCAAGAACAAGACGAAACCGAAGACGCAGAAGGGGAAGGTTTTCCTTCCTCCTGAAGCTGTTCGGCTTTTTGGTCGCTGTGGCGGCGATGGTCGCCGCGATCACGCTCTTTTTCCGCATGGACCACATCGCCGTCAGCGGCAACGAGCGCTACAGCGAGGAGGAGGTCGTCGCGGCGTCCGGGCTGGCGACGGGCGGGAACCTGTATTTTCTCAACAAATTCGACGTCAAGGAGGCGATCTTCGCCCAACTTCCCTATGTGGAGGAGGTGCGCATCAACCGCAAGCTCCCGGACACGCTGCTCATTGAGGTGCGGGAGTGCAAGGCATGCGCGGGCGTGAGCAACGGAGCGGGCGTCTGGCTCATCAGCGACCAGGGAAAGCTTCTGGAGGAAACGGCGGCGCCCCCGGAGGGCTGCCCGCTTGTGACGGGCGCCGCGCTCATCGAGCCGGCGGCAAGCAAAAAAATGGATTTCGGCGACGCCGCGGCGTTTCGCGCGGGCGTTGTGCTGACGCTCCTGCGCGCGGCGGACGAGCGCCGTATGCGGGAAAACATCGGAAGCATCGACATATCGGACGAAACAGCACTCAATTTTACCTATCTCGGACGTTTTGCGGTGCGCTTTCCCTGGACGGCGGACGTCGGGTATAAGCTCGAAAGCCTCGCGACCGTCGTGGATTATCTGGAGGACAACGAAACGGGCCGGATCGACCTGATGACGGAGGGAAAGGCAAGTTTTATTCCCGAATAACGGAAAAAAATCAAAAAGTTTTCCAATCTCCTATTGACCGCAGGGCAAAAGCGTAATAGAATAGGAACGCTATGGTATACTTTATGTTGTGGCGCATATGCGAAAATGCGCCGGCATTGCACTAGAGACAGTAGGAGGAACCGAAATATGGCTTTCGGACTGGAGACCGGACAGGAGAGCGTGGTCAAGATCAAGGTGATCGGCGTCGGCGGCGGCGGCAACAACGTCGTCAACCGCATGGTGCGCTCCGGCTCGCGCGGCGTGGACTTTGTCGCGGTCAACACGGATAAGCAGGCGCTCAACGTTTCGAGCGCGACCTATAAAATTCAGATCGGCGAAAAGCTGACCCACGGTCAGGGCGCGGGCTCCGACCCGGAGGTTGGGCGCAAGAGCGCGGAGGAGAGCCGCGCGCAGATCGCCAAGGCGCTTGAGGACACCGATATGGTGTTCATCACCGCCGGCATGGGCGGCGGCACCGGCACGGGCGGCGCGCCCATTGTCGCCGAGATCGCGCGCGAGGCGGGTATCCTGACCGTCGGCGTGGTGACAAAGCCTTTCTCGTTTGAAGGCCGCCGCCGTATGCTGCAGGCGGAAAAGGGCATCGAGGAGCTGCGCGAGAAGGTCGACTCCCTTGTTATCATCCCGAACGAGCGCCTCAAGCACGCGACCGATCAGAAGATCACGTTTGCCAATGCGTTTGAGATCGCGGACGACGTGCTGCGCCAGGCGGTGCAGAGCATCTCTGACCTCATCCGCGACACGGGCTTTATCAACCTCGACTTTGCGGACGTCAGCGCGATCATGAAGGACGCGGGCCTCGCACACATGGGCGTCGGCCGCGCCGCCGGCAAGGGAAAGGCGGAGGAGGCCGCGAAGATGGCAATCTCCAGCCCGCTGCTTGAAACGAGCATCAACGGCGCGCACGGCGTGCTCATCAACGTCACCGGTTCGATGGACATCGGCCTCGAGGAGGTCGAGCAGGCGGCGTCCCTCGTGCAGGAGGCGGTCCATCCCGACGCGCTCACGATCTTCGGCGCGACGTTCGACGAAACGCTCGACGACGAGATCCGCGTCACCGTTATCGCCACCGGCTTTGAAGAGGGCAAGCGCGAGCAGCCTTCGGTGCTGACCGTGCGCGAGCGCGAGCTTTTGGAGAAAAACAATATGCCCGCGCAGAGCGCTCCCGCGCCCGCTGTTGAGCAGAACGAGCAGCCTGCCGCTGAATCGGAGAAGCCCGCGGCTCCCGCACCCGCGCAGTCTGCGGCGCCCACGCCTGCGCCCGCGCCCGCACCGGCTCCCGCGCCTGCTCCCACACCGGCGCCTGCCGCCGAGCAGCCTGCGCCTGCGGCTCCTGCACCCGCGCCCGCCCCGGCACCCGCGGCGAAGACGGAAGAGCCGGAGGAAGAGGACGATCCGTTCGCCGACATCTTTAAGATTTTCAACCGCAACAACTGAAAACGGTAAATTTTTCCGGACTCCGCAGAAACTGCCTCTGCGGAGTCTTTTTTTGTGCCGGCGTCCGATTTCGCCAGATTCTGCCTTGACAGAGCGGTTAAATTTTAGACAGGGTAGTTTGCGCAAAAATGCAGAAATTAAGCATGTCGCGCGGGAAAAAACAAAAATTTCCGTGCGGCGGACAATATCATATTGGAGGAGGGATGGCATGAACTCTCTTTCCAGCCGCGTCGCTGCGGTCTGCCTCGGGCTTCTGTTCACGTTCACGGCGTATGCGCCGGGCGTTCGGGCGGAGGCGGCGGCACGCGGCGGCGCGGAGGAGCCCGGCGTGCGCTGCCTGGTGCCGGTCGGGCACACGGTCGGCGTGAAGCTCTTCGCCGACGGCGTTTTGGTCGTCGGGCTTTCGGACGGCCAGACTCCGGCAAAGGAAAGCGGACTGCGCGAGGGCGATATCCTGCTTTCGTTCAACGGCACCGACGTCGATTCGACCGAGCATTTGCAGCGCCTTCTTGCCGAAAACGGCGAGGCGCGCGCGACGCTGAGCGTCAAGCGCGGCGCAAAAACGCTGACGCTGCCGGTTACGCCCGAAGAGGATACCGACGGCAGGGTGCGGCTCGGCGCATGGATCCGCGACAGCATGGCGGGCATCGGTACGATGACCTTCTACGACCCGGAAAGCGGCGTGTTCGGCGCGCTCGGCCACGGCGTGACTGACGTCGATACCGGCGCGCTCATGCCGCTGGAAAGCGGCAGCATCATGGACGCGACCGTCAAGGCGGTCAAGCGCGGCGAGAGCGGCAGCCCCGGCGAGCTGCGCGGCGATTTTGACTTGACGCGCGACAGCGGCGCGCTGTACGCGAACACGAGCTGCGGATTGTTCGGCAAGCTCACGGGCGAAACCAACGCACTCACGACGCAGCGGGCGGTCCCCGTCGCGCCACGGAGCGAGGTCAAGCCCGGCAAGGCGACGATCCTCGCCAACGTCGACGGCGATGCGGTGGAGGAATACGAGGTCGAGATCGAGCACGTGTACGCGGGGCTCTCTCCGACGCGAAACCTGCTCGTGCGCGTGAGCGACCCGAGGCTGCTGGAGAAGACCGGCGGCATCGTGCAGGGCATGAGCGGCAGCCCGATCCTGCAAAACGGAAAGCTTGTCGGCGCGGTGACGCACGTTCTGGTCAACGACTCTACCAGAGGTTATGGCATTTTCATCGAAAATATGCTCTCCGCGGCGGGATAATGAGGGAAAGGGGCGCAATGCGCCCCTTTCCTCTTGACATTTTGCGCAAATCTGGTATCATTGGTTGTGTACAATTAATTTGAAGATTTGGAGAGTGGTATGAAAATGGACTACACCTATCGGACCAAGGGCGTCTGCTCCGCGGCGATCCACTTCAGCCTCGAGGGCAACGTCGTGAGCGATATTTCCTTTGACGGCGGCTGCGACGGCAACCTTAAGGCGATCTCGAAGCTCTGCGAGGGCATGACCGTGGAGCAGATCGAGGAGAAGCTCGCCGGCAACACCTGCGGCAGCAAGCCCACCTCCTGCGCCGACCAGTTCGCGACCGCAGTGCGCCAGGCGTACGACGGAAAGCTTGCCGGCTGATGGGCGGCGGTATGGAACGGCAGCAGCGCATCGTCAAAACCAGCGTCCTCGGCATTGTCGTCAATCTGACGCTTGCGGCGTTTAAGGCCGTTGTCGGGTTCGCGTCGAATTCGATCGCCGTTCTGCTCGACGCGGTCAACAATCTCAGCGACTCGCTCTCTTCGATCATCACGATCGTCGGCACGAAGCTCTCGGGCAGAAAGCCGGACAAGAAACACCCCTACGGCTACGGTCGCGTGGAATACATCACCGGCGTCGTGATCGCGGTGATCGTGCTGCTCGCGGGCGTGACGTCGCTGCGCGAATCGGCGGAAAAGGCGATCCACCCCGAGGAAACGGCGTATACCGCCGTTTCGCTTATGATTATCGCGGCGGCGGTCGCCGCCAAGTTTTTCATGGGGCGGTATGTCAAAAAGGTGGGCGAGGAGGTCAAGTCCGACGCGCTCATCGCCTCCGGCTCCGACGCGTTTTTTGACTCTCTGCTTTCGCTTGCGACGCTTGCCGCCGCCGTGACGGGGATGCTCTGGGGCTGGAAGCTGGAGGGCGTGCTCGGTGTCGCGATCTCGCTTCTTATTATCAAGGCGGGCGTCGGCATGCTGACGGAGACGCTGGACAGCATCATCGGCGCGCGGATCGACGCGGAGCTTTCCAAAAGCGTCAAACGGGAGATCGCACAATTTCCCGAAGTGCTCGGCGTGTTCGACCTGTCGCTGCACAACTACGGCCCCACGGAGCTGATCGGCTCGGCGCACATCGAGGTCGCGGACGAGATGACGGCGCGGGAGCTCCACCGGCTGACGCGCAGGATCTCCGAGCAGGTCTACCGGAAGCTCGGCGTGGTGCTGACGCTGGGGGTCTACGCGACGGGGGACAGCTCGGAGCTGCTGACCGCCGTGGGCGACCGGGCGGCGGCGTTCGCCGTAAAGAAAAAGGACATTTTGCAGCTGCACGGCTTTTACTGCGACGAGACGGAGAAAAAGGTCTATTTCGACATGATCGTGGACTTTGAAGCGGACGCCGGCGCCGTGAGCGCGGAGATGCAGGAAGAGCTGAGCAGGGCTTTCCCGGACTATCGCTTCGATATCGTGATCGATTCGGATTACAGCGACTGAACGTGTAAAAGGAGAAAAGAAAAAAACATGGCAGATCAGGCAAACACTTGCAAATACGACAAGCTGAAGCTGGAAAACCAGGTCTGTTTTCCGCTTTATGCCGCCTCGCGCGAGGTGGTCAAGCGCTACCGCCCGTACCTCGACCCGCTGGGGCTGACCTACACGCAGTACATCGCGATGATGGTCTTCTGGGAACAGAAGAAGTGCAGCGTCAAGGAGCTCGGCGAGAAGCTGTATCTCGACTCCGGCACGCTCACGCCGGTGCTCAAAAGCCTGGAAACGAAGGGCTATGTGCGCCGCTACCGCTCGACGGAGGATGAACGCGTGCTGCTCGTCGAGGTGACGGAGGAGGGCGAAAAGCTCCGCGACCGCGCGCTCGAGGTGCCGGTGCAGGTCGGCGGCTGCGTGCGCTTCGACCCCGAGGAGGCGAAGACGCTGTACCGCCTGCTCTATAAGCTGTTGGATACGTTGAACTGAACGAATTGTGTCGAAAAAGGCAAGCGTCCACAAGGGATTGTGGGCGCTTGTTTACTATAATCGGAAAATGTCGAATTATGTCAAATTATGTCGAACAATTATTTGAAAAATCGACACCAAGTGCCTTGAAAATGCTGTAAGATTATGCTAGTTTATAGGCAAGCAAAACGAAGACGTCAGATTTTTGCCGCAGCGGGCGGTCGGCCGGCCGCTCAAACAACGGAAAGGATTTACGATATGGACAACAAGATCACAGTGGTCCTCGCGGACGCGAACGAGGAGTTTCGCGAAATGCTCCGGGAGAGCATCGAGAAAACAGGGGAATTTACCGTGACGGCGGCAGTCGGCGACGGGCTGAGCGCGCTGCGCGCCGTTGAGGAAACGAAGCCGCAGCTGCTGCTCACCGACGTGCTGCTGCCCGAACTGGACGGCTTCGGGCTGCTCGACCGCATGGCGGCGCTGGCGCAGAAGCCGAAGACGATCCTGCTCACCGCGCTTTACCGCAGCGAGATCGTGGCGCAGGCGATGGAAAAGGACGTTTCCTTCTTCATGCCCAAGCCCTGCGAAACGGAGTCGCTGCTTGAGCGGATGCGCCAGGCGGTCGGCGCGGAGGACGCCGGGGAAGAGGACGAGATACACGCGCTGCAGCGCCAGGTGACCGCGGTGATCCATGAGGTCGGCGTGCCGGCGCACATCAAGGGCTACCAGTACGTCCGCGAGGCGATCGTCATCGCCGTACAGGACATGGACGTCATCAACGCCGTGACGAAGGTGCTCTATCCCGAGGTCGCGCGCCGCTACAACACCACGCCGAGCCGTGTCGAGCGCGCCGTGCGCCACGCCATCGAGGTCGCGTGGGACCGCGGCGATCTCGAAACGCTCCAGAGCTATTTCGGCTACACGGTTTCCAATACCAAGGGCAAGCCCACGAACAGCGAATTCATCGCCATGATCGCGGACAAGATCCGGCTCGAGGGCAGAAGAAGGGCATAAAACAAAGGGCTCCCCATCGGGGAGCCCTTTTCGCATGGACGTTATTCCACCTTCGGCAGCCTTTCCATCGGCTTGATGAGCGCGACGGCGAGGAGCGTCGTGAGGACGCCCGAGACCAGCACGGGCAGGTTGTAGAGCGCGGAGTAGACCCACTCGTTGTTCATCGGCAGGCCGTAGATGTCGTACATATACTCGCCCCAGAGCGTCGCGCCCGTGACCCACACGGCGAGATAGCGCCCGAGGCAGCCGACGACGGAGCCGAGGACGACGCCGCGCGCGCCGGGTTTTCCGTGGCCGACGCCCGCAAGCCCGATGAGCGTGCAGGCGATGACGTAGTCGCCGAGGATGGACTGCCAGCCGATGGCGATGCCGCCGCCGAGCATGAAGTCGATGACGCCCAGCGCGCAGCCCGCGATCAACCCCTGGCCGAGGCCCCAGCGCAGCGCGTAGAGCACGATGGGAAGCATCATCAGCGAGACGGAGCCGCCCTCGGGCATGTGCCAGAGCTTGATGAAGCCGAGCGCCTCGGCGGCGGCGACCATCAAAGCGCCCTCGACGAGCGCGCGCGTGGTTTTGCTTGTGTTGTTCATGCGTTTTGCCTCCTAAAATGTATGTGAAAAGCGAATGCACCGCAATGCGGGCGCATTACGGTGCATGGCAAAACGATAAACGCCATCCCTACGCCGGCATTGTCCGGATCAGGTCTGAGGGATCGGGGCGGCAATACGCCCCGTCTCAGCCGGCATGCGCCGGCGCCCCTTGGATCACGAAACGCATGATAGCGCAATCGTCGGGAAAAGTCAAGCCCTTGATTCTGATTCTTGCCGAATGGGAAAAAACGTGCTATACTCAAAACGGAAAGGGAGGGACGCTTATGGTCATCACAGTCGGAAGACAGTACGGCAGCGGCGGACGCGAGATCGGCACGAAGCTTGCCGAGCGCTTCGGCATCGCCTATTATGACGATCTGCTGCTCAAGAAGGCGGCGCAGGAGAGCGGGCTTTGCGAGGAGCTGTTTCGCTCCTTTGACGAGCGGCCCAAGAGCTTCCTCTATTCGATCGCGCTCGACCCGTATTCCTTCTCCATGAGCCACATCACCTCGAAGGGGTCGATCGAGCAGCAGGTGTATCTTGCGACCTACGACACGATCAAAAAGCTCGCCGACGAGGGCCCATGCGTGCTGATCGGGCGCTGTGCGGACTACGCGCTCAAGGATCGCACGGACGTCATCAACCTCTTCATCACCGCGCCGCTGGAGAATCGCATCAAGCGCGTTTCCCGGCGCAACGGCATCTCCGAGGAAGAGGCGAAGGAGCGCATCCGCCGCCGCGACAAGGATCGTGCGGCGTACTACAACTTCTATTCCGCCAAGGAGTGGGGCGACGCGGAGAGCTACGACATGTGCATCGACAGCTCGCTGCTCGGCATTGAGGGGACGGTCGACCTGCTCGCGGAGATGCTGCGGCTCAAGGGCATGGAAAAGAGATAACGAGATCACAACAAAAGGGAAGGCGCGGCGCGCCTTCCCTTTTGTTGCATATTACGGACTCTGTGCGGGCTCGCCGCCTTGCTGCGCGCTCTCCTGCGGGGGCGCTTCAGCGTCCTGACCATCCGCCTGCGCAGGCTCTTCGCCTGCCTGCGCCTGCTCCTCGCCCTCGGCGGGAGGCTCGCCTTCACCCTCGGCGCCGGGTACAGCCGGCGCGCTCTCCTGCGGCTGCGCGGGAAGCGCGGGCTGCGTGGAAGTGCTTCCGTCCTCGCGGAGAATGGTGCCGTCCGGCTGCGTGAACCAGATCTCACCCTTTTGGGCGCGTTCGACGGGCAGCTTGGCGGCTTCGATCGCGACAATGTTATCGCGCTCGGCATGCTTGGTGTAAACGATGGCGTAGATCGCGAGAACCGCGTCCAGGACGCAGAGAATGATGAGGACGACGGTGAGGAACGACAGCGGGCCTTCGGAATAGTAGAGCCAGTTCTCTTCCGGGGATTTTTCCTTTTCCTCTACTTCTTCGTCGACGCCGCCCTTGCCCTTGCGGCCTTTTTTGCGCTTCTTTTCCTTCTTGTCCTTTTTGCCGCCCTTGGGGGCTTTTTCCTTTTTCTCTTTCTTGCTTTTCTTCTCTTTCTTCGCCATAAGATCACCTGCCTCCTGCCCAAGGCGGGCCGGATCGTTCGCATTTTAGCCATCATAACACAAACGGACGAAAAACGCAACTTGACAAAAAGCAAGCCTCTGCTTTGCCGACGCAAAAATTTCTTGACAAGCGCCATGCGGCTATGTTATAGTATCACATGCGTTTGGGAAAAGACGTGGGACAAGACACGGAGAGATGGCCGAGCGGTTGAAGGCACCGGTCTTGAAAACCGGCGACGCGCGAGCGTTCGTGGGTTCGAATCCCACTCTCTCCGCCACAACAGCATATGTTTTTATTTTTTCGGCTTGCGGAAGTACCCAAGAGGCCGAAGGGGCTCCCCTGCTAAGGGAGTAGGGCGTGTAAAAAGCGCCGCGGAGGTTCAAATCCTCTCTTCCGCGCCAGACAAAAAGCGACAGGTTTTGACCTGTCGCTTTTTGCTTGGCGGCACCGCGATCTTGAAACGCGCCGACGCGCGGCTCCCGCCGCCTCCGCTCGGCCGCAGCCGCAGCCGTTCCGCACAAAAACGGGCGCTTGACCGCCGCGGCAAACTGTGATATGCTTTGCCCCATCTTACGAAGAAAACGGGTGATTTCATGGAGGTTGCGATCCGCGCCGTCGCGCCCGGCGACGAGAACGATCTCGCCCGTATCCAGACGGAGAGCTGGCGGGCGGCGTTTGCGGAGATACTGGACGCGGAAACACTCTCGCGCTGCACCGATTTGGGCAGGGCGACGGAAATGTACCGGAGGCTGCTGGAGGAAAAACGCGGGAACGGCTACCTGCTGACGCTCGACGGCGCGCCGCACGCGATCGCGTGGTGGGACGCGGCGCGCGACGAGGAAATGGCGGGCAAGGCGGAGCTCATCTGCATCCACTCCCTGCCGGACCACTGGCGCATGGGCTGCGGGACGAAGCTGATGCAGCGCGTGCTTTCCGACGCCGCGGCGCGGGACTGGGAGGAGATCATGCTCTGGGTATTCGCCGAAAACCGCAGGGCGCGGGCATTCTACGAAAAGCTCGGCTTTCACGCGGACGGACATACAAAAGACAGGCTTGGCGCGGCGGAGCTTTGCTACGTCAAGCGCCTTGCGGCGGGAAAGAAAACCGAATGATAAGCAAAGCGGCGGGCTTTTGCCCGCCGCCTTTTACTGCCGCTTGTCGCTTGCCTTGAAAATAAGCGCCACGAGCAGCGCGAATACCACCGCCGCGGCGATGCCGCCCGCGGTCGCGGTCAGCCCGCCGGTCAAAACGCCGAGCCAGCCCTGCTCCGCGACCGCTTTTTTGACGCCGTTCGCCAGCGCGTAGCCGAAGCCGAGCAGCGGCACCGTCGCGCCCGCGCCGCCCCAGTCGACGACGGGGCCGTAGATCCCGAGCGCCGTGAGAAATACGCCCGCGACGACGTAGCCGGTCAGGATGCGTGCGGGCGTGAGCTGCGTTTTGTCGATGACGACCTGTCCGATCGCGCACAGCAGCCCGCCGCAGAGAAACGCCTTGAGCAATTCCATTCGCTTACGCCTCCTTGCTGTTGGAAAGGATGACCGCGTGGCAGATACCGGGGATGCTCTCGCCCTGAAACGACGAGGTGGGGGAGAGCAGCGCGCCCGTGGGCGCGAAGAGGATGCGGTTCCACCTGCCTTCGCGCATGCCGCGCAGAAGATAGCCGTTCAGAACGCTCGCCGAGCAGCCGCAGCCGCTGCCGCCGCAGTGCATGTCCTGCGCCTCGCGGTCAAAAAGCAGCAGAGCGCAGTCGTCGTAGTTTTTCGTCATGTCCACGCCGTCGTGCGCGAAAAAATCCACGACGATGTCGTGTCCGAGCTTGCCGAGGTCGCCGGTGACGATGAGGTCGAAGTCCGAGGGTTTTGTCTGCGTGTCGCGGAATACCGCCGCGAGCGTATCGTAGGCGGCGGGCGCCATCGCCGCGCCCATGTTGTGCGGGTCGCGGACGCCCTTGTCGACGATCCTGCCCGCCGTGAGATGCGTCACATACGGCCCGCCGCCGTCCTCACCCAGAAGGCAGCAGCCCGCAGCCGTCGCGGTCCACTGCGCGGTCGGCGTGCGCTGCGAGCCGTAGGGAACCGGCATGCGGTACTGCCGCTCGGCGGTGCAGAAGTGCGAGGACGTGAGCGCCGCGGCGCGCCTTGCAAAGCCGCCGTCTATCATCATGGCGGCGAGCGAGAGTGCCTCGCCCATCGTCGAGCACGCGCCATAGA
>SVKM01000016.1 GCA_015068465.1 Oscillospiraceae bacterium | reverse complement strand
CGCAGTCGGTGATCGCGACCGACCCGTTTCACTCCTCGGTGGTGCTGGCAAACCTCGGCTCGATCAAGCTGCACGCGGGCTACCATCACCTCACGAACTGGGGCACGACGTCGGTGTTCTGCATCGTCGGCGAGATGAAGAAGCGTCCGTTCTTTGACGAAAACGGCAAGGTCGAGATGCGCCCGAGCATCGACATCGGCCTGACCATCGACGAGCGCATTTCCGACGGCTTCTACTGCTCGCGCGCCGTGCGCCTTTTGAAGATCCTGCTGGAAAACCCCGAGCTGCTGGATCGTCCGCTTTCGGAAAAGGTCGAATTCTGACGCGCTGCATGAGCGAAAAGAAACTCTCTCCCTTTTACCGCGTCATCAAGTGGCTCGTCTGGCTCTTTTACCCGAAGATGAAGGTCTTTGGCGCGGAGAACCTGCCGGACGGCCCCTGCATCGTCGTCGGGAACCACACGCAGATGAACGGGCCCATCGCCTGCGAGCTCTACTGCCCCGGCAACCACTATACCTGGTGCGCCGGCGAGATGATGCACTGGAAAGAGGTGCAGCCCTACGCCTTCCGCGATTTCTGGTCGCAGAAGCCCAAGGCGGTGCAGTGGTGGTTCAAGTTCCTCTCCTACCTGATCGTACCGCTGTCGGTGTGCGTGTTCAACAACGCGCGCTGCATCGGCGTCTACCACGACGCGCGCATCATGTCGACGTTCAAGGAGACGATCGCGAAGCTCCAGGAGGGCGCGCGCATCGTCATTTTCCCCGAGCACGACGTGCCGCACAATCACATTGTCTACGATTTTCAGGACCGTTTCATCGACCTTGCGCGCATGTATCATAAGAAAAGCGGCGCGGAGCTCCCCTTCGTGCCGCTCTATGTCGCGCCGGGGCTCAAGGGGCTCTACTTCGGCAAGCCCGTTTATTTTGATTCCTCCGCCCCGCTCGACGAAGAGCGCCGCCGCATCTGCGAGCGGCTGATGGCGGACATCACGGACATCGCCTGCGCGCTGCCCGAGCATACGGTCGTCCCCTACCGCAACATTCCGAAACGGCTCTATCCCAAGAATACTGATCACGAGGTATCCTCACAATGAAAACCCCCGTTGTCGATTACCGCGAATTTCGCTTCTCCCGGCTCAGCGAGCCGCGGTTTTCCCATCTGAAGCTGCTCGGCGGCTGGATCATTTACTTTGCCCTCTATTTTCTCACGGAAAACCTGATCCCGTATGAAAAGTGCCACGTCATCCACGGCGCGCTCGACGATGTCATCCCGTTCAACGAGTTTTTCGCGATCTTCTACTGCTACTGGTTCGCGCTGCTGGTGTTCTCTCTGGGCTATTTCCTGCTCTACGACATTCCGAGCTTCAAGCGGCTGCAGGTCTTTATCATGGTCACGCAGGCGGTCGCGATGGTCATTTACATCGTCTACCCCAGCATCCAGCTCCTGCGCCCCGAAACGATGCCGCGCGACAACTTCCTCTGCCGCCTTATGGCGTTCATCTACGCTTTCGACACGCCCACCGGCGTCTGCCCGTCGCTGCACGTGGCGTATTCGATGGGTATTGCCTCGGTGTGGTGGAAGTACAAAAAAGCGCCGCTCGGCGGACGCATTTTTGTTCTGCTCTCCACGGCGATCATCTCGATCTCCGTCGCCTTTGTCAAGCAGCACTCGGTCGTCGACATCCTCGTCGCGCTGCCGGTCGGGCTGCTCGCGGAGTATCTGGTCTACGGCAAGCCGTTCACACAGCCGCACGAGAAGCTCCGCGCGTATTTGAGCGAGGCTTGAAATCACATAAGGAAAAGGGACGCTCGCCGAGCGTCCCTTTTTTGCCGCTGTTCACATTTTCGCAAGCACCGCGTCGATCTCGTCCGGCTCCGGCATCGAGCGCAACGCGCCGCGCTTCGTCGTCACGAGGTACGCCGCCGCGTTCGCGTAGCGCAGCATCGCATGGAGCCGCGGCTCCGTCATGCCGTCCAGTCCCCCGCGCAAAACGTCGTGCAGCACGCAGGCGCAGAACGTATCCCCCGCGCCGGTGGTCTCGATCACGCCGCCGAGCGCGCAGGCGGGCTCATACGCGCGATACGCGCCGCACCAGGCATAGCTGCCCCCCGCCCCGGCGGTGATGCACAAAAGCCGGATATTGGGATACTGCTCGCGCAGCATCGCGGCGCCCTTGTCGAAATCGGCCGTGCCGCACATGAATTCGACCTCGTTGTCCGCGATCTTCAAAACGTCGCACTGCGCAAGCCCCCACGCGATCTGCCTGCGCGCTTCCTCGTCGCTGTCCCACAGCGGCGGGCGCAGGTTGGGGTCATAGGAAACGATCGCGCCGCCCGCGCGCGCAAGCGCAACGGCGCGCCGCGTCGCCGTGCGCGCCGGCTCGTCCGTCAGCGACAGCGAGCCGAAGTGGAAGACCCGGCAGGCGCGGAGCGTTTCCTCGTCCAGCTCGTCCGCCGTCAAGTTCACGTCGGCGCCCGGCTTTCGATAAAAGCTGAAATCCCTATCGCCGTTTTCAAACGTGTGGACCACGGCGAGCGTCGTATGTACGTCCTTGTCCCGCAGGAGCGCGCGCGTGTCGATCCTCGCGCTTTGAAGCGTGTCGGCAAGGATGTCGCCGAAGCCGTCGGCGCCGACCTTTCCGAGAAAGGCACAGGACCGCCCCAGCTTGCGCAGCATCGCAAGCACGTTTGCCGGCGCGCCGCCGGGGTTCGCCTCAAAAAGAAGGTTTCCCTGTCCGCTCGTTCCGCTTTGCGTCAGGTCGATCAGAAGCTCGCCGAGCGCGACAACATCGTATGGCATGGTCTTCGCCTCCTTGTCAGTCCGGTTCGCGGTCGTCCGCAAGCGCGGCAAGGATCCGCCCGCGGGAGCGTCCGACGTCTAGCTCGCGCACCTTGCGCCGCAGCGGCAGGACGCAGCGCGGCGAAACGGAAAGCTCGTCGATGCCGATGGCGAGAAGCGTTTCGGTCAGGTCCATATCCATGCCGAGCTCGCCGCAGATCGCAACCCGGATGCCGTTTTTGTGCGCGTTGTCCGCGACCAGCTTCAAAAGCCGCAGCACCGAAGGATGATGCGGGTCGAAGAACCTGCCGAGCGCGGCGTTCTGAGGATCGCAGGCAAGCGTATACTGCGTGAGGTCGTTCGTACCGCAGGAGAAGAAATCGACTTCCTTCGCCAGCCGGTCGCTCATGACCGCAGCCGCCGGCGTTTCGATCATAACGCCGAGGCGCACGTCGTCGGAGCAGGCGATCCCCTCTTCCTTGAGCTCGCGCTTGACCTGCTCGCAGCATTTCTTTGCCTCGCGGACCTCCCAAACGCTCGTGACCATCGGGAACAGAATGCCCAGCCTTCCGAACGCCGAGGCGCGGTAGAGCGCGCGCAGCTGCGTTTTGAAAATGTCCGGCCGCTCCAGGCAGATGCGCAGCGCGCGGTTGCCCATCGCGGGATTCTCCTCCTTCGGAAGGCCAAAGTAACCGGCCTGCTTGTCCGCGCCGATGTCGAGCGTGCGAACCACGACCTCCCTGCCGTCCATGTCCGTCAAAAGCTTTTTGTACGCCGCAAACTGCTTGTCCTCGCTTGGGAAATCGTCGCAGCCGAGGTACAAAAACTCGCTGCGGAACAGTCCGATCCCGCCGCCGTCATTCTCCAGCACCGCGCGCGTATCCGCGGGGTCGCCGACGTTGCAGTAAATGCGTACGCTCTGTCCGTCCTTCGTGCGGTTATCGCAGCCCCTGAGCCGCAGCAGCGATCGTTGCTGCGCGAGCTGCTCGTCGCGCTTTTTCAGCGTCCGGGCGCGCGTTTCTTCGTCCGGATCGAACACCACGGTGCCGGTATCGCCGTCGACGATCAGCTCGTGCCCCTCGTTTTCCGGCCCCACGTATACGCCGGTGACCGCGGGAATGCCCATTGTTCGCAGCAGGATCGCCGTATGGCTCGCGCCGGAGCCGCGCTCGGTCACAAAGCCGAGTATCTTGCTCTTGTCAAGCTGGATCACCTCGCTCGGCACAAGCTCCTCCGCCGCGAGGATCACAGGCACGTCGCTCTCGATCCCGCTCTGCGCCGTGCCGGTCAGGATGGCGAGGATGCGGTTGGAAACGTCCTTGACGTCCGCCGCGCGCGAACGCAGATAGGCGTCGTCCATTTCGGCAAACATCCGCACAAACCGCCCGCACACGTCGGCTATGGCCGCTTCTGCGTTGACGCCGGCGCGAATGCCCGTCTCGACGGCTCCCTCATAATCCGGGTCCTTTGCCATCGCCCGATGCGCCTCAAACAGCAGCGCCGCTTCGCTTCCCGCCTGCACGCGCGCCTTCTCGGCGAGCACGCCAAGCTGTCCGATCGCCTGCTCCTGCGCCGAGCGGAAGCGCCGAAGCTCCGCCTCAACGTCGGAGACCGCTGTGCGCGCCACTTCGCTTTTCGCATGCCGGTAAAAGCAGAGGGAGCCTGCCGCAACGCCGGCGGAAACGCCCTTGCCCTGTATCGTGATCATGGGAACACTCCCTTAGAAATAGGTCTTGAAAAACTCCTCGATCTTTGCGGCAACCTCGTCTTCGTTCCTGCCCTCGACGTTGACCGTCACGGTATCGCCCTGCTTGACGCCCAAGTCGATCAGCGACATCAGCTTGAGCGCGTCCACGCTCCGATCATCCTTGGATATGGTAACGGATACGCCCTCGCAGCTTTTGAGCTCCTTGACGAGAATGCCCGCGGGGCGGGCGTGGATGCCGACGGGATCGGCGATCTTATACGTAAAACTCTTCATATCGCATTCCTCCTGATGCCTTCAATTATACGGGAGCAACTTTTTCTTGTCAACGGCGCAGTTTTGTGCTACCATGCGCTTAGAATGTCGAACAATGCGATGCGGCGTCGATCCAGGCGCCGCGCGGAGGATCATCATGGAAAACAACACGTTCAAAAGTTCGCTGATCGGCGGGTTCCGCCGCAAGGACGTCATTGATTACATCGAAAAGAGCACCAGCAAGTCCAACGAGCGCATCAGCGAGCTGGAGGCCGCCGAGGACAGGCTCGCCAAAGAAAACGAAGCGCTGCGCGGCGAGCTCGACTCCGTCACGGGCGCGCGCGACCGCTTGTCCGAAGCGCTGCACGACAACTTTGACAAGCAGGAGGCGCTCTCCGCCTCGCTCAACGCCGCAAACGAGGAGCTCGGCGAGCTGCGTGCGCAGCTTGCGACGCTGACGGAGGAGCGCGACGCCCTGCGCGCCGAGGTCGATTCCCTCCGCACGCAGGCGGCGGAGTTCCACTCCTTCAAGGAGGGCCTCGCCGATCTGGAGCTCAAGGCGCAGCGCCGCGCCGAGGACTGCGAGGCGGAAGCAAAGCAGCGCGCGGACAGCTACGAAGCTTCGGTGCGCCAACGCGCCGAAGCCTATGACGCCGAAACGCGCCGCGGCGCGGACAGCTACGCCGCCGAGGTACGCCAGACCGCAGAGGATTACATGTCCGAGACCAAGCAGTGCGCGGATGACTATGAATCCGAGGTCCGCCGCCGCGTCGACGCCTACGATACCGAAACCCATGCAAGGCTCGGGGAAATGGTCGCCGACTGCCGGGCGAAGTGCGACCGCGTGATGCAGGCGCTCGACACGGCGTGCAAGGGCCTTTCCGAAAACCTCAGCCACAGCATGGAAATGGTCAGGCAGATGCCGGACGTGCTCCGTGGCCTGCGCAGCGACCTGGAGGAGTTGGAAGAGCAGGCGCGGTAATCAAAACAGCCGAAAAGAGGGCTTCCGAACATCGGAAGCCCTCTTTTGTTTGCAAATGTTACGTTTTGCTCTTTTTCGGCTCGCCCTTGTGCCACTGGAACTTGTTTTCCGTTCCGGTGAGAAGCCTCTTGATGTTCTCGCGGTGCGCCCACAGCACGAGCGCCGCCATCAGCAGGGAAAGCGTGAAAATCGTGGGGAAATCGCTCTCGCTGTGATAGACCGCCCAGGTCATGACCGGCAGCGAGACCGCCGCGCAGATAGAGCCGAGAGACACGTACTTCGTCGCGAGCCACAGCAGCGCAAACACGCCCCAGCCGACGAGCGCGATGCGCCAGTCGAGCAAAATGAGCGTCATCCCGCTGCACAGAATGCCCTTGCCGCCCTTGAAGCGGTAGAAAAACGGGAACATATGCCCGACGATGCAGAAAAAGCCCGCGAAATACTTGCCGAACACCGCGCCCTCCGGCCCGAAGATCCACGTGCCGAGCAGCACGGCGACAAGCGCCTTGCCCATATCAACCAGAATCACGCACCAGACATAGCGCGCGCCGTAGATGCGGTAAAAGTTCGTCAGCCCCGCGTTGCCGCTGCCGAAATTGCGGATGTCCTCGCCGTAGAAAACGTGCGAGGCGACGATCGCGCCGTTGACGCCGCCCGGGATATAGCACAGCGCCGCCGCGCCGAGCACGATCAGCGCCGAGGCAAGGATCGGATCGCCGACCATTGAGAGGATGTCCCGCACGATCATCCCTCCTTCTCGCTGCGCTCGCGCACGGTGAGCACGATGGGCGTGCCCTCCAGCCCGAAAACGCTGCGGATGCAGTTTTCAAGATAGCGCCGATAGGAGAAGTGGAAAAGGCGCATGTCGTTGCAGAACACGACGAAGTGCGGCGGCTTGACGCCGACTTGCGTCATGTAGTAGATCTTCAGGCGCCTGCCCTTGTCCGTCGGGGGCTGGACGCGCGTCTGCGCGTCCTCGAGGACGTTGTTGAGCATGCCCGTCGTGATGCGCGTGCAGGACTGCTCGTTGACGTAGTTGATGAGTTCAAAGAGCCTCGGCACGCGCTGGCCCGTCGCCGCCGAGATGAACAGCACCGGCGCATAGGTCATATACGACAGGTCGCGGCGCACGTCCTCGCGCATTTTGTCCATGGTCTTGCCGTCCTTTTCGACAAGATCCCACTTGTTCACGACGATGATGCACGCCTTCCCCGCCTCGTGTGCGAGTCCCGCGACCTTGGTGTCCTGCTCGGTGACGCCCTCGGTGGCGTCGATCATAATGAGGCACACGTCCGCGCGGTCGATCGCCATCGTCGCGCGCAGCACGCTGTAGCGCTCGATGCTCTCGTCGACCTTCGACTTCTTGCGCATGCCCGCGGTGTCGATAAATACGTACTTGCCCGTTTCGTTTTCAAAATAGCTGTCGATCGCGTCGCGCGTCGTGCCGGCGACGTTGCTGACGATCACGCGCTCGGTGCCCAAAATGCGGTTCACAAGTGAGGATTTGCCGACGTTCGGCTTGCCGATGACCGCGACCTTGATCGTGTCCTCGTCCTCTTCTTCCTCGCTCTCGGGCGGGAAATGCTCGATGCAGCGGTCGAGCAGGTCGCCCGTGCCGTGTCCGTGCACCGCCGAAACCGCGACGGGATCGCCGAGCCCGAGGTTGTAGAACTCATAGTAATCCGGGTCGGGCGCGCCGGTGGAATCCATCTTGTTCACGGCGAGCACGATGGGCTTGCCGGACTTTAAGAGCATGTTCGCCACATCCTGATCGGACGCGGTAAGCCCGGTGCGCACGTCTGTGAGAAAGATGATGACGTCGGCGTGGTCGATCGCGATCTGCGCCTGCTCGCGCATGAACGTCAAAATCTGGTCGTCGGTATTCGGCTCGATGCCGCCGGTGTCGACGAGCATGAACTTGCGCCCCGCCCACTCGCATTCGCCGTAGATGCGGTCGCGCGTCACGCCGGGCGTATCCTCGACGATGGCGAGGCGCTGCCCGATGAGCTTGTTGAACAGCATCGACTTGCCGACGTTCGGCCGTCCGACGATAGCAACCAAAGGTTTCATAGGGATTCATCCCCTTTCGAGAAAATGGTGTCAACCAAAGAATAGCCGTCCGTTTCCGAGACCACTACGGGCCGCCCCAGCGCCTCCGAGAGCTGCGGCACGGTCACGTCGTCGAGGAACACGCCCTCGCCGTGGCGGAGCATGTTCGCCGGAATGATGACGCGCTCGCCGAGGCCGCCGCGCGCACTCAGCTGTGCGATGATGTCCTGTCCCGTCACGAGCCCCGAAACCGTGATGAGGTGTCCGAAAAAGTCGTTGACGATGGCGACGACCTCGCCGCGCAGCGACGGATACTTCTCCTTTGCCGCGTTCACGAGCCGCTCGATGAACGGCGCCGCCGCGACGCCCGTCGCGATCGTGAAGCCCGGCACGTCGCCGTCCTCCACGTCCGAAAGCCCGTCCAAAAACTCGTTCATCGTGCTGCGCAGCATCCCCACGCCGTTTTCGAGCTGCTGGAAATCCTCGTAATACTCCTCGTCCGGCAGCGGACGGTTCGCCTTCAAATACAGCTCGTCCGCGCAGAAGAACATGCGCGTGCCGTACTTTTCCTTGCAAATTGCGGCGTACTCGTCCACGGTGTCGATGATCTCGCAGGCGGTCTTCTCGTCGACCGGCGGCAGCTTGGCAAGCCCCTGACGGTACTTGGTCAGTCCCACCGGCACGATCGAGCAGGAGTGAAAGCCGATGTCCATCAGGTCGGAGATCGTGCGGCGCAGGTGCTCGCCGTCGTTCCAGCCGGGGCAGACGACGATCTGGCCGTTCATCTCGATGCCCGCCTTGCCGAACGCGCGCATGTAGTCGATGCTCTTGGCAGCGTCCTTGTTGCCGAGCAGCGTCCGCCGCAGCTGCGGCTCCGTCGCCTGCACCGAAACGTTGATGGGGCTGATGCGCAGGTCGATGATGCGCTGCGCCTCGCGCTCGGAAAGGTTGGTGAGCGTGATGTAGTTCCCCATCAGGAACGAAAGCCGCGCGTCGTCGTCCTTGAAGTAGAGCGTATCGCGCATCCCCGGCGGCATCTGGTCGACGAAGCAGAACACGCAGTGGTTGGAGCAGGGTCGCGGCTCGTCCATCAGATAGGTGTCGAAGTTGAGCCCCAGGTCCTGGCCCTCGTACTTTTTAACGCGCAGCGTGCGCACCGCGCCGTCCGGCGCCTCCAGCTCGACGGAGAGCTTCGCGTCGTAGCAGAAGAAGCGGTAGTCCAGCACGTCGACGATCTCGTGCCCGTTGAGCTTCAAAAGCTTTTCGCCGACGCGGACGCCCGCCTTTTCCGCGGGACTTCCCTCGTCAATGGATGTAATGACCGTGCTCATGGACTCGCCTCCTCTCCGCCGATGCGCATATTATAACTAATATAGTATAACCGAAGCACCGGCTTTTCGCAAGGCAAAAAAATCGGTTGACAGGCGCGCGGCGCTCCGTTATAATGAGTCTGCGAAAAGCCGAATCATTCGGTACTGCCGCCACCCGTCGTCGGGTCGGCGGTTTTTTGATTATGGGAGGTATCGTTATGTGGAACTTGCTCTGGCCGCTGCTGCTGCTTGTCGGCTCCAACACCGTCTATCAGATCTGCGCCAAATCCGTGCCGGAAAAGGTAAACGCCTTCGGTGCGCTGACCGTCACCTATCTCGTCGGCGCGGCGCTCTCCGCGACCGTGTTCCTCGCGAGCGTCAAGCCTGGAAACGCGCTCGCGGAGCTTGGTAAGGTCAATTGGGCGTCGTTCGTGCTCGGCCTCGCCATCGTAGGGCTGGAGGCGGGCAGCGTCTTCATGTACCGCGCGGGCTGGAAGATAAGCGTCGGCTCGATGATCGCCAACATCGCCCTCGCCGTCGTGCTGGTGTTCGTCGGGTATCTGCTGTTCCGTGAGACGATCACCGTCCGCCAGATCGTCGGCGTCGCGGTCTGCGCCGTCGGGCTGTGGCTCGTCACGAAGTAAGGCGCTCGGCTGAACAAAGCGTAAAAACGGGCGGGAGCGATGCTCCCGCCCGTTTTTCTCTCACTTTGCCTCTTACAGCTTCTCGCGGATCTTGGCAGCCTTGCCGACGCGACCGCGCAGATAGTACAGCTTGGCGCGACGGACATAGCCCTTGCGCACGGTCTCGATCTTCTCGATCGAGGGGCTGTGGATGGGGAACACCTTCTCGACGCCCACGCCGTAGGCGAGACGGCGCACGGTGATGGTTTCCTCGACGCCGCCGTGCTTCTTGGCGATGACGATGCCCTCGAAGACCTGAATACGCTCGCGGGAGCCTTCCTTGATGCGCACGTGCACGCGGACGGTATCACCGACGTTGGCAACGGGCGCTTCTGCCTTCATCTGCTGCTTTTCGAGTTCCTTGATGAGATCCATGGATAATTTCCTCCTGTTTTATAGGCGTTCATGGTCGTTTGCAAAACGCGCCATTCGCGCGCACGGCAGAGGACCGCCCTTTTTCAAGCTCGGATAGGATATCACAACAATTCGGAAAATGCAAGCCCTTTTTCGAGAAAATTTGCGTTAGCCCGGGGGCCAGGTCATGTCGCGGCCCGCGAGGACGTGGAAGTGCAGATGGTGTACGCTCTGTCCCGCCTGCTCGCCGATGTTGGAAACGATGCGGTAGCTCTCGAGCCCCTGCTCGCGCGCGACCTTCGCAATCACCTCGAAGATGTGCGCGACGACCGCGCTGTTGCCGCCGTCGATCTCGGCGGCGGAGCCGATGTGCGCCTTCGGGATGACAAGGAAGTGCGTGGGCGCCTGGGGCGCGATGTCGTTGAACGCGTAGCACACGTCGTCCTCGTAAACCTTGCTGCTGGGGATTTCCCCGGCAATGATCTTGCAGAACAAGCAATCCGACATGGGTAAAACTCCTTTCTCGCGTAATCGTTACAAAAACCGGTTCTGTTTCGCGTCGTATGCGTAGCCGAGCGCGGCGAGCGCGGCGGTAATCTTCTCCGGCTCCGCGTCCTCCGCGGCGCAGAGCTCGTCAAGGCTCTCGTATTCGTCGCGCAGCTTGGTGTTCACGACACTCAGCAGCATAGCCGGATCGTGCGGCAGCATCAGCCCACCGCCTTCTCCACAAACGGCTTCACCGCGGCGAGCGCATCGTTTACTTTACTCGCGTCGCTGCCGCCGCCCATGGCGCTGTCCGGCTTGCCGCCGCCCTTGCCGCCGACGATGGGCGCGATCTCACGGATGATATCGCCCGCCTTGACGCCCTTCGCCACCGCGTCCTTGCCGCAGACGGCAAGCAGCGTCACCTTCTCGCCCGCGAGCGCGATGACCGCGACGACGGCGGCGTCCTTGTCGCGCAGCACGTCACCCATCTGCCTGAGGCTGTTCGGGTCGCCGGAGGCGACCGTCGTGGTGACGACGTGCAGCCCGCCGACGTCCACGGCGTTTTTGAGAAGGTCGCCGGCGCTGCCCGCGCTCTCCTTGGCCTTGTACTGCTCGATGAGGCGCTTTGCCTCGCGCAGCTCGCCGAGCGTCTGCTCGATGCGCGCGCCAAGCTCGTTCGGCGTGGTCTTGAGCTGCGCCGCAGCGGCGCGGAGCGCTTCATGCTCCAGGTTGGTCGCCTCGCGCGTCGCCTCGCCGGTGGTCGCCTCGATGCGGCGCACGCCGGAGGCAACGCTTCCCTCGCCGGTGATGCGGAACATGCCCGCCTTCGCGGTGTTGTCCAGATGCGTGCCGCCGCAGAACTCCATGGAAACGCAGTTCTCCTCCTCGCCCATCTCGACCACGCGCACGAATTCGCCGTACTTCTCGCCAAACATGGCGACGGCGCCTTTCTTTTTCGCCTCCTCGATGGGAAGCTCCTCGGTGACGACGGGATAACCGTCCAGAATCCACTTGTTGACCAGAGACTCGATTTTTTGCAGTTCCTCTGCCGTGACCGCCTCGAAGTGGGCGAAGTCGAAACGGAGCGAATCCGGCTCGACCAGAGAGCCCGCCTGATGGACGTGGTCGCCGAGGACCTTTTTCAGCGCCGCGTCGAGCAGATGCGTCGCGCTGTGCGCGCGGCGGATCGCCGCGCGCCGGCCGGTGTCGATGCGCGCGACCAGCTTGTCGCCGGTCTGGATCGTGCCGGATTCCAAAACGCCGGTGTGGAGGTACTTGCCGCCCTTGTTCTTCTGCACGTCGCGCACGACAAAACGCATGCCGTCCGCCTCCAGCACGCCGTGGTCGGCGACCTGTCCGCCCATCTCGGCGTAGAACGGGGTCTTGTCGAGCACGACGATCGCCTCCGTACCCGCCGCGATCTCGTCGCGCACCTCCTCGTCCGCAACGAGGGCGAGCACATCCGCTTTCGACTCGTCAAAATCGTAGCCGACAAATTCGGTCGCGGGGATCTCCTTGCCGAGATCGACGCCTGCCCAGCCGAGGTCGCCGAGCGCCTTGCGCGCCTCGCGCGCGCGCTCCTTCTGCTCCTGCATGAGCGCACGGAACGCCTCCTCGTCCACGCTCAGCCCCTCGTCCTTCGCCATCTCGATCGTGAGGTCGATGGGGAAGCCGAAGGTGTCGTAGAGCTTGAACGCGTCCGCGCCGGAGAACGTCGCCTCGCCCTTGCTCTTATGCTCCGCGAGCATCTCGGAGAAGATCCTCATACCGCCGTCGATGGTCTTTGCGAAGTTTTCCTCCTCCGTGCGCACGACCTTGGTGATATACGCCTGCTTCTCGCGGATGTCCTTATACTCGCCCTCGTTGATCGCAACGACGGTATCGACGATCCGGTAGAGGAACGGCTCGTTGACGCCGAGCAGCTTGCCGTGGCGCGCGGCGCGGCGGAGCAGCCGGCGCAGCACGTAGCCGCGGCCCTCGTTGCTCGGCAGCACGCCGTCGCAGATCATAAAGCTCGCCGAGCGGATGTGGTCGGTGATGACGCGCAGGCTTACGTCTTTCGCCGCGCTTTCGCCGTAGTGCGCGCCGGTGATCTCGCTGACCTTGTTCGTGATGTGCATGACCGTGTCGACGTCGAAGAGCGACGCGACGTTCTGGCTCACGACGGCAAGGCGCTCGAGGCCCATGCCGGTGTCGATGTTCTTCTGCTTGAGCTCGGTATAGTTGCCCTGCCCGTCGTTGTCGAACTGCGAGAACACGACGTTCCAGACCTCCATGTAGCGGTCGCAGTCGCAGCCCACGGTGCAGCCGGGCTTGCCGCAGCCGTACTCCGGCCCGCGGTCATAGTAGATCTCGGAGCAGGGGCCGCAGGGGCCGGAGCCGTGCTCCCAGAAGTTGTCCTCCTTGCCGAACTTGAAGATGCGTTCGGCGGGAATGCCGATCTCCTTGTTCCAGATGTCGAACGCCTCGTCGTCGGCGGGCGTGGTTTCGTTGCCCGCGAACACCGAGGGATACAGGCGGTCGGGCTCCAGCCCCGCCCACTCGGGAGAGGTCAGGAACTCCCACGCCCAATGGATCGCGTCGCGCTTGAAGTAGTCGCCGAACGAGAAGTTTCCGAGCATCTCAAAGTAGGTGCCGTGGCGCGCGGTCTTGCCGACGTTGTCGATGTCGCCCGTGCGGATGCACTTCTGGCAGGTGGTCACGCGGCGGCGCGGCGGCTCCTCCTCGCCCTTGAACCAGGGCTTCATCGGGGTCATACCCGCGTTGATGAGCAGGATAGACTTATCGTTTTGCGGCACGAGCGAAAAGCTCGGCAGGCGCAGGTGCTCCTTGCCCTCGAAGAAGGTCAGGAACTTCTCGCGCAGCTCATTGAGGCTGTAAGAGGGATGTGCCATCGGTGTTTTCTCCTTTATGTGAAAGTGTATGATGAACTGAAAACTATATTATTTTATCTGTCTGCGCCCCGCTTGTCAATCCGAAAGCGCATTGTGGTTGCAAAAAAACTCGCGTTGTTGTATACTCTGCTCATTGTTCGGAGGATGCGCCATGAAAAAAATCAATCCCGGCTATCTCTATATCGTGCTCTGCGCGCTGATCTTCAGCGCGGTCGAGGTCGTGCTCAAGCACACCGCGGGCATGTTCCACCCCATGCAGATCACGGTGCTGCGCTTTTTGATCGGCGGCGCGGTGCTGCTGCCGTTCGCGCTGCGCGCCATGCGCGCGCACGGCGCGCGCTTCACCGCTGCGGACGCGCGGTTTTTCACCGCGCTCGGCTTTTTGTTCGTGTGCGTCGCCATGTCGTTTTACCAGCTCGCGGTGGTCTACGCGCCCGCGTCGGTCGTCGCGGTGCTGTTCTCCTGCAATCCGATCTTCATCACGCTGCTTGCCGGCCCGATGCTCGGCGAGCCCATCCGCAAAAACCACGTCCTCGCGCTGTGTATGGAGGCGGTCGCCGTATTTTTGATCGTCGACCCGCTGCACGCGCGGCTCGACGCGCGCGGCGTGGCGTTCTCGCTTTCCTCCGCCGCGCTGTTCGCGCTCTACAGCGTACTCGGGAAAAAGCGCGCCAAACGCTTCGGCGGCATCGCGGTGACGAGCTTCTGCTCCCTCTTCGGCGGCGCGGAGCTTCTCCTTCTCCTGCTGATCGGCCGCACAAGCGGCGGCGCGGCGTTCTTCCCGCGCCTCGGGCTCTCGCTCTACGCGGACGTGCCGATCTTCTCCAATCTCACCGCCGCTTCGCTTCCGTGGCTTTTGTACCTCGGCGCGGTCAACACGGGGCTCGGCTTCGTGTTCCACATGCTGGCGATGGAGAAGACCGACGCACAGACCGCCTCGCTCGTATTCTTTCTCAAACCGATGCTCGCGCCGCTGTTCGCGCTCGCGTTTTTGCGCGAGGACATCCGGCTCAACATGTGGCTCGGCATCGCGTGCTTCCTCATCGGCTCCGGCTGCGCGATACTGCCGGGCGTGATCGAAGCGAACAAGCGGAAAAAGCAGGAGGTCAGCCTATGAATCCCGATATGTGCGTTCCCTGCGGCGAGGGGCTTGTCAACATCCGCGCCGGCGCGCTGATCGTCAGGGACGGCAAGCTGCTGATGGTAAAAAGCGGCCGCGGGTATTACTACTCCGTCGGCGGCAGGCTCAAGTTCGGCGAGACCGCCGAAGACGCCGTCGTCCGCGAAGTATTTGAGGAAACCGGCGTAAAGCTGAAGGCCGCCCGGCTCGCCTTCGTGCAGGAGAACTATTTTGCCAACGACACGCCCGCCAAGCTGGGTAAACCCGTCTACGAGATCGGCTTCTATTTTCGCATGGAGGTGCCGCCGGATTTCGAGCCGGTCCGCATGACCGTTGACGAAGGCGAAAGCAGCGAGCGCCTTTGCTGGGTATCGCCGGACGCGCCGGAAACGCTCTATCCCGAGGCGTTCCGCTCCGAGGCGCTGCGGCCCTCGCCGGAGGTAAAGCACTTCGTAAAGGACGACAGATAATAAAAGCACCGCTTCGGCGGTGCTTTTTCATTGCTTGGGCGCAAATTCAATTTCCAGCTCCCGCACGGCGACGGCCTTCCCGTCGCCGAGGAGCTCCATGACCGGCGTATCGCCCTTCTCGCCCCGGAAATACCTTCGCGCAAGCTCCATGCAGCGCGCCACGTCCGCGGCAGTGCTGTGGTCGCACAGATGGTCGAACGCCGCATCAAACAATCGCATGTCGTAGGAAGCGAGCCTTCCGTCCACCTCGACCTCAAACAGCTTGATCTTCGCGCGCTCTTCCGCGGGGGCTTCGCCCCAGTCCTCGGTATACAGCTCCTCGCAGAGCTTCAGATCGGGATAGAAATAATTGCTTTGCAGTCTGCCGCACTGCTCCGGGAACTCGTTCCTGCGCACGAACTCGAAAATCCCTTCCGTCGCCCACTTGATCTCGTGTGTGGGCATGCCCGCAAGGCCGTACTTTGCCAGAACGCTGCCGAAATACGCCGCGTTGAGAAGAAGCGTGAGGAACTGCTCGACGCTTGTGTCAAGCGCTTTGACGAACGGCTCGACCAGGTCGCGGTTTTTCTTATGGTCGGGAATCAGCGTATCGCCGGCCTTTAAGGTATCGCTCATGTGGTAGAGGATCATTGGTCTTTCTCCGTATGGATCATTTTCCGCTCAGCTCCACCCGGTGCCGCACGAAGGAAAGCGGCGGCACCTGCCGGGGCAGCTTCATTTGGAACAGCGTCTGCGGCGTGCGCGGCTCGCTCAGCTCAAAGCCGTCCATGTCGTACATCATCGGCGCGGTCACGGTAAACGGGCGGCAGTCGGGGCCAACGAGCTCCACCTCGTCGCCCATGGCAAACTTGTTGCGAAGCGAGAGCGTGGCGTTTCCGTCCGCGTCGCAGCCGGTCACGACCGCGACCACCTGCCACTGCCGGATGTAGCGCGCGCTGTCGGTGTACTGCCCCGGCTCGCCGTAGAAAAAGCCCGTGGAATAGCGCCGGTGGCTCACGTGCTCCACCTCGTCGCGCCAAACCGGGTCGACCGGCTCGCCCGCCCATACCTCGTCGATGACGTGGCGGTAGGCGCCCGTGACGATGGCGGCGTAATACTCGCTCTTCGCCCTGCCCTCGAGCTTGATGCAGTCGATCCCCGCGTCCATGATATCGTCCAGATGGTCGATCATGCACATGTCGCGCGAGTTCATGATATAGGTGCCCTTCTCGTCTTCAAAGACCGGGAAATACTCCCCGGGGCGCTTTTCCTCCATCAGCGCGTACTGATAGCGGCAGGGCTGGGCGCATTCGCCGCGGTTGGAGTCCCGCCCGGTCATGTAGTTTGACAGAAGGCAGCGCCCCGAATAGCTCACGCACATCGCGCCGTGGGCAAAGGTCTCGATTTCCAGCTCCGGCGGCGTGTTTTCGCGGATCTCGCGGATCTCGGCAAGCGACAGCTCGCGCGCGAGCACGACGCGCTTCGCGCCGAGGTCGTACCATGCGCGGGCGCACGCGGCGTTCGCGATGCTCTGCTGCGTCGAAATGTGGCGCTCGCAGCGCGGGGCGTACTTCCCAGCCATCGTGAAAACGCCGAGGTCTGCGAGGATCAGCGCGTCCACGCCCGCGTCGTCGAGGTTTTCCAGGTGCTCGGGCAGGCGTTTGAGCTCGTCGCCGCGCGGCATCGTGTTGACCGTGACGTACGCCTTGACCCCGTGGTCGTGGGCGAAGCGCACCGCCGCGCGCAGCTCGTCGGGGGCAAAGTTCCCCGCAAACGCGCGCATGCCGAAGCTCGTCCCCGCGAGGTAGACCGCGTCCGCGCCGTAGAGCACCGCCATTTTGAGCTTTTCCATGTCGCCCGCCGGGGCGAGCAGTTCCGGTTTTCTTCGCATCATCCCGCGTACTGGTCGCTGCCGACAAAGTCGAGGAACTTGTTGTAGGTGTCGAAGAAGTGGTGCACGCCGTCCTTGCCGAGCGCGTAGAAGTAGAAGCCCGTCTGCGCCGGCTCCAGCGCCGCCTCGATCGAGGCAAGGCCCGGATTGGCGATCGGCGTGGGCGGCAGGCCCTCGTGGATGTGCAGGTTGTAGGGCGTATCGTAGTTGAGGTCCGCCTGCGTGAGCTTGCCGGTATACTTGTCGCCGAGGCCGTAGATCACGGACGCGTCGATCTGCAGCAGGTGGTACGTCTCGCCGACGTTGTTGAGGCGGTTGTAGACGACCGAGGCGATGTTCGCGCGGTCATGCCCGTCGGTCTCCTTTTCGATCAGCGAAGCGATCGTCACGATGTCCGACAGCGAGCGCCCGGAGGCCGTGACCTTCTCCATCAGCTCCGGCGTCATCTTGGTGTTGAAGTTCGAGAGCATCTTGCCCAGCGCGTTGGCGGCGTTGCCGCCGACGTAGAATTCGTAGGTGTCCGGGAACAGATAGCCCTCCAGGCGCTTGATGTCGCCCTTCTCGCCTGTGATAAAGCTGTAGCTGTAATCGTAGTTCTTCGCCGCCTCGGTCAGCTCCTCCTCGGTGCTCACGCCATACTTGACGAGCAGCGCGATGATCTGGCGCACCGTGTAGCCCTCGGGGATCGCGACGCGCACGGTGTCGGAGTTCAGCGAGCCGCTGCTCGAACGCATCCCGTTGATCAGCGCGCTGTAGTCCATCTCCGTGTTGAGCTCATGGTCGCCGATGCCGATCTTGTCCTCGGCGTGCGCGATCTTGCCGAAAAGCTTGAAAAACCACTTGTACTCAATCAGCCCCGTGTCCTTGAGCTTGTCGGCGACCGTGTCGAGGTCGTCGTCCTTCGTGATCGTAACCGTCGCGGACAGCGGCGCCTTGTTGAGCGCGGCAAAGTCGTTCGCGAGCAGCCAGCCGACCGCCGAGAGGATCAGCGAGGCGGCAACAACGAAAATAAGCCACAGCACGAACTTGAGAAAGCCCCGGCGCCTGCGCCCCTTGCGGCGCAGCGCCTCCTTCTGCGCGCTCGTGAGCGCCCGCCTGCTGCTCTGTCCCGACGTACCCGTGCGCCGGTCCGCGTCGCGGACGCGCTGCGTGTCGTAACGCGCGGTATCGAACTGTCTTTCATCGCTCATGGCAAATCTCCTGAATTTTTTTCGGGCGGTCATGCCCCTATTTCACTTTCGCCGCATAAGATAGAGCAGAACGCGAAAAGTGAGGTGAATACTTAGATGTGGAACAACAATAACTGCTCCTGCGTGATCATCCTGCTGATCATCCTGCTGCTGTTCAGCGGCAACGGTTGCGGCTGCGGCTGCGGCAACAACGGCTGCAACACCTGCGGCAACGTCGGCGGCGCGAGCGACAACGGCTGCGGCTGCTGCTGAGCGGACGAGCGCGCCATCGGCTGACGCGGCAAGCCGTTCCGTTTGCCGCGCGGCCTCCTGTGAAGAGTCGGGACGCTTTCGGGCGTCCCCTTTTCACTGCCCGCGCGCGGGACAAGCCGGCGGCAAAGGCAAGGTCACAAAAGCGCCTTCACGCGCTTGCAGATTTCCTCGTGGATGTCCTCGATGCTCCGCATCTCGCCGCTTCGCGAGCAGTCGACATACTGCCAGCCGTAATCCGCGACCAGCTGCTCGCCGGTTTCGCGGCACGCGCGCAGATACGCCTCGTCCCGCTCGTGGATGTCCGCGCCGGTATTGGTCTCCGCCTCGCGCCGGCGCATCATGCGCTCGGTCAGCTCGGTCGGCACGTCCAGATAGAACACCGCTGTCGGCTCCGGCAGCCCCAGAAGCCCGTATTCATAGCCGAACAGCCAGTCAAGAAACGCCCTGCGCTCGCCCTTTGGCAGCTTCGACGCCTGATGCACGGCATTGGAGGTCGTGTAGCGGTCCGCGATCAGCACGCCGCCGCGCTCGTAAAACGCGCCCCAGTCCTGCTTGTAGGAGCAGTAGCGGTCGACCGCATAAAAGCTCGACGCCGCATAGGCGTTGACGTCGCCGGGCTTTTCCCCGAGCGCGCCGCTCAAATAAAGCTCCACCGGCGCCGCGGATTTTTCCCCGTAGCGCGGAAAGGTCAGGGGCCTGCAGTCGACGCCCTCGCCGCGAAGCCGCTCCAGCAGCAGCTTCGACTGCGTCGCCTTGCCGGAGCCGTCCGTCCCCTCGAATACGATCAGTTTACCCATCGCCGCGCCCTCTCAGTTCTTTTTCGCGCCCATGGCGTGGATCAGGAACAGCGGTAGCTTCATCATGCGCCCAATGCGCGACGGATTCTTGATAAGTCTATAAAACCATTCCAGATTGTGGTTTACATAAAATTCAGGTGCCCGCTGCGCAACGCCGGCAAACACGTCCAGCGAGCCGCCGAGTCCCAGCAGCAGCTTTGCGCCTGTTTCGGCGCCGTAGCGCGCCATAAACTTCTCCTGCTTCGGCGCGCCGAGACAGATCAGCGCCATGTCCGCGCCGCTTTCCCGAATCCACCCCGCCGCCTCGGCGTCGTCTTTGAAATAGCCGTCGTGCGTTCCGGCAATGATAAGTCCACTAAAGCGCTGCTTGAGATTTTCCGCCGCCTGCTCGGCGACGCCCGGCTTCGCGCCCAAAAAATAGACTGACTTTCCGTTTTTTGAGCACCATTCTATCATTGAAGTACCGAATTCGATGCCCGGAACGCGCTCCTTGAGCGGTGTTTTCAGTATTTTTGCGCCGTAGATCACGCCGATGCCGTCCGGCAGCACCAGATCCGCGCCGTTGACCGCCTCCATCGCTTCCGCGTCCGCGCGGCACGCCTCCACGATCTCAGGGTTTGGCGTCACGACATAGTGCGCGCCCTCGCTTCGCAGCAGCTCTTCACCGCGCGCGAGCGCCTCCGCCATCGTCACGTTGTCAAAGCCGACGCCCAGTACATTGATCCGCATAGTTTTCCCTCTGTCTGTAGAATTTCAATTGCAAATAAGTATTATATCATCCATCGTGCGCCGGGTCAACTTTTTGCCGGTTCTTTTTTCTTTTCCGGCAGCTGCACCAGCACAACCGCGCAGAGCATCAGCGCGCAGCCGAGATATTCGCGCGCGCTGAGCCGCTCGTGCAGGACGATCGCGCCGCTGACGGCGGCAAACAGGGACTCAAGGCTCAGCAGAAGCGACACGACCGCGGGGTCGCCGTCCTTCTGCGCAAGAATTTGCAGCGTATAGCCAACGCCGCCTGAAAGCACGCCGGTATAGAGGATGAACGGGAGGCAGTCCAGGATCGCCCGCACCGGCAGCCCGTCGACGATCAGCGCCGGGACCAGCAGCTCGATCCCCGCGACGAAGAACTGCACGCAGGAGAGCTTGACGCCGTCGATGGTCTTGGTATAGTGGTCGATGGCAAGGATATGTGAGGAAAACACGAACGCGCAGGCGATGACAAGCAGGTCGCCGCTGTTGAACACCGGCGCGCCGCCGGCGGCAAAGCTCAGGAAATAAAGCCCCGCCACCGCGACGCCGACGCCGCACCACACGAGCGCGCGCACGCGCTTGCCGAACAAAAGCCCGAAAAGCGGGACAAGCACGATGTAGAGCGCCGTCAGAAATCCCGCCTTGCCCGCGGTCGTCATGCCGACGCCGTACTGCTGCAGCGTGGACCCGACCGCGAGGATGGTGCCGACGACAAGCCCGCCGCGCAGCAGCTCGCGTTTGTCCTTCTTTTTCTCGGCGTCGCTCTTTTCCGGCGCGGCGGAGCGCTTGTCCAGCACCTTGACCAGCACGAGGAGCCCCAGCGCGGCGACCAGCGAGCGCGTCCAGTTGAACGACAGCGCGCCGAGCACCTCCGCGCCGCCTTTTTGCGCCACGAAGGCGGAGCCCCAGATAAACGCCGCCAGCAGCGGCAGCACGATCTGCTTTGTTTTTCTGTTCATACTTGTCTGTCCCCACTCCGTTGTGTTACAATGCAAGATATCCTATCAGAAACCTCTTGATTTCGCAAGCGTTTGGAGGTGTTTTTTTGTATCTGTTCGACCTCGACGGCACGCTGATCGACTCCAACGGGATCTGGGCAAACGTCGACCGCACGTTTCTCGCCCGCCGCGGCCTGCCCTACACGCAGGAGTACCGCGACGGCATGGCGCATATGATCTTCCCGCTCGCCGCGCAGTTCACCAGGGAATACGGCAATCTTTCCGAGAGCTGCGAGGACATCATGGCGGAGTGGATGGCGCTCGCCGAGGACAGCTACGCGCACGTCGCGCTCAAGCCCTTTGCCCGCGAAGCGCTGGACAAGCTGAAAGCGGACGGCGAGCGCCTCGCCGTCTTCACGAGCGCCGTACCGGAGCACTGCGACACCGCGCTCGCCGTCCACGGCCTTTCGCCGTATTTCGAACGCGTCGTCTACGCGCATGAGCTCGGCATCAACAAGTCCGACCCCGAAGCCTTCCGCCGCGCCGCGGAGCTGCTCGGCGTCGCGCCGGAGGACTGCATCCTTGTCGACGATTCGGTCCGCTCCTGCCGCGCCGCAAGGGAAGCAGGGCTTACCGTCATCGGCATATTCGACGCGGTCTTCGCCGACGTCGAGCGGGATATGCCGGACGCCTGCGACCGCTTCATCCACAGCCTGGAAGATCTGCTGTGACCAATTGCTTTTTTCCCGCCCGCGTGATAGAATAACAGCGTTGAAAAATTGGAACGGAGGACAAACCCATGGACATCCAGATCACGAACGACATCAAATACATCGGCGTGGACGACCACGACATCGACCTTTTTGAGGGCCTTTACGAAGTGCCGGGCGGCATGGCGTACAACAGCTACGTCATCCTGGACGGGAAGATCGCCGTCATGGATACCGTCGAGGCGCATTTTGGGGAGGAATGGTTCCGGAAGCTCGACGCCGCGCTCGCGGGGCGCACGCCGGACTATCTCATCGTGCAGCACGTCGAGCCCGACCACAGCGCCAACATCACCGCGTTCATGGACAAATACCCGGGTGCCGTGATCGTCGCCACGCAGCAGGCGTTCAAGCTGATCGCCAACCTCTACGGCACGGATTACGCCGAGCGGCGCATGGTCGTCGGCGACGGCGCGAAGCTGGAGCTCGGCAGGCACACGCTCACCTTCTTCGCCGCGCCGATGGTCCACTGGCCCGAGGTCATGATGACCTACGACAGCGCGGACAAGGTTCTCTTCTCCGCGGACGCCTTCGGCAAGTTCGGCGCGCAGGACTACGATGACCCGGAGGGCTGGGCGTGCGAGGCGCGGCGCTACTACTTCGGCATCGTCGGCAAATTCGGCGCGCAGGTGCAGGCGCTGCTGAAAAAGCTCGGCAGCGTCGAACTCAAGGCAATCTGCGCCCTGCACGGCCCCATCCTGACCGGCGACCTGTCCGAATACCTCAACCTCTACAACACCTGGTCGAGCTACGGCGTCGAGACCGACGGCGTGGTCATCGCCTACACCACCGTCTACGGCCACACGCGCGAGGCGGCGGAATACCTCGAAAAGAAGCTCAGGGAAAACGGCGTCGGGCGCGTGGTCGTCACCGACCTTGCCCGCGACGACGAATACGAGGCGGTCGAGGACGCGTTCCGCCACGGCAAGCTCGTGCTGTGCACCACGACGTACAACGGCGGCGTGTTCCCCACCATGCGCACGTTCATCGAGCACCTGACCGACCGCGGCTATCAGAAGCGCACGGTCGCCTTTGTCGAAAACGGCTCGTGGGCGCCGATGGCGGCAAAGGGCATGCGCGCGATGCTCGAGGGCATGAAGGATCTCACCTTCGCGGAAACCGCCGTCAAGATCACCGGCGCGCTGACGGACGAGAGCCGCGCGCAGCTCGATCAGCTCGCGAAGGAGCTGGCATAACGCGCAAAAGCAGCAAAAAAGGAGAGCGGCGGCGCCGCTCTCCTTTCCTTATGCTCACATCGTCACTTTGTGATAGACTTTCTTTCCTTTCTTTATCATCAGTCCATTCCCAGAAAGCCTGTTTTTATCATAGCTCTCGTCGATGCTACCGACCTTCTGGTCGTCCACCGTGACGCCGTTTTGCTGCACGAGGCGGCGCGCCTCGCCGCGGGACGGGCAGAGGCCCGTTTTGACGAGCAGGCTCAAAATGTCGATCCTGCCGTCGGTTAGGTCTGCGTCGGTCAGCGTCGTGGCCGGCACGTTCTCCATGCTGCCGCCGCCGCCGAAGAGCGCCTTCGCGCTCTCCTGCGCCTTGTTCGCCTCCTCCGAACCGTGGACAAGCTTCGTCAGCTCGTAGGCAAGGATCTCCTTGGCGCGGTTGAGCTCGCTGCCCTCCCACTTGTCCATTTCATCGATCTGCTCCAGCGGCAGGAAAGTCAGCATGCGGATGCACTTCATCACGTCCGCATCGCCGACGTTGCGCCAGTACTGGTAGAAATCGTAGGGGCTGGTCTTGTTCGGGTCGAGCCAGACGGCGTTGCCGGCGGTCTTGCCCATCTTCTTGCCCTGCGAGTCGGTGAGCAGCGTGATCGTCATGGCGTGGGCGTCCTTGCCGAGCTTGCGGCGGATCAGCTCCGTGCCGCCGAGCATGTTGCTCCACTGGTCGTCGCCGCCGAACTCCATGTTGCAGCCGTAATGCTGGAACATGTAGTAGAAGTCGTATGACTGCATGATCATGTAGTTGAATTCGAGGAACGAAAGCCCCTTCTCCATGCGCTGCTTGTAGCACTCGGCGCGCAGCATGTTGTTGACCGAGAAGCACGCGCCGACCTCGCGCAGCAGCTCGATGTAGTTCAGCCCCATCAGCCAGTCGGCATTGTTGAGCATGGTCGCCTTGCCGGGCCCGAACTCGATGAACTTCTCCATCTGGCGCTTGAAGCATTCGGCGTTGTGCTCGATGTCCTCCCGCGTGAGCATCTTGCGCATGTCCGTGCGGCCGGAGGGGTCGCCGATCATCGTCGTGCCGCCGCCAATGAGCGCGATGGGCTTGTTGCCCGCCTGCTGCAGGCGCTTCATCAGCGTCAGCGCCATGAAGTGGCCGGCGGTCAGGCTGTCCGCCGTGCAG
>SVKM01000015.1 GCA_015068465.1 Oscillospiraceae bacterium | reverse complement strand
CGAGCAGCGCATTCAGCAGAGCCTCGACGAATTGAGCCGAGGCCGCACGAGCATCATCATCGCCCATCGGCTCTCGACCATCCGCAGCGCCGACCGCATCGCGGTCGTGGAGGACGGGCGCATCGTCGAGCAGGGCAGCCACGCCGAGCTGATGGCAAAAGGCGGCGCTTACGCGGCGCTCCAGAAGGCGCAGCGATTGACAGAATGAAGGAGGAAGCGCCATGCTTTACCAATTCACCGCCCTCAAAGAGATCGACACGCGAAAGCTGATGGACCTCTACGCCGAGGGCAACACGGTCAACGCGGAGGAGTTTTATCCCAACATCGCCGACCGCTCGCAAGCGCTCAAAAGGGCGGAGCAGGATTTCATCGACTTTCTCGAAACCGGCTTCTTTACCGCGCCCGATCGTGTCTACTGGGTGCTCGAGGAGGACGGCGTCTGGGTCAGCGCCGCGCGCACCTGCCGCATCGAAGACGGGCTTTACTACCTCGAGGCGCTGGAAACGCACCCCGACTACCGGCGGCGCGGCTATGCCGCGAAGCTTTTGGATGCCATGCTCGACGCATTGAAGCGGAAAGGGCCGTTCAAGCTCTGCGACTGCGTCGACAAGGAAAACGTGCCCTCGATCAAAACGCACAAAAAATGCGGTTTTTCGGTCGCGTCCGACCCTGCGGTCAACTATCTGAGCGGCAATACCTGCGATTGGGAATACGGCATGGAATATTCCTGCATCTGACGAAAAAGAAAAACGGCTCTGCCGCGGCAGAGCCGTTTTCTTTTGTTACCGCACAAATACCAAATCGTCGCCGTCCATCTCATCGGAGCGTACAAAGCCGATGCTCTCATAGAGCCTTTGCGCTTTGACGTTTTTCTGCTCCGTGGAGAGCTTTATCGGCATATCGGGGTCAGCAGCCTTCAGCACCCTGACAGCGAGCAGCGCCGCCGCCCTTCCGTAACCGCGTCCCTGGCTGTCCTTGTCCAAATAATAGCTCCAGTTATAGGCTTTGCCGTCCCCAAGCCATTCGCGCAGGACGATGTAACCGATGCGCCTTCCGTTCTCGTCCAAAATGACGCACGGATAGTTGTCCGCGGGACTCAGATACGCCCTGCCAATCGAGAAGCCGGCCGGATTGACGAAATCCTCCTGCTCCGGCAGCAGCCGGCACTCTACCACGGCGTACCAAAGATCGTCGTCGTCCCGGATCGGACGGATCGACACACGCTCGCCGAAAAACAACTCCTTCGACAGCGCATTCAGTTTTTCCCGCAGACTCATAAGCACCTCCAAGTAGATTATATTGTTTCAGTCTATTGACTTACGCAAATTTTGTTGCCGTTTCGAGCGCGACCTCCATCATCTCACGGAAGGTATCCTGCCGCTCGGCGGCGGAAAGCCCCTCGCCGGTAAAGATGTGGTCGGAGATCGACAGCAGGCTCAGCGCGCGCTTGCCCGACGCCATCGCCTCCCAGTAGATGCCGGCGGTTTCCATTTCCAGCGCGAGCACGCCGAACCTGCGGTACATCTCCCCCGCCTTCTCGTTGGCGTTGTAGAACATATCCGCGGTGAACACCTGCCCCACGCGGGCGTTGACGCCGATGCGCTCCGCCGCGGCGACCGCGGTTTTGAGCATGTCATAGTCCGATTGCGGCGTGAGCTGGCCCGGAAAACCGTACTGGTCGGCAAAATGCGAGTTGGTGGACGCCGACATCGCCACGACGAGGTCGCGCAGCTTCACATCCTCCGCCACGCCGCCCGCGGAGCCGATGCGGATGATCGCCTCGACGCCGTAGAAGTGGAACAGCTCGTGGGCGTAGAGCGTTGCGGACGGGATACCCATGCCGCTGCCCATGACCGAGATGCGCTTGCCCTGATACGTCCCCGTATAGCCGTACATATTGCGCACGGAGTTGAACAGCACCGGATTTTCCAGATAGGTCTCCGCGACGGTCTTTGCCCGCAGCGGGTCGCCGGGAAAGAGTACGACCTTCGCAATATTCGCTTCATCCGCCGCAATGCAGGCAGACGGGGATTCTTTAATAGACATATTGGTTATCCTCCTCATTTTCTATTGAAAAAGCGCTGTCAAACTCTCGGTATAGGGTGCGCGGCAGATGCCTTTTTCTGTAATTATCCCGCTAATGAGTCTATGGTCTGTCACGTCGAACGAGGGGTTGAAGCACTTGACCGAGGCGGGCGCCATCGGCTCGCGGTACCACATGGTCTTGATCTCCTCCGGCTCGCGCAGCTCGATCTGGATATCGTCTCCCGTCGGGCAGTTCATGTCGATGGTCGAGGTGGGGCCGAGCACATAGAACGGGATGCCGTAGTGCTTTGCCAGAATGGCGACGCCCGAGGTGCCGATCTTATTCGCCGTGTCGCCGTTGGCGGCGACGCGGTCGCAGCCGACGAAGCAGAACTGCACCCAGCCGTTCTTCATCACCATGGACGCCATGTTGTCGCAGATCAGCGTCACGTCGACGCCCGCGTTGTTCAGCTCCCAGCTCGTCAGGCGGGCTCCCTGAAGCAGCGGTCTGGTCTCGTCTGCAAAGGCTTTCAGCTTTATGCCTTTCTCCGCTCCGAGAATCAGCGGGCCGATTGCCGTGCCATACTTTGACGTTGCGATGGGACCGGCGTTGCAGTGCGTCAAAACGCAGTCGCCATCCTTCAAAAGGCTCAGTCCATGCTCGCTGATCGCCCTGCACATGGCGATATCCTCGTCGAGGATCGCCTGCGCCTCCGCGCGCAGCAGCGGCAGTATCTCCGCCGGCGCCATACCCGCATGCTCCGAGACGACTCGCTCCATGCGCCGCAGCGCCCAGCTGAGGTTCACCGCCGTCGGCCGGGAGGAGTTGAGATAGGCGGAAAGCTCGCGGAATTTCGATGCAAATTCTTCATAAGTCGATTGCTTGAGCCCCTGTGCGAGCACAAACATGGCAAAGCCGGCGAAGATCCCGATGCAGGGCGCGCCGCGCACGCGCAGCTTTTTAATGGCTTCGTACATCTCTTCCGCGGAGGAGAGCTCCAAATACGTCTCGCGGTTAGGAAGCTGCGTCTGGTCGAGGATCACGAGCTTCGTTTCGTCCGCGCTCAAGCGGACATGATCGATCGTCTGCACAAGCGCCTCCTCCGTCAGCGCGCGAGACGGTAGATTTCGCGCATGTCCGCCTGCTGCAGCACGCGGATGGAGCCGATGTCGCGCGTGCCCTCGAACGAGCAGTTGTACGCAAGCTTGTCGAGCTGCTCGTCGGTCAGCTCAAGGCCCAGCTCGCGCAGGTTCGTCGGCATGCCGATGCTGTGCAGAAACTCCTTATACTTCGCAATACCGGCGAGCGCCGCCTTCTCGTCGTCCGCCTCAACGACGCCCATGACGTTGCGCGCAAATCTGGCAAAGCGCTTGGGCGCGCTGCCCATCACGTAGGTCGACCACGCCTCCCAGATCGCCGCGAGCCCCGCGCCGTGGGTCACGTCGAACATGCCGCTGAGCTCATGCTCGAGCTGGTGGCACGCCCAGTCCCCGACGCGTCCGTGTCCGCCGCGCGCGCAGCCGGTCAGTCCGTTGTGCGACAGGCTGCCCGCCCACATGATCGCGGCGCGCGCCTCGTAATCCTCCGGGTTCTTGAGCGCCCGCGGCGCCATCTCGATCACGGAGCGGATCAGCCCCTCCGCGATGGAATCCGTCGGCTCCGTGACCTCCTCGCCGGAGAAATAGCGCTCCATCGTGTGCGAGATGATGTCCGCGCAGCCCGCCGCGGTCTGGTACGGCGGCACGGTGAACGTCAGCTCCGGATTCAGCAGGGCGAACCTGCAGCGGCAAAGATCGCTGTTCACGCCGCGCTTTTTGCCGTTTTCCTCGTTGCTGATGACGCTGGAATCGCTCATCTCGCTGCCCGTGGCGGCGAGCGTCAGCACGCAGCCGACGGGATAGCACGCCTGCGGCGCCGCCTTGTGCTCATAAAGCTCCCAGACGTCCCCGTCATAGGCGAGGCCGTAGGCGATCGCCTTGCAGGAGTCGATCACGCTGCCGCCGCCGACGGCGAGCAGGAAGTCCACGCCCTCGCGCCGGCAAAGCTCGATGCCCTCGCGCACCTTGGAAACGCGCGGATTCGGTACGACGCCGCCGAGCTCCACGTGCGCAACGCCCGCCGCGTCCAGCGACGCGAGCACGCGATCCAGCAGCCCGCTGCGCTTGACGCTGCCGCCGCCGAAGTGGACAAGCGCCTTCTTGCCGCCGAACTTTTTGACGAGCTCGCCCGCCTTTTCCTCGACGCCTCTGCCGAACTCCACATGTGTCGGCGTGTAGTACTTAAAATTGTTCATGTCTATCCTCCCCTTTGTTTGAATCGACCGCACGCGCGGTCAATGAATAAACGTCCTCCCTGCGGTGGCGCAGCAGCGGGATCTGCTCGCGCACCGCGTCTGCCTCGCGCAGATCGAGCGTCACAAGCTGCGCGCCCTCGCGCTCGTCCAGCTGCGCCGCCACCGCGCCCCACGGGTCGACCGCGATGCTGTGCCCCCACGACTGATAGCTTGCCGAATCGTCCCGCGCGGGCGCCGTGCCGAGCGCGTAGACCTGGTGGAACATCGCCTGCGCGCGGAACATCAGCTCCCAATGCTTCGGCCCCGTCGTAAGATTGAACGCCGCGGGCACGAGCAATACCCGCGCGCCGCGCAGCGCCATCAGCCGCGCGAGCTCGGGAAAGCGGAAATCGTAGCAGATGCAAAGCCCCATCTTGCCGAACTCGGTATCGAACACCGTGATCTCGTTTCCGGCGCTGAGCGTGTCCGACTCGCGAAACGCCTGTCCGCCTTTGACGTCAATGTCGAAAAGGTGCATTTTCCGGTGCTTGGCGGCGCAACTGCCCGCGCGGTCAAAAACGTAGGCGGTGTTATAGACCCGCCCGTCCGCGCCGCGCTCCGGCACGGAACCGGCAGACAGCCAAATGCCGTACGTTCGCGCCAACTCCGCGCAGCGACGATAGGTTTCGCCGCCCTCGATCTCTGCATAGCGCGGAAACTCCGCCGTCTCGTAGGGGCAGCAGAACATCTCGGGCAGCGCCAAAAGGTCGGCGTTTTGGCGCTTTGCCTCCTTGCAGCCCGCCTCCGCGCGCGCAAGTGCGTCCGCGCAGCCGGTTTTCATCTGCCATTGCAGCACGCGCAGCATTTCGCTCAAGACATTCCCTCCCCCGCGAATTTTTCGTACGGTTTCAGTATAACGTACCGCCCCGAATTTTACAAGGCGGTCTGCCGAGCTTGGCAGACCGCCTTCTTGTTTTGCTGTCACTTTACGATCTTTACATAGTCGATCCAGTAATAGTTTTCGATCGGCTCGCCCCGGATCGCCGCGACCGCGACGTCGACCGCCTTGTGCGACTGGCTGATATAGTCGTTGCGCACCGTTCCGGTCATGGAGCCGTTTTCGACCATCTCCACGCACACATCGAGCGCATCGACGCCGACGAGATAGATGTCCTTTCCGACCGTACGCCCCGCCGCGGCGATAGAAACCGCCGCGCCGAGCGCCATGGCGTCGTTGTTGCAGAAAACGACCTCCACGGCGTCGCCATGCTTCGCAAGGTCGATCGCGGCGATCTCCTTGCCGAGGTCATAGCGCCAGTCGCCGACCCTGCCGTCGACCTTCTCCAGCTTGATTCCGGCGTCGAGCAGCGTTTTGACAGAGTATTCCGTGCGATATTTCGCGTCCAGATTCTCCGGGTCGCCCTCGATCATGATATAGCCGACCTTGCCGTCGCCGTTGACGTCGCCGTGATTGGGGAGGTCCCGTATGATCTCGCCCTGCATCTCGCCGGACTGCTGCGCGTTCGCGCCGACATAGCAGACCTTTTCGTTGTCCACGATGCCCGGATAGGATTCCTCCTCCCCGTTGACGCGCGGCTCGCGGTTGACGAGCACCAGCGGGATGCCCGCCTCCGCGATCTTGTCGATCATCGGCTCCGCGGTCGACGTCTCGACGAGGTTGAGGATAATGGCGTCCACCTTCTGCGAAATGAAGTCCTCGAGCTGCTTGTTCTGCTCTTTCTGGCTCCCTTTGCCGTCGGCGATCGTGAAAACGTAGCTCACGCCGTCTTCGTTGAGCGTATTGAAATAACTCTCGACCTCGCTCATATAAAGCGCCATGAATGCGTCGTGATAATCATAAACGGCAATGCCGATCTTGTAAACCTTGTTCTCCGGCGAAGCGCTCTGCGCCGCGCTCGGAGCGCTCTGTGCGCTCTTTCCGGCGCAGGCGGCGAGCGCCGGCAGCATCGCCGCCGCCAGAAGCAATGCGATCACTCTTTTCATGCTCCGCTTCTCCCCGATCTCTTTTGCAGTTCTGTTTTTATTTTATAGTAACATAATCCATTTGCAGCGTCAATCTGCGCCCCGCTAAAATTTTTCTTGCCTTACCGAACTACTTGTTGTATAATTATATTTTGAGAAAACATAAAATATAGTAAGGGATCGTTGCAAATGGATACGCAGAATTCCGAACAAATGCTCAATGCCCTAATGGAACTGATCCTCAACGCCGAGTTTGAGGAATCGGACATCCATACGCTTTATGAAAAGCTTCTTCCCTATATCAAGCCCTTTGTCGAGATGCTCTCCATCGCAAAAATCGACATCCATCTCGAGTTCGCGCCCAATTCCTATGACCTGAGCGGAAAGGGCGACAGCTTCGGCACGACCTTCCGCGACGATGCGGGAAGCGAGCCGATGACGCTCAACTATGTCGATCTCTATATGACGACCGGCACCGTGAAGCTCTACCCCGTCGCCGGACACGAATGGAGCGAGGAGGAGCGCAAGCATATCTCCGCGGTCTCCCGGCTGGTCGCCATCCAGTTCAGCCGCGTGAACATGGTGCATCGGATCGAGCGGCTGTCCTATATTGACCTGCTCACCGGCCTTGCCAACAGCCCGGGCGTCTCCTATTATGGCGCGCGCATTGAGCGCAACGGCTCGATCGGCGACTACGCGGGCTGCTTTGTCAACCTCAAGAACTTCAAGTTCATCACCCGCCAGCTCAACAGCGCCAGCAACAGCCCCGCCAACAGCTCCGGAAACGGCAACGCCGTGATCCGCCAGTACGCGCTGCGGCTCTACGGCTTTATGGACCACCGCAGCGAGCTGGTCGCCCGCCTCGGCGGTGACAACTTCTTCGTCCTCGTGCGCAAGGAGCGGCTGGATCGCTTTCTCAAGTTCGCCTCCTCGCTCAACCTCATTCTCAACAGCGAGGGGATGCGCACGCGCCTGACGGTCGATTCGTGGATCGGCGTCTATCCCGCGAACGACGGCGACCCGGTCTCCACGGTTCTCTCCAACGCCTCGTTCGCCAACGAACAGGCGAAGAAGAACCATGTGCCGATCGCGTATTTCGATCCCGCCGCGATGGATTTCATGCTCCATGTCAAGCAGGTCGCCCAGACGCTTCCCGCCGCCCTGCGCGCGCACGAGCTGTCCGCGTTCTATCAGCCCAAGGTCAACACGGCGACCGGCGAGCTGTACGGCGCGGAGGCGCTGGTGCGCTGGAACTGTGACGGCAAGTTCATCTCGCCGGCGGAATTCGTCCCCGCCGCGGAGGCAAGCGGAATGGTCACCGCGATCGACCTCTATATGCTCGACGTGGTCTGCCGGGACCTCCGCCGCTGGCTTGACGACGGGATCGAACCGGTGTGCGTCTCAGTCAACTATTCCCAGAGTGATTTTTACCGGGAGACTCTGGTCAAGGACACGCTCGACATCCTTCAGAAATACGATATCGACGGAAAGTATCTGGAAATCGAGATCACCGAATCCTCTTTCTACGAGAACCTCTCGGCGCTGCAGGAGTTCATCCGCGCGATGCACGAAAACGGCGTCAAGGTCTCGCTCGACGACTTCGGCACAGGCTATTCCTCGCTCAACATGCTCAAGAGTCTGGATCTCGACACGATCAAGCTGGACAAGAGCTTCTTTGAAAACCTCAACAGCAAGGACGAGAAGGATCGCGTCGTGCTGCGCAAGGTCGCCGATATGATCAACGAGCTGCAGAAGACCGCGGTCTCCGAGGGCGTCGAGGACGCCGAGCAGATCGACTTTGCCCGCCAGATCGGCTGCGATATTGTCCAGGGCTATTTCTTCGACAAGCCCATGAGCTGCAACGATTTTACAGCCCGCCTTCTCGACCGGCACTATGATTTGCAGCAAGACGGCTGAGCGGTAAAAACGGAGGGCTCTCATGTCCATAAGATCCATCAAAGCACATGCGGCACAGCATTGGAATACGATCGGCTCGCTGGATGGACGGGTCTATGTCGCCGTTTTGGCCACCGGCATCCTGACGGCGGCATGCGCTCTGGTCATGTCGGTCGTGCAGCGGATGAGTCCGGTCGCGCTCGTCAGCGCCTGCGCCTGCGTCGTCTGGCTGACCGTCCTGCTGATCCTCTGCCTGCGCCGCCGCGAGCCGGTTCCCTGGATGCGGACGGCGTCCGTCTGCGTCCTCAATTTCGTACTCTTTCCGATTGCTTTTTTTGCCTTCGGCGGGCTTGACAGCGGCCTTACCCTGTTCTATCTTCTGGGGCTGTTCAACGCCGCCGTTTTGCTGCGCGGGCGGACACGCGGCATCGTTTTCTTCATCTCATTTTTTGAAATGCTTGCCACGCTTCATCTTGACCGCGTCTGTCCCTCGCTTGCCATGCCGATCACAGAAGCGCAGCGTTATCACAATATCAAGCTGTCCCTGCTTCTCGCGGGCCTGTCGCTGGTCAGTCTGACCGGCATCATCCTTCGGGAGTACGAAGCGGAGCGCGCGCGCAATCTGGAGTTGATGGAGCGCCTGCGCAGCATGTCCACCCGCGACGCGCTCTCGGGGCTTTACAACCGGCGCGAGCTGTCCCGCCGCCTCGATCTGGTCTATAAAAAGCCGCAGGAGCGCTCGCTGCGCGACGATCACCTCAAGCGCGAGGGCTGCTATATCGCCATGTTCGACGTGGACAATTTCAAGCACCTCAACGACACCTACGGTCATCAGTTCGGCGACACGGTGCTGAGCACCGTCGCGCAGAAGCTGAGCGAGGCGATGACGCCCAAAACCGCCGAATTTGCCGCGCGCTACGGCGGCGAGGAGTTCGTCTGTCTGATGTACGCCGACAGCATGGACGACGCCTTCCGGCGTACCGATGCGATGCGCCAGTCTGTCGCCTCCCTCGCCTGGCGGGACGTTCCGGGGCTTACGGTCACGGTCAGCGGCGGTCTGATCTCCTGCGAGGCGTACGACCAGCTCAAGCGCGCCATGCTGGACGTCGACAAAATGCTCTATCAGGCAAAGCGCTCCGGCAAAAACCAGATCGCCACCGAGTTGAAAGAGGAGAAGCCGCCGGAGTTCTGATATCGTGAATAAAAGGGCCGTCCCTTGCGGGACGGCTCTTTTTCAGAAATCGGGGGAGGTCATTCCTCCAGCGGCCTCAGGTGCGCGTCAAGATACAGGACATGGTTCTCCAGATGGTGATGGACGTCATAGATCTCAAAGACGTCGTGATCCACCTTGAACACATCCCCCTCCTCGGGCGTCTTTTCCATCTCGTTGAACACAAAGGTCGGACGGATCGCGGAATTGTCAACAAAAAATCTGTACATGATAATTCTCCTTTCCTTTTCAGCCCATGTTGTTTACAAGATTCCAGAAGCCTTCCCGAAATCTTACGACGAAGATTTCCTTATTTTCTAGTTTAGCACAGGAACGCCCTGCGGTAAACTGTTTTTTTATTTGTCCGTTCCTTCCCGCGCCGCGCCGTATTCGTTGCACAGCAGCCGATACGGCGGCTCATCCTCTTCGATGCGCGGGAAACGCCCCATCGGCGGCTCGAAACGGTTGTCGGTATTGTCGTCGTTGCACTGGCTGACCTCGCCGAGCAGCACCGGCCCGCCGCCCGGCTCGACCGTAAAATCGTGGTACAGCAGCGGCGTGATCGTGATGCTCTGCCCCGGCGCCAGACGCACCTGCGTGCCGGCGGGCACGACGCTCTCCCGCCCGTCGACGTGGACGGTGACGGGGCTTCGGCGGTCGATCCGCTCGTCCTTGTCCGAGTTGTAGACGCGGATGAGCACGTTCCCGCCGGCGCGGTTGATGATGTCCTCCATCTTCGACCAATGGAAGTGCATCGGCGCGTACTGCCCCTCCTTGAGATAGAGCAGCTTCTCCGCATAGGTCTTGGCGTACTTCTCTTTCATTTTCAGGTTGCCGTTGCGCAGCGTGATGAGGGAAAAGCCCACCTCGTCGAATTTGCCCAGGCCGTAGTCCGTGATGTCCCAGCCGAGCATGTTATCGCGCACCTCATCGTAGTCGTGTCCCTTGCTCCGCCAGTCCTCCGGCGTAAAATGGCAGAAATCCGGCAGCGAGATGCGGTACTCCCGGAGCATCGCCTCCATCTCCCGCAGCGCGGCGTTGATCTCGCTTCGTTTCATATATCCAGGCACCTCTCTTTTGTTCTCAGCGCAGGAAATACAGGGAAAACGCGATCAAAAACTGCGCCGGATAGTAGGTCAGATAGTTCAGGATCAGGTCGACGGGCCGGTCCCTGCCCTCTCCGAAATAAGTCCCGCTGAGCACGAGGTCTGAGATCGCAAACAGCGCGCCGCCGGCAAAGAGCAGGTTCAGCGCCGTCTCATGCCAGTCGTAACGCAGCGCCAGACTCCCCGCGACCAGCACCGTCGAAAACAGCGTCGCGCCGTAGGCGGTCGCGATCGGCTTCAGCTTGCCGTAGCACAGCTTCATCGGCTTTTCCAGCGCGGTCGTCAGAAAGCCGCACGCGACGCCGAGCAGGATCGGGACAAGAATATACGCCTCCTCGCCGCGCGGGCCGAACTGCACCGCCATGCCCGCGACATAGAGAACGTGTCCGATCCCGAATGCCAAAAAGCCGGCATAGGTGAACGGCGTGTCCTGTGCCGGAAAGACATACTTCAAATCCAGCCAGATATCGCCGAGCAAGCCGCACAGCAGCCCCAAAATGACAAATATCCCCAGCTTCTCCGGTTTTCCGCCCCGCGCGTACCAGCTCCAGACGGCGAGCGTCAAAAACAGCAGAGAGACGATGGACTTGAGAAACGTCGCCTTGAGCGAGCAGCTTTTGACCTTCTCGGAAAGATACCACGCCAGCATCACGGCTCCAAGGCAGAGGATCGCACAGCACACCGCCATATCTTCGTCCCCCTTTTTCTTTTGATTATACGCCAATATCCGCAAAATGGCAATGGTGAAAGCAACGCTTGTCACACAGAAGCATTCGTGATAGAATGATCGTATCTCGCAAGAGGAAAGGGGTTTTGCCGTATGTGGACCGAGGAACGCATCCACGCGCTCGTGGAAAAGCAGCGCGATCTCTTCAGAAGCGGCGCCACGCTGGACGTCGGCTGGCGCATTGAGCAGCTGGAAAAGCTCAAGCTCTCCGTGCTCGTGCACGAGGACGAGCTCAAGCGGGCGCTCGCCGCCGATCTGGGCAGGAGCGAGGCGGAGGCATACCTCTGCGACGTCGGGAGCGTTGTGCTGGAGATCAACGAAGCGATCCGCGGCGTCAGAAAATGGGCGAAGCCGGAGACGCACCTGAGCGGGCTGCTGTGCTTCCCGAGCGCGCTCACCAGGGTCTACAAGATGCCCTACGGCGTTTCGCTCATCATCAGTCCCTTCAACTTCCCCATCCTGCTCTCGCTCGGCGTGCTGACGGCGAGCATTGCCGGCGGCAACACCGCTGTTATCAAGGCAAGCTCCAAGACCCCCGCCTGCACGGCGGTTCTGGAAAAGATCGTTTCGCGCGCATTTCCCGAGGAATACGCCGCCGTCGTCGACGGCGGGCACGACGTTGCCGACCTGTGCCTCGCCGAGCGCTTCGACAAGATATTCTACACCGGCTCGCCGCGCGTGGGCGTCCATGTGATGGAAAGCGCGGCGAAGCACCTCACCTCCGTCGCGCTTGAGCTCGGCGGTGAAAACGGCAACTGGTGCGTCGTCCGCAGGGACGCGGACCTCCGCGACGCCGCGCGCAAGATCGCTTTTTTCAAGATCTGCAACAGCGGGCAGATCTGCATCAACATCAATCAGGTCGCCGTGGCGCAGGAGGTCGCGGACGAGTTCGTGCAGGAGCTGAAGGCAGCGATCCTCCGCCAGCTCGGCAACGACCCCGCCTCGAACCCGGAATACGCGCGTCTCGTCTCCCGCGCCGCCTACGACAAATGCGATCAGGCGGTCCGGCAGTACGCGGACCGCGTCGTCTTCGGCGGCAAGGGCGATCCCGAGGCGCTGCGCTACTCCCCCACGATCCTCTACCCCGTCGGCATCGACGAGGAAATCGTGCGGCGCGAGCTGTTCTGCCCCATCCTGCCCGTCGTCCCCTATCCCGACGCGGAGATCGACGCGCTCATGGATACGATCGCGCGGCGCGAGCATGGGCTCGCCCTGTATCTGTTCACGAAGGACATGGCATGGGCGCAGCGCGTCATGTCCTCGCAGCAGTACGGCGGCGGCTGCATCAACGAGGTGTGCCTCCACCTGATGGTCAAGGGCGTTCCGTTCAACGGCGTCGGGCATTCCGGCATGGGCGCCTATCACGGCGAATGGGGCTTCCGTGAGTTCACGCACCCCTCCACCGTCCTCATCGGCTCGACACACGGGAACCTGCCGCTGCGCGAGCACCCCTACGGCGGCGCGAACGCCTGGAAGCTCAAGGTGCTGCGCCTGTTTGAGCGCTGAGCCGCATATTGACGATTTTGGGGCAAGCATATATAATAACTGTTTAGAGGCGATGCCGCAATGGCGAAACGAACCTGCGGAAAAGCGCCGCGCCGCAAGTGACTGCGGGTCCTGCTCACAGTCCTCGGCGCCCTTTTGGGCGTTTATCTTCTGATCTTCGCCGTCAACTGGGGCTGCTCGCTCGCGCTGCGCGGCTATATCCGCAGCTTCGAGCCGGTCGCCTACGATACCCAGCTCGTTCCCGTCTATGACGAAGCGCTCGGGCACTATACGATCCGGTCCGACCGCGAGCTGAAAATCATGATGCTCTCCGACCTCGTCGTCCTCGGCGGCGACAACACCTTTGCGGTGCCGGGTCCGGTATACCGCGGCGGCGGCACGCTCGACACGCCATGGCAGCGCGCGACGTGCTCACGCTCTTTGAGCACGAGGGCGTCTATTTCACGACCGTCTTCGGCAGCCATAAGAGCGAGGCGCCCGAAAGCGTGGACGGCTTCTTTGAAGCGCTGGGGCCGGAGGGCGTCGGCGCGCTGGAGGCGTGCTTCAGCGGACACGACCATGTGAACAACGGTATTGTGCGCTATGACGGCGTGCTGCTCGGCTACAACTACTCGATCGACAACCTCGCCTATTCCAATATCTGCCGCTACGGCGCGCAGCGCGGCTGTACGGTCTTTACGCTGCGTCAGGACGGCGATTGGTCCTATGTGCGCAAGAACGCCTACCGCGACTACGATATCGACCCCGACCGGTTCTATGACGTCGCATACGATACGCCGATGTATCCGGACTGGGCGCCGCCGCAGAACTGAACTCTCCTCCCCGTTGGGGGAGCAGCGATACTACAAACAACAAGGAGTTATTGTCATGGTCTCTCACGAACGCACGATCAAGGTGTTCACCGGCAACGCGAACCGTCCCCTTGCCGAAGCCATCTGCAAGGCGATCGGCATCAAGCTCGGCGACAACGAGGTCAAAAGCTTCGCCGACGGCGAGGTCTCCTGCAGCTTCAACGAATCGGTGCGCGGCAGCGACGTGTTTCTCGTTCAATCGACCTGCAAGCCCGTCAACCAGAACCTGATGGAGCTGCTCATCATGATCGACGCCTGCCGCCGCGCCTCGGCGGGGCGCATCACGGCGGTCATCCCCTACTTCGGCTATGCGCGGCAGGATCGCAAGACCAAGTCCCGCGACCCCATCAGCGCAAAGCTCGTGGCGAACATGATCTCCGCCGCGGGCGCGGACCGCGTCGTGACGATGGACCTGCACGCGTCCCAGATCCAGGGCTTTTTTGACATTCCCGCGGACAACCTGCTCAGTTACCCGGTCTTTGCCGAGTATTACGCCAAGAAATTCGGCGACGCACTCCACGATATGGTCGTCGTCTCGCCCGACGTCGGGCCGATCGCCCGCGCCCGCAAGTTTGCGGAAACGCTCGCCTCCGGCCTTGCCATCGTGGACAGGCGCGAGGACGATCCGGACGAGGCGCAGCCGCTGCGCGTCATCGGCGACGTGCAGGGCAAGGACTGCATCCTCTTCGCCGACATCGTCGACACCGCGAACACGGTCGTCACTGCCGCGAAGGCGCTCGCCGAGGTCGGCGGCGCACGAAACATCTACGCCTGTGCGAGCCACGGCGTACTCTCCGAGGACGCGATCGAGCGTCTGGCGGCAAGCAACATTAAGGAGCTCGCGCTGCTCGACACCATCCCCGCGCATCCCGAGGCGGAGCGCGCGAAGCTCAAGTACCTGACGGTCGCACCGCTGTTTGGCGAGACGATCGAGCGCATCTACAAGGAAATCTCCATCACCAAGTTCTCGTTCTGATATGACCGTTTTTACCTGTCCTCTGTGCGGCTCCTCCCTCACGCGGGAGGAGCGCCGCTATTTTTGCCCCAAGGGGCACAGCTTCGACGTTGCGCGCGAGGGCTACGTCAACCTTCTGCCCGTCAACCGCCGCCACTCGAAGGACCCCGGCGACGACAAGCAGATGGTCGCCGCCCGCACCGCGTTTCTCGACGGCGGATGGTATGAGCCGCTGCGCGCAAAGCTCTGCACGCTGGTCCGCGGCGCCGGCATTCCCGCGCCCGTGCTGCTCGACGCCGGCTGCGGCGAGGGGTACTATACCGCCGCGCTGTCGGATACGGTCGGCGCGCTCGGTGGACGCCTCGCCGGGATCGACCTGTCCAAAGCCGCCGTGAAGCGCGCCTCCCGCCGCTGCGGCGGCGCGGAGATCGCGGTCGCGTCGGTCTATCACCTGCCGCTCGCGGACCAGTCCGTCGATCTTGTCGTCGACTGCTTCTCGCCGCTTGCCGACGCGGAGTTCCGCCGCGTACTGCGCCCCGGCGGGCGCTTTTTCTACGTCGTGCCCGGGGCACGCCACCTGTGGGAGCTCAAGGAAATCCTCTATGACGCGCCGTATGAAAACGAGGAAAAGATCGAGGAGTATCCCGGCTTTTCCCTCACGGACACCGCCGTCGTGGAAACGTCGTTCACTCTGCGCGAGCCGTCCGACATCCTCGCGCTCTTCCACATGACCCCCTACGCCTGGAAGACGCCCAGGGACGGTGCGGAGCGCCTCGCGGCGCTCCGTGAGCTCACCGTGACCGCGCAGTTCCGCATCTTCACCTTTTCCCGCAGCTGAATAAAAACACACGGCGTCCGCCCGAATGGGCGGACGCCGTGTGTTATCTGCCGCTTTGCGGCTTTGTGCTTCAGCCTGCGTACTTCGCCGCCGCGTTCGCGCCGGCGAGACGGCCGGAGGTCAGAGCCCAGCCCTGCGCCGCGCCGCCGTAGGTGACGTACGCCTTGTTGGACTCGTTGAGCGTGCCGAGGGAGTCGTTGCCGACGATGTAAACGTTCTCCACCGGCGTGCCGTCCTCCTTGAGGAGGTTGATGTTGGTGTCGATATCCAGGCCGCCGCAGGTGCTGTAGACGTAAGCGGCGCCCTTGATGCAGTAGATCTTGCCGGAGGTCTGGCCGTGGACGTCGTCAAGATTGATCTTGATGCCGAGCTGGCTGCCGAGATCGTCCAGAGAATCGGCGACGATGACGTCGTTGAACGCCTTGCCCATCTCCATGATCTCGTCCAGGTTCTCGACCGGCGTGCCCTCGGCATACTCGCCGCCCTGGTTGAAGAACATGGGCGCGTTGAAGCTGATCAGACCGTTCGTCTTGATGGCGTTGTACTCATCCTCGTTGATGAGGACATAGTAGTTCGCGCCCGCCTCCCAGGCGTTGAACGCGATGCCGAGGCCGTTGTAGTTGGCGTCGAAGGCGTCGCCCCTGGAGTCGATCATCTGATAGTTGAGGTCGAGCACCAGCGAGGTCAGGATGCTCTTGTCGTTGTTGCTGTAGTCATCCGAGCGGATGATGTTGTCCAGCTGCGCGATGTGGTCCTCGACCGCGACGTCGGGGTTGTAGAGCGCGCCGCCGAGCTCCAGCGCTTCGCGGATGGCAAAGCCGTCGCACTGCGTCATGCCCTTGGTGTGCCAGACCGCGCCGGTGTACTTCTTGGTCATCTCGCCGTTGCCGATATAGCCGCCGGTGGCGAGGATGACGGAATCGCCGTAGACCTCATAGGTCGTGCCGTCCTGCGCGACCGCCTTCACGCCGACGACCTTGCCGCCCTCGACGAGCAGATCGGTGGCGGTCAGCTCGGTCATGTACTCGTTCTTGGGGTTCATCGCCTTTGCCTTCTCCATGGAGTTGTTGTACGCAAGGTCCTTGGAGGTGTTGGTCTTGTCGGCGTAGAACGTCCAGAGCTTCCAGTGGTGGGAATCATAGAATGCGCGCATGGCGTCGCCCGCCTGGAAGTCCCAGTTCTCCTCGAGCCAGCCGAGCGTCTTGCCCGACTCGTCGATGAAGAGCTTGACGATCTCTTCCTTGGCGTCGTTGTCGGTGTACTCCATCCACGCCTGCAGCAGCTCGCTTTCGTCGACGAACTTCTCGCCGCCGTTGAGCGCCACCTGGCGCGCGGGGTTGACCGCCATCGGACCCGCGGTGTTGGTGCCGTTGCCGCCGATCTTGGCGGCAGCCTCCATGCCGAACACGGCCGCGCCGTTCTCCGCCGCGCTGAGATAGGACGCGACGCCGGACGCGCCGAGGCCGACCACGATCACGTCATAGTCCTTGAGCACCTCGGTCTTCGAGGACTTCTCAACGTCCTTGCGCCAGTCGGCGGAGTTGCCGCCGTTGGCGTCGATGACGTCCGCGATGATCTTCTTCGCCGCGTTGCTGGACACCGTCGCGCCCGTGATGGCGTCGACGGACAGGCTCTGGCTCTCGATGATGCGCGGGAAGAGCTTTTCCTCCACCGTGGCGTAGATGGGGCTGTACTCGTCCTCGTTCGCCTGCGTGGCGGAGCCGGCGCAGACCGTCTCGATCTTCTCGATCTTGCCGTCCTTAAAGGTAACGGCGAGCTCCATCTCCTTCATCACGCCGAACGACGCGGTCTTGCCGGTGTAGGTGCCGTCGGGGATCGTAACGGCCGCGGCGGCGGGCGTGGGCTCGACCTTCTCACCCTTGGCGGCGGCAATGGCGAGCGTGGTCGCCGCCTTCACCGCGTCAGATGTAAAGGTAGCTCCCGTTACACCGTCGATCTCAGCGCCCTGCGCGTCCTTGACCTGCTGTGCCAGCGGCTCCAGCGCGGCGCCGCCGACGGTTTCGGTCTCATTGGGGCCCTCCGCCTTGACGTCCAGGATGTTGTTGGCGTCGACCGTGATGGACACGGTGACCGTGCCGCCGAAGCCCTGTGCCTCGCCGGTGTAGGTGCCGGGGGTGTAGATGCCCGTTTCCTGCGCGGGCGGAGTTTCCTCCTTGGCCGGCTGATTGGCGCAGCCCGTCAGGGAAAGCGCCAACGTCGAGACCAGGAGGGCAAGGGTCAGGAGTATCGCAAAACTCTTTTTCATACCGTTTCCTCCATAAATAAAATATGTCGAAGCTTGTCGACGGAACTATCTTATACTATCACGCGAAAAAGTCAAGCCTGCTTTCCCCGCCTACAGCCGTCCCTCGAGCCGCTTGAGCAGATACTGCGCCGTGAGGCCCGTGAAAAGCCCCGTCGCCATACCGGAAAGCAGTAGCGCGGGCAGATACACGAGCACCGCCGTGGTCTGATAGACGGCGATGCAGGCGAGCGTCTGCCCGATGTTGTGGAACACGGCGCCGACGACGCCGCACACCCAGATCTGCTTCTGCGTCAAAATGCGCCGCAGCGGGATCATGACGAGCCAGCACAAAAGCCCGCCGCTGAGCGAAAAGATCATCGCCCCCACCGCGCCCGTCACGGCGCTGCCGAGCACGATGCGCGCGAGCAGCACCATCAGCGCGTCCCAGATGCCGAAGCGGAACGCGACATAGACCGTGATGATATTGGCAAGCCCCAGCTTCACGCCGGGCACCGGCACCGGCGGCGGGATCTGCGCCTCGACCGTGAAGAGGATCAGCGAGATCGCCGTCAGCAGCGCCAGATGCGTGATGCGCTTCGTATCCATAGGCATCCCTCAGCGCGCCGCGGCGTCCACAGCGTCCGCCGCGCCCTTGATCTCGATGACCAGCTTGTGCGGCGCGCAGACGATAGGCAGTGGGCTGTCTGTCAACCATCCTTGCTTTACACATATCTTGTCCGGGCAGTCCGCTTCCGACACGCAGATGCGTCCCGGCTGGACCAATATCTCATTGCTTCCGCCGTCGTCCGTTTCCACGGTAAATCGATACTCCTCTGTCACGCGCGATAAGTCTATCTCCCGCAGCACCTTCCCATCCTGCGAGATCACGGCGATGTTGCCCTCTGAACGCGGCGAAGACAGCCGTATGGCCAGAACGGCCAATACGACTGCCACCGCTGCGAATCCTATGATCCATGTGCGCGTCTTCAGCATTGCTCCAATACCCTTCCCAACTGTTTTGAAGCAATCATATCACGAATGTACGCCGATTTCCAGTATTTATTCCGCCTGCGCCTGCACGATCGCGATCGTCGCGCCCGCGCCGCCGTTCTCCGCGGTATTGGTAGCCCCGTTGTTTTGCTGCTTGCGCAGCTCTTCAAACTTCTCGTGGACGCGCGCGCGGGTCTGCTGTGTGATCTCCGGCAGCGCGCTGCCCCAGGTCTTCTCTGCCTCGGCGTAGCCCTTCTCGAACGCCTCCTCCATCTTGTCGAGCATCTCGGGGCTTGCGCCGGCGAGGCCGACGGCGAACCGGACGATGCGATCGCTGGTCTGCTCGACGCCCCAGTAGCCGTCCTCGGCGATGTTCTTCTGCGCCTCCGCCTTCGTCTTGGCGTCGACCTGGAAGTCGCCGCTCGCGAGCACGCGCCAGACGCCGTCGCCGGCCACGTTCTTGCCCTGCTTGCCGAGCATATCGCGCACAAGCTTGAGCATTTCCGCCTGACGGTGCTCCAGCTCCGCCTTGAGCTGCGCGACAAGCGCGGGGTTCCCCTTGCCAGTACGCTCGTTCGCCGCAGTGTCGCCGTGCGGCTTGGGCGCGTTCTCCGCGCCGGCCTGCACGGACACTTCGCCGGAAACTCCGGTTTCCCGCTCTCTTGCGGGCGCCGCGAGCTTGTCGAGCTCGGCAAGCGTTTCCGAGAAGGTCTGCGCGGTCACGCCCTGCGTTCCGCCGTTTCCATGCTCGATCGCATAGTTCGCGTGCGCGCGCACAAAGGCGTCGCGCAGCTGCGAAAACTTCTCCGCGTCGCCGTCTGCGAGCTCCTTCGCGTAGTCCATGATCTCTTTCGTCAGCGAATCCACGCTCCAGCGGCCCTCGCCGACGAGCTGCTCCTGCTCCTTTGTCGCGGCGGGAGCGTGGCGCGGCATATTGTCGAAGCCCGCCGCCTTCGCGATCTCCGCCTGCCGCTTGAGCAGGTCGTACGCCTTGCGGATGAGCTTCTTCTGCATGTCGTTGAAGCCCTCGGTGCCCGCGCCGGCGTAGTCCGCCTCCACGGGCCGGTTGGGCTCGTCGCCCTCCATCCAGACCTCGCCGCGCGCCACCATCTCGTCCATGACCTTCTGGTCGAAGGTGATGCGGCGCACGGTGCCGTCCGGCATCCCGGCGAGAATGGAGCCGTCCTCCTCGAGCGGGATGACGTGGTCGCCGATGCGCAGCGTCTTGCCCGTATCCCGCGCGGGGCTGTAGAGCTTGATCGTAAACACGCCGCTATCCCGGCGCGCGCCCTCCGGCGGGCGCGGCGGCTGCGGGCGCGGGCGCCCGTAAACGCGCCCCTCCGGCGCGCTCTCCTGCGGCTGCTGCGTATTCCCGAACTCCCGCTCGCCGAATTTGACCACCGCCTCATGGATGCGCCGGCGGTACTGCTCGGGGATCTCGTCCATTTCCGGCTGCGACGCCGCGGCGGTTTCGCCCCAGGCGCGGCCGTAGCCCCGCCCGTCCGTCTGGATCGGCTGTCCGTCCGGTCCGAGCGGGCGCGAAACGTTTGTCAGAAGCCCCCGTTCGTGGAGCTTGCCGAGCATCGCCTTCGTATCCGAGGCGCGCGGCGGCTGCGGCCTGTCCCCGCGCACCTCCGCGGCGTCAAAGCCGCGTCCGGGCGGCGGTACGCCCGGCCCTTTTCTCTCGGGACGCGCGGCGCGTTCCGTTCTCGCCGGTCCCGCCGACCTGTGCATACCCAAGCTTTCGATCGACATAGCAATTCCTCCTTAGCTCTTCCGTATCGTTCCTTCGTCTATTGCCCGCGGCGCTCCTCCGCCGCCAGTCTTACTCGTCGAAGCCGTACCCCTTTGCAAAGAATTCGTCCAGCTCCGCCGCGGAGTCCTTGAGCAGCGACTCCACCGTTTTGCTCTGCACGTGCTGCGCGTCCTGCCCGCCGACCGTGCTCATGCGCGGCATCACGGCGAGCCTGTTCGAGTTGACGCTGGCGGTGTCAAACGCGCTTTTGGACGGCGGCGCGCTCTGCGGCGCTTCTTTTTCTTTGAGCTTTTTGCCGGACACATTGGATACCGGCCGAAACTGGGAATCTCCGATCTTGAATGGCGACATGGGCCTTTCCCCCTCTCGTTGTTCCCTCTATTGATATAACGGAACAGACGCCCGATATTTGACACTTGTATTTCATATTTTTTTCCAATAAAATATGAAAATAAGGTGGTGATAGACGTGCCGGAACTGAATCACGACGATAAGCTGGCGCGTATTTACCGCCTCTACCGCGCGCCGATGCTCCGCCTTGCCCTGCGCATCCTCGGCGGCGAGCAGGACGCCGAGGACGCCGTCCACGACGCGTTTGAGAGCGTCGCACGGAACCTGGGCCGCCTCGCGGAGCCCGAAAGCCCCAGGACCCGGGGCTACATCATGGTCATCACCGAGCGCAAGGCGATCGACCTGCTCCGGGAACGAAAAAAGCATGAGAGCGCAGAACTGGACGAGGAGAACGCCGTCGACCTCTCCGGCGCGGAGGGCAGCGCGCTCGCGCAGTGCATGGCAAAGCTGCCGCCGCGCTACCGCGAGATACTGCTGCTGCGCTTCGTCTACGGCTACAGCATGCGGGAGACCGCCGAGCTGATGGACATCCCCTTCACCACGGTCGGCAAACTCTCCCAGCGCGCCAAGGAGCGGCTGTATAACATCTGCCGGAGCGAAGGCGTCCTGTGAGCGCGCTCAGCCCCGGATGATATCCACGACCTCGCCGACATACATCCGGTGCGGCTCCTCTTCCTTGTAGTAGGTCGAAACCACGTCCTGCGGCATAACGCTGCGGGTAAGGTCCTGCCAGTAGAGCTTGCGGCAGACGATCGTTGTCTCCGCCTGCTCGAACGTTACGCCGTTTGCAAGCGCCTTCGGCGTGAGCGAGGTCAGCGCGACCTTGTCGCATTCCCGCCCGGACTTGCTGCCCATGACGGAAAGGTCTCGCTTATTTGCCTCCGGATAAAAGCTGACCGTGAAATAGTCGTTTTTCTCCATATACTGCCAGGTATAGCGCACGGGCTTGACGTATACGGTCACAACGTCGCGGCTCCAGAGCGTACCCATGCCGCCCCAGCTGATGGTCATGGCGTTGAAGTCGTCGATGGTCCCCGCGCTCAAAAGCGCCCATTTCTTGTTGAACTGTGAAAAGATCTCCGTATGAAACTGCATTGTATATCCTCCTTAAAGGGCGAGGGGCAAAGCGAACGCTTTGCCCCTCGTTCCCGTTTGTTACAGCAAAAAGCCGCTTGTGTCGATATTCCCCTCGTCGCCAATGAGCGCCTCGAAATCCGGCACCGGCATCGGGCGGTAGAAATGGTAGCCCTGCACGTAGCGGCAGCCGAGGCTCTTGATGAACGTCGTTTCCTCCTCGGTCTCGACGCCCTCGACGATGATGGGCACCTCCATGGATTTCGCCATGCCGACGATGGATTCCAGGATATGTACGCCCTTGCGGTCGTCGCTGTTCATGCGCAGGAACTGCGCGTCGAGCTTGATGATGTCGACGTTGAGGCTGCGCAGCATGTTGAGCGAGGAGTAGCCGCTTCCGAAGTCGTCCATGAGGACGAGGAAGCCCTTTTCGCGCAGGCGCTTGACCGTATCCACGACCGAGCCGTCGCCCACGTAGGCGGACTCGGTGATCTCGATCTTGATGACGTCCACCGGCAGCTTGTACTTCCACAGCAGCAGCTCAAAGTGCGACGGCACGTCGATGGTGAAGATGTCAATCTGGGAGACGTTCACGCTCACGGGAAGCGGCGTGTGCCCGCCGTCGATCCACTTGCGCTGCCACGCGCAGACCTCCTCCCAAACGAACTGGTCGAGGTCGGTGACAAAGCCGTACTGCTCGAGCACGGGAACGAAAATACCCGGGGATACCATCGTCCCGTCCGCCTTCTTCCAGCGCACAAGGGACTCCGCGCCCACGACCCTGCCGGTTTCGATCTGGCACTGGGGCTGGAGCTGGATGAACAGCTCGTCGTTCTGCAGCGCCAACTGGAAATCGGAGAGGATCTGATAGTCCCGCTCCGTCTTTTTGTACATGGACTCCTCAAAGACGCGGATGCGGTGGTGGTAGTCCTCCTTCGCGTGCTGCGCCGCCTGCGCGGCACGGTCAAGCAGCTCCTCGACGGAGATGCTCGCGTCGTCCGCCATGCACACGCCGACCGCCGGCATAAAGCCCACGGACGTGCCGTGCTCCACGACCAGCTCATGGATGTGCCCGAACATCTTTTTGACCTGCTCCTCATCGTAGGGAACGATCAGGGCAAAGTCGTCCTGCCCCAGATAGCAGGCAAGCCCGCCCGTTTTCGTCTCCACGCGCGTCAGCCGGTCGCCGATCTGGGCAAGCAGCTCATCGCCGGCTTCTCTGCCATACCACTCGTTGAAGAGCTTGAAGTGCTCCAGATCCATCGCGATCACGCACCACCCCTCCGGGTGGGCGCGCAGCAGCTCCTTGCCCCGGATATAGAGCGCAGACTCCGTGTGCAGCCCGGTCAGCTCATTCCGGGCGTCGATGTCGCCGTTGTTGTTCACGCCGACAAGGATGTGCCGATCATCCTCCTGCATACGTGTGATATTCATGCTGACGTAGGAGGTCACGCCGTTCAGCAGATGCCGGTAGCTGATCGTGAAGGCGCCCTTCTCGTCGATCTCACGCAAAATGTTTTCCTTCGTGAACGCCTCGAGGAAGCGCTGTTCGTCGTCCGGATGCAGGATCTGCTCGGAGCGTCTTCTGGAGGTATTGAAAAAGTCGTGCCCGCGCTCCTCCTCCGGCAGGTCCGCGTCGACGATCTCCTGGCTGTAGTCGTCGTACTCGTCCGTTTCCAGGTCGACGCAGTAGAGATAGGAATAGTTCGAGGAAAGCGTATGCGCGATGCTGGAATAGATGGCGCTGGCGCTCTGCGCCTTCTGATACGCCTCCTTCGCCTCCGCCGTTTCCTTCTTGACGCGCATCAGCTCGGTGTAGTCCAGGCGCATGCACAGCGTGCAGAGCCTTCCTGTCGTGTCGGTAAACTTGAGCTTGGTCGTCTGGAACTGGCGCGGGTTCCCCGCGGCGTCGACGACCTCCTCGTAGAAGCTGTAGGGATGGTCCATGGAGAGCGCTTTTTTGTCGTCCGCGGCAAATTTCGCCGCCGTCGCCTCGTCAAAGATGTCGGCGTCCGTCAGCCCGATGACGTCCTCCGGCTTTCTGCGGTTCGCGAATTCCGCAAACGCCTGGTTGCACGCGAGGAATTCGCCGGTCTTGACGTCCTTCGACGAGGTCATGCCCGGCATATTCGTCAAAAGCGCGGTCACGCTCTGCGTCAGCTCCGCGATCTTGATCGCCGCCTCCGCCTTCTCGGTGAGGAGCCGGTTCTCCTCCTCCATCTCCTTCGCGCTCTTCGCCTGGTCCGTCATCTCCTGCGAGAGCTCGGTCATCGCGTCGATGAGGAGCTTGACCTCGCTGCTCGTGCCGAGATCGTCCGTTTCCAGCGCCAGCTTGGAAGCGTCCGCCCCCTCGCGGGTCAGCCTTGCAAAGCGCAGAGCGCTCTGCTCGAGCACGCGGATCGGCTTGGTGACGTTGCGGCGCAGCCAGAGAGCAAG
>SVKM01000014.1 GCA_015068465.1 Oscillospiraceae bacterium | reverse complement strand
TCGATTTCAACCGTTATAGTCAAGTTACCACCCCGTGTTTTGTCTGGTTGTAGCAAACAAGATTCTAACACGAGTGGTCTCGGAGGGCTATAGCTCTCCGAGTTTTATTTTGCCAACGTTTATTTTACACTATGCCTGCGCCGCCTTTTCCAGCCAGATCATCAGCGCGGCGATATCCGCGGGGCTGACGCCCGAGATGCGGCTTGCCTGTCCGAGCGAGCGCGGGCGGATCGCCGCGAGCTTTTCGCGCGCCTCAAGGCGCAGCCCCTCGATGCTCTGATAGTCGGCGTCCTCGGGCAGCGCGCGGCGTTCCAGGCGGGAAAACTCCACGACCTCCGCCTTCTGGCGTTTGATGTAGCCCCCGTACTTGACCGCGATCTCCACGCTCTCGGCAAGCGCGGGGGGAAACGCGGCGCAGCCCGCGTCAAAATCGCGCAGGTCGTCGTAGGTGAGCTGCGGGCGGCGCAGGAGCGACAAAAGCGTCGCGCCGTCGTGCACCTCCGCGGTGCCGCGATCGCGCAAAAGGGCATTGAGTTCGTCCGACGCGCGCAGGCCCGTGTGCTCCAGGCGCTTGATCTCGCGCGCGATCGCGGCGTATTTTTCCTCGACCGCGGCGAGGCGCTCGTCGGAAACGAGCCCGATGCGGTGCCCGATCGCGGCGAGCCGCTCGTCGGCGTTGTCCTGGCGCAGCAGCAGGCGGTACTCGCTGCGGGACGTCATCATGCGGTAGGGCTCGTTCGTGCCCTTGGTCACAAGGTCGTCGATCAGCGTGCCGATGTAGCTCTGCTCGCGCCCCAGAACGAGCGGTTCCTCGCCCTTGAGCCCGAGCGCGGCGTTCACGCCCGCGACGAAGCCCTGCACCGCCGCCTCCTCATAGCCCGACGAGCCGTTGAACTGCCCCGCGCCGTAAAGCCCGCGGATCGCCTTGGTCTCCAGCGTCGGCTTGAGCGCCGTCGGGTCGACGCAGTCGTACTCGATGGCGTAGGCGCTTCGCGTCATCTCGGCACGCTCGAGGCCGGGGATCGTGTGGAGCATTTGCAGCTGCACGTCCTCGGGCATCGACGAGGAAAAGCCCTGGATGTAAAGCTCCTCTGTGTGCAAGCCCATCGGCTCGATGAAGAGCTGGTGGCGCTCCTTGTCCGGAAAGCGCACGATCTTGGTTTCGATCGACGGGCAGTAGCGGGGTCCCACGCCCTCGATGACGCCGGAGTAGATCGGGCTGCGGTCCAGGTTTTCGCGGATGATGCGGTGGGTCTCGGCGTTGGTATAGGTGAGATAGCACACCGCCTCGTTGCGCGGCGGTTCGGCCGTGGTGAAGGAAAACGGCAGCGGCAGCGCGTCGCCGTCCTGGCGCTCCATTTTGGAGAAGTCGACGCTGCGCGCGTTGACGCGCGGGGGCGTGCCGGTCTTGAAGCGGCGCAGGGGCAGCCCCAGCGCGCGCAGGGAATCCGCGAGCGGGAGAGAGGCGTGCATGCCGTCGGGGCCGCCGGAGCGGACGCACTCGCCGGTGATGGTGCGCCCGTCGAGATACGTGCCGGTCGAGAGCACGACCGCGCGCACGCGGTATACGCCGCCGGTGGCGGTGACGACGCTTTGCACCGCGCCGTTTTCGACGCGTAGCGCGACGACCTCCGCCTGACGCACGAGCAGGTTTTCCTGCTGTTCCAGCGTCTGCTTCATGACCTCCTGGTAGCGGCGGCGGTCCGCCTGCGCGCGCAGCGACCACACGGCGGGGCCCTTGCCGCGGTTGAGAAGCCGGTACTGGATGCACGCCTTGTCCGCCGCCTTCGCCATCTCGCCGCCGAGGGCGTCGAGCTCGCGCACGAGGTGGCCCTTGCCGGTGCCGCCGATGGCGGGGTTGCAGGGCATGTTGCCCACGGCGTCGAGGTTGATGGTGAAGCAGACGGTCTTCATGCCGAGCCTTGCGGCGGCGAGCGCCGCCTCGATGCCCGCGTGGCCCGCGCCGACGACCGCGATATCAAATTGTCCGGCGTCAAATTCGTACATATCCGGGATATCCTTTGCCTTTGTCAGTTCGATTTGAGCGTAATGACCGCGACCTGCGGGTGGTTGAACAGGCGGAAGCCGCCGCGCGGCGTGTTGCCGAGCCCGCGCGAAACGAAGACCCACGCGCGCGGGCAGTTTTCGTCCGTACATTGATAAAAGCCGCTGGTAAACGAGGGGAAAAGGCGCATTTCCGTGTCGATCAGCCCGTCGGTGAACGGCAGGCGCCAGACGCCGCCGTGGGCGTGCCCGCAGAGCGTCAGGCTCGCGCCGAGGCGGCAATAGCCGCCGCTGAACAGGTTGTTGCGGTGCGCGAGCAGCAGCCAGTAGGGGTTGTCGTACGCGGCGTGCAGCTCGGCGGAAAGCTGCTCGGGCGTTTTCTGGTCGGCGCGGCCGTTCGGGTCGTGGACGCCGGCGATGAGAATGGTCTGCCCGCCGCGCTCGATGGGCTCAAACTCGTTTTCCAGGCAGTGTACGCCAAGGCCGCGCAGTGTTTCCACCATGCGCTGCGCCTGTCCGCTCGCCCACTCGTGGTTGCCCGTGACATAGTACACCGGCGCGAGCTCGACAAGCCCTTCGATGAGCGGGACAACGTCGTCGACGGTGCTCTTCACGTCGACCAGGTCGCCCGTGAGCGCGATGAGGTCGGGCTTCGCCGCCTCGACCGCGGCGAGGAGCCTGGCGTTGTTTTCGCCGAACTGCTTGCCGTGCAGGTCGGAGAGCTGCACGACGCGAAAGCCCTCGAACGCCGCGGGCAGGCCCGGGGAGGCGAAGGAATACGTGTCGGTCTGTATGCAATTGTTGCCCCAGCGGACGCCGAGCGCGAGCAGGGCGAGGATCGACAAAACGATCAAAAAGCGGCGCAATCTCTTCATAATGTCATAGTATATGGGACAAAAGCGCGAAACACAAGCCTTTTTTGCTTGCTTTTTTTATATGTATATGTTAAAATCTCACGGTTAACGCAATCAGAGTAAGGAGAGAACGACCATGGCAGTGATCGAATACGACAGCTACAAGCAGAAGCTCCGCGCGATGGACGAAACGTTTGAAAACCTCTACAAGGCGCTGGAGATCGAAAGCTCGAAGCACGAGATCGAGCGCCTGCTCGCCGAGGCGGAGGAGGAGGGCTTCTGGAACGACGTGGAGCGCAGCCAGAAAAACCAGACGCAGCTCAAGCAGCTTCAGGTCAAGGTGCAGCGCTACGAAAAGCTCGCCCAGGAGCGCGACGATCTGCTCGCGCTCGTGGACATGGGGACCGAAATGGACGACGCAAGCCTGCTGCCCGAGCTGGAAGCGGGCTACGCGGAGCTGGAGAAGAAGATCGACGCGGCGAGGCTCACGACGCTGCTCTCCGGCGAGTATGACCACTGCAACGCCATTTTGGAATTCCACCCCGGCGCGGGCGGCACCGAGGCGCAGGACTGGGCGCAGATGCTCTACCGCATGTATATGCAGTGGGCGAACAAGCACGGCTTCGAGTTCGAGATGCTCGACTATCTCGACGGCGACGAGGCGGGCATCAAGAGCGCGAGCGTGATGATCCGCGGCGAGAACGCCTACGGCTATCTCAAGGGCGAGCACGGCGTGCACCGCCTCGTGCGCGTGTCGCCGTTTGACGCGAACGCCCGCCGCCAAACCTCGTTCGCGGCGATCGAGGTCATGCCCGAGCTGCCGCAGGACATCGAGGTGGAGATCCGTCCCGAGGACATCGAGATGCAGGTCTACCGCTCCTCCGGCGCGGGCGGCCAGCACATCAACAAGACCTCGTCCGCGGTGCGCCTGATCCACAAGCCCACCGGCATCGTCACCGCGTGCCAGACCCAGCGCTCGCAGTTCCAGAACAGGGACTACGCGATGGAAATGCTCAAGGCGAAGCTGGTGCAGCTGAAGCTGCAGGAGCACGCGGAGAAGATCAGCGACCTCAAGGGCGTGCAGCTCAAGATCGAGTGGGGCAGCCAGATCCGCAACTATGTGTTCATGCCCTATCAGCTCGTCAAGGACAACCGCACGGACTACGAAACCGGCAACATCCAGTCGGTCATGGACGGCGACCTCGACGGGTTCATCAACGCCTATCTCACCAAGGCGGCGAACGGCGAGCTGAAGAAGTAATGGAAACCAGGGAAAACAAGATGGGCGTGCTGCCCGAGGGAAAGCTCCTCGCGGGTATGGCGATCCCGATGATGTTCTCGATGATCTTCCAGGCGCTCTACAACGTCGTGGACAGCTACTTCGTCTCGCGCGTTTCGCAGGACGCGTTCAACGCGCTCTCGCTCGCGTTCCCGCTCCAGGCGCTCATCATCGCGCTCGGCGGCGGCACGGGACTCGGCGTCAACGCGCTCATTTCGCGCTCGCTCGGCGAAAAGGACCGGGAAACGGCGGACCGCGTGGCGAACACGGGCGTGGTGCTCTTTGCGCTGTGCGCCGTGCTGTTCGCGATCGTCGGATTCACCTGCTCGGGGCCGTTTTTCCGCGCGCAGACCGACGTTGCGGGCATCGTCGAGGCGGGCACGACCTACTGCACGATCTGCCTGGGCTTCTCGGCGGGCATTTTCTTCCAGTTCTGCTTCGAGCGCTTTTTGCAGGCGACCGGGCGCACGACGCTCTCGATGGCGACGCAGGTCACGGGCGCGCTCATTAATATCGTGATGGACCCGATCCTCATTTTCGGCTACCTCGGCTTTCCGGCGATGGGCGTCAAGGGCGCCGCGATCGCGACGGTGCTCGGCCAGTTCGTCGCGGCGGGGATCGGTCTGGTGATGAACCTCAAGCGCAATCCCGAGATACGCCTGCGCCTTTCCGATATGCGCTTTCGCGGCGACATCGCCGCCGAGGTCTACCGCATCGGCTTCCCGTCGATCGTGATGCAGTCGATCTCGTCGGTGCTCGTGTTCTCGCTCAACCAGATCCTGCTGACATTCTCCACGGTCGCCACGGCGGTGTACGGGGCGTATTTCAAGCTCCAGAGCTTCATTTTTATGCCGGTGTTCGGACTCAACAACGGCATGATCCCCATTATCTCCTTCAACTACGGCGCGCGCCGCCCGGACCGCGTCAAGAAGACCATCCGCCTCTCGGTGTTCACGGCAATGTCGATCATGGCGGTGGGGCTGCTGCTCTTCGAGCTGTTCCCCGCGCAGCTCCTGCGCATCTTCAACGCTTCCGACGAAATGCTCGCTCAGGGCATCCCGGCGCTGCGCATCATCGCGACGCACTTTGTGCTCGCGGGCTTTTGCATCATCGCCGGCACGGTCTGCCAGGCGATCGGCAACCCGACGTATTCGCTCATTATCTCCGTGTGCCGCCAGATGGTGGTGCTGCTGCCGGCGGCGTATCTGCTATCCCTGACGCGGCGGCTGGAGCTGGTGTGGCTCGCGTTCCCGATCGCGGAGCTGGCTTCGGTCGTGCTCTCGACGTACTACCTGCGCCGCACGATGAAAACGATGCACGAAAAGCTCGGCGAATAAAAAAGGCAAAAAGAGAGGAAAACCGTTCCGGTTTTCCTCTCTTTTCTCACAATTACGTCAAAAGCATCCGGTCGTTGTCGAGCGCGCGGCCCGACGCCTCCCGGAACAGGGCGAGCAGATCGCCCACCTGCAAGCCGGCGCGCTTTTCATCGCGCACGTCGTAGACGATCCTGCCGCGGTCCATCATCAGCGTGCGGTTGCCGAGGTCGAGCGCGGATTGCATGTTGTGCGTCACCATCAGGCAGGTGAGGCGGTTCGCTTCGACGGTTTCCTTCGTCAGCGCGAGCACCTTTTCCGCCGTCGCGGGGTCGAGCGCCGCCGTGTGCTCGTCGAGCAGGAGGAGCTTGGGCGGGTTGACGGTCGCCATCAGCAGCGTCAGCGCCTGGCGCTGTCCGCCGGAGAGCAGGCCGACGCTCTGCTGCATCCGGTCCTCAAGCCCCATGCCGAGAACGGCGAGGCGGTCGCGGAAGTCGGCGCGGTCGGCTTTGGAAATGTGCGCGAGCCAGCCGCCGCGCCCCGCGGCGAGGGCGAGGTTTTCCTCGATCGTCATGCCCGGCGCGCTGCCGCGCATCGGGTCCTGAAAGAGCTGCCCGATGACCTTGGCGCGCTTGTGGCTGGGGGCGAGCGTCACGTCCTGCCCGTCGAGCGTGATGGAGCCGCCGTCGGTGAAAAAGACGCCCGCGATCGCGCCGAGCAGCGTCGACTTGCCCGCGCCGTTCGCGCCGATGATCGAGATGAAATCGCCGTCCGGCACCTCGAGCGAAACGTCGTCGAGCGCCTTGCGGGCGTTGACGGTGCCGGGATTGAAGACCTTGGTGACGTGGGAGAGCGTCAGCATCTTACCGCGCCTCCTTTCCCTGCGCGAGCGCGCGCTCGTGCGTGAGCCTGCGGTGCAGCTCGGGGCAGCGCGATTTGAGATACGGCCCCGAGATGGCGACGATGACGATGACCGACGAAACGAGCTTGAGCATGAACGCCGGCATGTTGAAGCGCAGCGCCACGGCGTAGACAAAGCGGAAAATGAGCGCGCCGAGCACGGCGCAGACCGCGCGCAGCGGGATGCTGCCGCGGTCGGAGATGCCGCGCCCGATCAGAAGCGACGCCAGCGCGATCGTCACCATGCCGGAGCCGAGGTCGATGCTCACGCTCTTCTGCGCCTGCGCGAGCAGGCAGCCGGAGAGCGCCGTAAACGCGTTTGCGACGCACAGCCCCACAATCGTCGTGAACGCGGGGTCGATGGACGACGAACGCACCATGTCCGGGTTGTTGCCGGTCGCGCGGATGGCGAGGCCGAGCCGCGTGCGCAGAAACAGCGCGAGAAAGACGATCACGAGCGCGACGGCGAGCAGCGCGGCGACGCTCTTGTACGCGCCTGCGAGCACGGTGCCGTCGAGCGCGCCGCGCAGACGGGTGAACACGGTTTCGGTCTTGTTCATGTTGAGAAGCGAGGACCCGCCCATCACCGCGATATTGACGGAGTAGAGCCCCGTGTTGACGATGATGCCGGCGAGCAGGCTGTCCACGCCGAGCCTCGTTTGCAGCAGCGCCGTCACGAGGCCGGACATCACGCCCGCGCACATCGCGGCGAGGACGGATAAGTACGGATGCCCCGCGATGGCGACGACGGCGCCGACGGCGGCGCCGAGGGTAAAGCAGCCGTCGGTGGAGAGGTCGCAGACGTTCAGCATCGAATAGCTCAAAAACAGTGCCAGCACCGTCAGCGAGGTGATGAGCCCCAGTTCCAGCGCGGTTTGCAGAATGGACGCCATGGCGTTACGCTCCTTCAGCCGAAGCTCTCGGCGGTGGTGATGGATTCGATCTTCGTGCAGTACGGCGCGAATTTTGCCGCGAGGTCGTTGTAATCCAGCCCCAGCGCCGTGCAGATATCGGTGTTGATGGTCGCGGTGCCGTTGTCGAAGGTGCGCACCGCCGTCGCCGCGGGGTCGGAGCCGCCCACAAGGATGTCGAAGACCATCTCCGCGGTCTCCGCGCCGAGCGCGGCGTAGTCCACGCCGTAGCCGAGCAGCGCGCCGTTGAGCGCGAAGCTGTCCGCGCCCGCGTAGTGCGGGATGCCGGCGGCGGCGAAGGTCTCGTAGATCGCAAGCTCCGCGTTCATCACGGTGTTGTCGGTCGGGGTGAACACGGCGTCTACGCCGTCGGAAACGAGCGCCTGGGCGGCGAGCATGATCTCGTCCGCGTTGGTGCCGGTGCGCTCGACGTACGCGACGCCCTTCGCGTCGAGATATGCCTTCGCGTCGGCGATCGGCGTTTTGGAGGAATCCTGTCCCACGTCGTAGAGAAGCCCGATCTTTTGTGCGTCCGGGTCGGCGGCGAAGATGAGGTCGAGCACGGCGTTGGTGTTGAGGTAGTCGGATGTGCCGGTGACGTTGTGGCCCGGCGCGTCGAGGGAGTCGACCAGGCCCGCGGAAACGGGGTCGGACACCGCGGCGAAGACCACGGGGACGTTCGTTTCCTCGGTCGCCGCCTGCATCGCCATCGCCACCGGGGTCGCGACGCCGAGCAGCAGATCGGCATGGTTCGCAAGGTCGTTGGTGATGATCTGGTTCATCACGGCGCTGTCCGCGTTGCAGTTCGCAAGCGAGATGTTGAAGCTGACGCCGCGCTCCGTGCCGAGCTGCGTGAGGCGCGCGGTGAAGCTGTCGACGATCTGGTTGAGCGAGGCGTGGTCGACGTAGTTGCAGACGCCGACGCTGTAGCTTTGCGCGTCGCTGCCGGAAGCCACGATCACGGCGGTCGGGCTGTCCGCGCCGCCGATGACGCCAGCGGAGGGGGCGTCCTTGCCGCCGCAGGCGGCGAGGGAGAGCGCGAGAGTCAGCGCGAGGAGAAGAGAAGCGAGCTTTTTCATGGGGAACCTTCCTTTCTTGGGACAGAAAAAAATCCTGTCCCCGCAAATTGCTTTGCTGGGACAGGATCGAAAAAATCCTGCGGTGCCACCCGGCTTGGCGCTTGCGCGCCCACTTTTCCGCGTACGAGATCATACGCCGGCGGTTGTTGACGGGGAGCCCAGCCCCGGCGCACATACTCGGAGGGGAGACCCGCCTTTCCGCTTGCCCTCGGAAGCCCATTCAACGCCGCGTTTTCCGCCGCGCTTCCACCGTCCGCGGCTCGCTTTGGGAAAATAGACTGCGTCTACTCACTCTTCCTCATCGGTTTGAGGGGAGTATAGCACCGCAAAAGCGCGTTTGTCAAGAGGAAACGCGAAAAAACTTTAATACTTTAACGCGGCGAGAGGTCAGCGCAGGTACTCGAGCGGGTCGATAAACTCGCCGTCCTTCGTCACGGAGAAGTGCAGGTGGGGCGCGAGCGCCGCTTCGCTCAGCGCGGTCCTGCCGACCGAGCCGATGATCTGTCCGGCGCTGACGGCGTCGCCGACCGCGACCGTCGGCGTGCTCTGGAGGTTGGAATAGACGGTGTCGTAGCCGCCGTCGTGCGAGAGCACGACGGTCGTGCCCATGAGATCGTCCTCGCGCACGTCGATGACCGTGCCCGCGCTGGCGGCGCACACGGGCGTGCCCGGCTCCGCCGCGAGGTCGACGCCGTCGTGCGTGCGCCAGTCGCCCATCGTTTCGCTGTACTGGAGCGCGTCCATTGAGAACGCGGCGACCGTTTCGCCCACGAGCGGATCGACGATCAGCGCGGGCGCCGCGGGCGCGACCGGCTCGCTCGGCGGGAGCGTGATCGTGACCGCGCTCTGCGCGGGCGTGCTCGGCGAGAGCTCCGGCATCGACGGGCGCTGCGGCTTGTCCGGCTGCGGCGTTTCTTCGTCCGGCGACGGCGTCTTGGCGACGACGGCGGGGGTGATGGGTGCGGAGGCGGAGGGGGTTTCCACAGCCGGCTGCTGCGCCGGGGAATCGTGAGGGATCAGCGTCCAATAGCCCGCGACGGCAAGCGCCGTCACAACGAGGAACAGGGCTATGTAGACGCCCGTCCCGTCAAACCAGTGCCGCGTTCCGCGGCTTGAATTGCTGCTCATGAAGTAGACCTCCTACAAAGAAATGGTTCAGCCGTATTTTGCACGACTGAACCATTCTTTATACATGAGCAATATCGTTTTATTTCACAATCAGCGTTTTGCCGTCCATTTCGGCGGGCTGCTCGAGGCCGAGCACGTCGAGGATCGTCGGGGCGATGTCCGCGAGGCGGCCGGGGCGCAGCTCGCTGCCCGCGCCGCAGAGGATGAAGGGCACGAGGTTGGTCGTGTGCGCCGTCATCGGGCTGACGCCGTCGTCCTGAAGCATCTGCTCGCAGTTGCCGTGGTCGGCGGTGATCATCGCGATGCCGCCCATCTTGAGCGTCGCGTCTACGACCCTGCCGACGCAGGTATCCACGGTTTCGACCGCCTTGACCGCCGCGTCGAAGACGCCGGTGTGGCCGACCATGTCGCAGTTGGCGAAGTTGAGGATCACGACGTCGTAATTGCCGGAGAGGATGCGCTCGACGCACTTGTCCGTGACCTCGGGCGCGCTCATTTCGGGCTGGAGGTCGTAGGTCGCGACCTTGGGCGAGGGGACAAGCACGCGATCCTCGCCCTCATACTGCTTTTCGACGCCGCCGTTGAAGAAGAACGTGACGTGCGCGTACTTCTCGGTCTCGGCGATGCGCAACTGCGTCATGCCCATGGACGAGAGGTACTCGCCGAGGTTGTTTTTCACCGCGAGGCGCGGGAAGGCGACGAGGACGTTGGGCATCGTCGCGTCGTACTCGGTGTTGCAGACATAGGTGACGGGGAAGCGCTCGCGCTTGAAGCCGTCGAACTCCGGGTCGACGAACGCGCGCGTGATCTCGCGGGCGCGGTCGGGCCGGTAGTTGAAGAAGATGATGCTGTCGTTGTCGCCGACCATGCCGCTCTTGTCGCACACGACCGGCTCGACGAACTCGTCCGTCACGCCGTTCTCGTAGCTTTCCTTGATCGCCGCGACGGGGTCGGGGTTCTGGATGCCCTCGCCGTAGACGATCGCGTCGTACGCCGCCTCAACGCGGTCCCAGCGCTTGTCGCGGTCCATGGCGTAGAAGCGGCCCATGACCGTCGCGACCTTGCCGACGCCGAGCTCGGCGCACTTTTTGACCGTCTGGGCAACGAAATCCTTGCCGCTCGTGGGGGACACGTCGCGCCCGTCGAGGAAGCAGTGGATATACACACGCTTGAGGCCCTTGATGCTCGCCATCTTCAAAAGCGCGTAGAGGTGTTCAAGCGTGGAGTGCACGCCGCCGTCGGAGTGCAGACCCATCAGGTGCAGCGCCGTGCCCTTTTCAAGGCAGGCGTCCATCGCGGCGTTGTAGGCGGGGTTTTCAAAGAACGTGCCGTCGTCGATCGCGCGCGAGATGCGCGGCAGATCCTGAAACACGACGCGGCCGCCGCCGATGTTGGTGTGGCCGACCTCGCTGTTGCCCATCTGCCCGTCGGGAAGGCCGACGTCAAGGCCGGAGGCGGAGAGCGAGGTGTGCGGATATTCGGCGAACAGCCGGTCGAGGACCGGCGTATTCGCGGCTTTGACGGCGTTGCCCTGGATCTTGTCGCTCAGGCCGTAGCCGTCCATGATGATCAGCGTAGTGGGGGCTTTTTTCATAATTATCTCCTCTTTCCGCGTCCGCAGACGCGGAATGAATCCGACCGAAACCTCTGACGACATGTGCGTCAGAGGTTTCTCTTTGCGCGGAGCGCCCGTGCGCCCGCGGCGCGCGGGAAGCGCAGCGAAGCTCTTTCGGCTTTTGCGCGAAGCGCAAAAACGAGGTTGCTTTAGCCCTGGTTCGCGGCGTGGACGATCTCAATCAGCTGGTCCGGCTTGAGGGACGCGCCGCCGATCAGGCCGCCGTCGATGTCTTCGTGGCTCAGCAGCTCCGCGGCGTTCTTGGGGTTCATGCTGCCGCCGTACTGGATGGTGACGCCGCGGGCGATGCGCGCGCCGTAGAGAGAACGGATGGTCGCGCGGATGAAGGTGCAGACCTCGGCGGCCTGCTCGCCGGTGGCGGTCTTGCCGGTGCCGATCGCCCAGATCGGCTCGTAGGCAATCACGCAGCGGCGCATCTGCTCGGCGGGAACGCCGGAGAGCGCGGACTTGACCTGAAGGGCGATGAGCTCCATCGTCACGCCCATCTCACGCTGCTCGAGGGACTCGCCCACGCAGATGATCGGGTTGAGGCCGGCCTCGAGCGCGGCATGGACCTTCTTGTTGACCGTGATGTCGGTCTCGCCGAAGTACTGGCGGCGCTCGCTGTGGCCGATGATGACGTACTTGACGTCGAGGTCGGCGAGCATGTCGGCGGAAACCTCGCCGGTGAAGGCGCCGGACTTTTCAAAGTAGAGGTTCTCCGCGCCGACGGCGACGCGGCTGTCCTTGAACGCGCGCACGGCGGCGGGCACGTCGACGGCGGGGACGCAAACGACGACGTCGCACCACTTGGTCTTGGGCAGCAGCGCCTTGAATTCCTCGGCGAACGCCTTGGTCTCGGTGGCGGTCTTGTTCATCTTCCAGTTGCCGGCGATGATGGTCTTACGGTATCTGCGGTTCATAGTGGTTTTCTCCTTTTAACTATATGTGAAATTTGTTGAAAATGTGTTTACTTATCCAGCAGGCACGCGACACCCGGCAGCTCCTTGCCCTCAAGGAATTCGAGGGATGCGCCGCCGCCGGTGGAAATGTGCGTGATCTTGTCGGCGAAGCCCAGCTGCTCCGCAGCCGCGGCGCTGTCGCCGCCGCCGATGATCGTCACCGCGCCGGACTCGGCGAGCGCCTTTGCCATCGCCTCGGTGCCGACGGCGAACTTCGGGAACTCAAAAACGCCCATGGGGCCGTTCCACACGATTGTGCCCGCGCCGCGCGTTGCGTCGCAGAAGAGCTTTACGGTCTTCGGACCGATGTCGAGGCCCATCATGTCGGCGGGGATGTGCCCTGCCTCGAAGGTCACGGGCTCGGCGTCCGCGGAAAACTCCTTCGCGCAGACGGTGTCGACGGGGAGCAGGAGTTTCACGCCGTTCTTCTTCGCCTTTTCGATCATCTCCAGGGCGTAGTCGAGCTTGTCCGCCTCGAGAAGCGAGGTGCCGATCTCGCCGCCCTGCGCCTTGGAGAAGGTGTACGCCATGCCGCCGCCGATGATGACGGTGTCCGCCTTTTCCAGCAGGTTGTTGATGACGTTGATCTTGTCGCTGACCTTCGCGCCGCCGAGCACCGCGACGAACGGGCGCTTGGGGTCGTCGAGCGCCTTGCCCATGACCTCCAGCTCCTTGGCGACCAGGAAGCCGGACACGGCGGGCAGGTAGTGGCTCACGCCCTCGGTCGAGGCGTGCGCACGATGGACGGTGCCGAACGCGTCGGAAACGTAGACCTCCGCCATGGAGGCGAGCTCCTTGGCGAACGCGGGGTCGTTCTTCTCCTCCTCGATGTGGAAGCGCAGGTTCTCCAGCAGCATGATCTCGCCGCCGCCGAGCGCCTTTGCCTTCGCCTTGGCGTCCTCGCCGATCACGTCGGCGGCAAAGATGACCTCGCGGCCCAGCAGCTCGGAAAGGCGCTTGGCGACCGGCGCGAGCGTGAGGGACTTTTTCCACTCGCCCTTGGGCTTGCCGAGGTGGGAGCAGGCGATGACCGCCGCGCCCTGGTCGAGCAGGTAACGGATGGTCGGCAGCGCGGCGACGATGCGCTTGTCGCTCGTGATCTCGCCGGTCTCCTTGTCCTGCGGGACGTTGAAGTCGCAGCGCAGCAGGACCTTCTTGCCCTTGACGTCAATGTCCTTGACGGTCTTCTTGTTGTAGTTCATATAGCTTCCTCCTTAAAAAAGTAGGGGATCAACTGAGTTCTGCCATCTCCCCGGTGTGCCGAAGCCCCGGGAAGCCCAACTGCCGCAGCGCCTCGAACGTCACGACCGCGACCGAGTTGGAGAGGTTGAGGCTCCGCGCCTCCGCGCGGATGGGGATGCGGATGCAGCGGTCGAAGTGCGCCATGCGGAAATCCTCCGGCAGTCCCGCGGTCTCCTTGCCGAAAAAGAGCCAGCATTCGTCGCGGAACACGGCGTTCGCATAGTCCTGCGGCGCCTTGGTCGTGGCGAGCCAGCAGTCCCGCTCCGCCTCGGGGTGCCTTGCGAAGAGGTCGGCGAGGTTTTCGTAGACCGTGACCTCGACGAGGTGCCAGTAATCCAGCCCCGCGCGCTTGACCGCCTTGTCGCTGACGTCGAAGCCCAGGGGCTTTATCAGGTGCAGCCGCGCGCCGGTCGCGGCGCAGGTGCGGGCGATGTTGCCGCAGTTTTGAGGTATTTCGGGTTCAACGAGGACGATGTTGAGCATGGGGACAGCCGCTCCGTTTTCTGTTTTATGCCTACAGAATACGTATTATAGCGCATAAAATTTACGAAATCAACTGCGAAAACGTACATTGCGGCACATTTTTTGAAAGTTTTTCGTCATATTCGCCAGAATCGGCGGGAAGATTATCATTTTACCGCATAGCATCTATTAAAATTTTTCGTTGGAATTTTCCAAGGAACGGTGGATTTTTCGCCCCGCCTTTGATATGATAGGGCACGATAAAGAAGAAGGAGGGGATATCGTATGGACTGCAAGTGCGCCATCTGGTTCCTGCCGGACGATATTGCCTTGACCAAAGAGAAGAAGCCGCTGATGCTGCAAAGCGTGATGTTCTGCCCGATCCTTTCGTGGACCTGCGCGGAGCTTCAGGCGATGGGCGTCGGGCGGCTTTTTGTTGTTTCGGACAAAAGCGTGCATGAGCTGCTGCGCGAATACCTGCCCGCGGAGGCCGTGCTGGTGGACGGCGCGCACCACGCTGCGCAGCTTTTGGAGCTGCTCTCGGGCGAAAAGGGCGAGGTGCTCGTGCTCAACGGCGCGGTGCTGCCGGTGGGCGTGTTCTCCGGCGGCGCGGTCTACACCGCGCGCGCCGGCGCCGTGCGCGCGGTGCTCAAGGAGCACGGGGCGTTCGCCGCGTTTCCCGAGGGCGCGGAGATCCAGAAGGGCTTTCTGCCCGTCGGCGACGAAGAGGAGCTGCGCGCGGCGGTCCCGATGTGCCGCCAGAAGATCCTTCAGAAGCACCTCGACGCGGGCGTGACGATCCTCGACGCCAACAACTGCTACCTCGACCCGCGGGTCAAGATCGGCGCGGGGACGACGATCCTGCCCGGCACGATCCTGCGCGGGAACACGGTCATCGGCGAAAACTGCACGATCGGCCCGAACACGATGCTCACCGACTGCACGGTCGGCGACGAGACCGAGGTCAACGCCTCGCAGGGGACGGACAGCCGCATCGGCAGCCACACGAATGTCGGGCCGTTTGCGTATCTGCGCCCGAACAGCACGGTCGGCGACCACGTCAAGGTCGGCGACTTCGTCGAGATCAAAAACAGCGTCATCGGCAACGGCACCAAGATCTCGCACCTCACCTACGTCGGCGACAGCGACGTGGGCGAGCGCGTCAACTTCGGCTGCGGCACGGTGACGACGAATTACGACGGCTTCAAGAAGTACCGCTGCACGATCGGGGACGACGTGTTCATCGGCTGCAACACCAACCTCGTCGCACCCGTGACGCTCGGCAGCGGCAGCTACACCGCGGCGGGCTCGACGATCACGCGGGACGTGCCCGCGGACGCGCTGGGCGTCGCGCGCGCGCGCCAGGAGAACAAGGACGGCTGGGCGGCGAAGAACCGTGCCGTCAAGGGGAAAAAGTAAATCACTTTTAGATAAAACAGGAGGGCAACCACAATGATTTCTCACGGGAAAGACATCAAGGTGTTCACCGGCAACGCCAATCCCAAGCTCGCCGCCGATATCTGCAAGATCATCGGCATCAAGCTCGGCGAGAGCGAGGTCAAGGGCTTTGCCGACGGCGAGGTTTCCTGCTCGCTGTACGAGACCGTCCGCGGCAGCGACGTGTTCCTCGTCCAGTCGACCTGCAAGCCGGTCAACGACAACCTGATGGAGCTGCTCATCATGATCGACGCCTGCCGCCGCGCCTCTGCCGGCCGCATCACGGCGGTCGTGCCGTACTTCGGCTACGCGCGTCAGGACCGCAAGGCGAAGTCCCGCGACCCCATCAGCGCCAAGCTCGTCGCCAACATGATCGTCGCCGCGGGCGCCGACCGCGTGCTGACGATGGACCTGCACGCCTCGCAGATCCAGGGCTTCTTTGACATTCCTGTGGACAACCTGTTCGGAAACCCCATCTTTGTCGATTACTACGCCAAGAAGTTCGGCGAAAAGGCGGAGGAGATGGTCGTCGTCTCTCCGGACGTCGGCTCCGTCGCGCGCTCCCGCGCGTTCGCGCAGAAGCTGCACATGAACCTCGCCATCGTCGACAAGCGCCGTCCCAAGGCGAACATGAGCGAGGTCATGCACGTCATCGGCGACGTTGAGGGCAAGGACTGCATCCTCTTCGACGACATGGTGGACACCGCCGGGTCGCTGTGCGGCGCGGCGAAGGCGATCATCGAGGTCGGCGGCGCGAAGAAGGTCTACGCCTGTGCGTCCCACGGCGTGCTCTCCGGCCCCGCCATCGACCGCCTCGAGGCGAGCAAGATCGAGGAGCTGGCGCTGCTCGATACCATCCCCGCCCATCCCGAGGCGGCGCGCGGCCGCATCAAGTACCTCACCGTCGCGCCGATGTTCGCCGAGGCGATCGAGCGCACGTATCAGGAAATTTCTATTGCAAAATTGTTCAATTAACATTATTATTTAGGATAACGCTTTCTTTGAAACCGTTTCTTCCTTTTTCTGGAAAAGGAAGAAATGGTTTCAATCTTCCGTAGAAGGAAAACGGCAGGGGAATTTTCTATGATTTTTGGCAAAAAATCCGCATCCGGCGGTGTAGAATGGCTGTTGGTGTGCCTGGGCAACTACGGGCAGAAATATGAGAACACCCGCCACAACATCGGTTTTCTTGCCGCCGACCGGCTCATCGAAAAGAACGATCTCAAGTGCAACCGCCTGCGCTTTCGCGCGCTCACCGAGATCATCGACTTCGGTGGGGCGAAGGTGCTGCTGATGAAGCCGCAGACCTACATGAACCTCTCCGGCGAGGCGGCGGGCGAGGCGGCGCGCTTTTACAAGGTGCCGCCGGAGCGCGTGCTCGTCATCTCCGACGACGTTTCGCTCCCGCTCGGCAAGCTGCGCGTGCGCGCAAGCGGCTCCGCCGGCGGGCACAACGGGCTCAAGAACATCATCGCGCACCTCGGCACGGATCAGTTCCCGCGTGTCAAGGTCGGCGTGGGCGCGCCGCCGAACCCCGAGTACGACATGGCGGACTGGGTGACCGGCGCCTTTTCCGCGTCCGAGCGCAAGACGATCGACGACGCGCTCGACCGCGCGCTCGGCGCCGCGGAGTGCGTGATACGAAACGGCGTGACCGAGGCGCAAAATAAGTTCAATGGCTGACATATGGCTGATCTGAACCATCTTTCCAATTCCATAGCCGCCCTGCCCGAGCTGCGGGAGCTGGCGGAGGCGATCGGGGCGCGTCGCTGCCCCGTGTCGGTCTCCGGGCTTTCGCCGGTGCACCGCGCGATGGTCGCCGCGGCGCTGCGTCAGACGATGCGGCGCCCGCTTGTCGTGCTCTGCGCCGACGAGGGGGAGGCGCGGCGCATGGCGCTCGACCTGCAAACGCTCACCGGCGAGGAAAGCGCCCTGCTCTTTGCGCGCGAGTGGCAGCTGCGCGACCGCGTCTACGCCTCGCACACCTTCGAGCAGCAGCGCATCGGCGCGCTCTGCTCGCTCGCCGCGGGTAAGACGGGCGTGCTGGTCGCGACCGTCGACGGCGTCATGCAGCGCACGCTGCCGCCGGACATGCTGCACGACGCGGCGCTGACGCTCAAAAGCGGGGCGCGCTTTGACCTGAACGAGCTTGCGCGGCGGCTGGACGCCTCCGGCTACGCGCGCGCCGAGCAGGTCGAGGGCGTGGGGCAGTTCGCCGTGCGCGGCGGTATCCTCGATATCTGGTCGCCGCTCGCATCTCCCGTGCGTGTGGAGTTCTTCGACGACGAGATCGACGCGATGGGCGAGTTCGACGTGACCACCCAGCGCCGCACGAAAAACATCAAAAGGCTGACGGTCCTGCCCGCCGCCGAGGTGCTGCCAGACGCCGCCGAGGGCGGACGCGAGGGCATGCTCGCGCGCATCGCCCACGCGGCGGATCAGCTTGCGAGGAAAAAGGGCGCGGACAAGGCCGTGGAGACCCTGCGCGCCGACATGGAGCGTTTTTCGCAGCGCCTGCCCGTCGGCGGCATGGACCGCTATCTGCTCGCGTGCTACCCGACGAGCGTCTGCGCGCTCGACTATCTCGCGCCGGACGCGCTGGTGTTCGTGAGCGACGGCGCGCGCGCCGCGGAGCGCGCGAAGGGCTTTGCCTGGGAGCTGGAGCAGGACACGCTGCCGCTTCTGGAGACCGGCGAGCTCGCCGGCGCGTTCGCGGAGGTGTCGCTCTCCGTCGAGGCGCTCGCGGAAAAGCTGGGCGGCTTCCCGAGCGTACAATTGAACGCGCTGCCGACCTCGCGCGACCTGCTCGCGCCGAAAACGCTTCTTTCCATGAGCGTCAAGCAGCTTCCGTCCTACGGCGGGAGCCTGGAGACCGCCGCGGCGGACATGGAGCACTACACCGCCGCGCGCAGCGGCGTGCTGGTGCTGTGCGGCAACGAAACGCGCGCGAAGAACTTTCTGCGATTGCTGGACGAGCGGGGCTTGAAAGCGCGCGCGGACTTCAAAAACGAAACGCTGCCCCGACCCGGCGAGGTCGTCGTCGGGCTCGGGACGCTCAGCGCGGGCAGCGAGATACCCCAGCTCCGGCTCGCCGTTCTGACCGAGGGGCAGCTCACCGCGCCCGTGTCGGGCAAAAGGGCCGCCGCGCGGCAGCAGAAAAAGGATACCAACCGCCAGAAAATACAGTCCTACACCGACCTCTCGCCCGGCGACCTCGTCGTCCACGTCCACCACGGCATCGGACGCTTCGTGGGCATCGAGCGCATGCGCGTCGACGGCGTGGACAAGGATTACATCAAGATCGCCTACGCCGGCAGCGACAGCCTCTACGTCCCCGCGACGCAGCTCGACCTTGTGGCGAAGTACATCGGCGGGGGCGAGGACGAGGACGGCAATCCCCGCACGAAGCTCTCAAAGCTCGGCGGCGCCGACTGGACGCGCGCAAAATCCCGCGCCAAGGCGGCGGCAAAGGACCTCGCCAAGGGGCTCATCGCGCTCTACGCCGAGCGCCAGCGCCGTCCGGGCTTCGCGTTTTCGCCCGATTCGCCGTGGCAGCGCGAATTTGAGGACGCGTTCGACTACGTCGAGACCGACGACCAGCTCCGCGCGGTCGAGGAGATCAAGGCGGACATGGAGCGCAAAACGCCGATGGACCGCCTGCTGTGCGGCGACGTGGGCTACGGCAAGACCGAGGTGGCGCTGCGCGCCGCGATGAAGTGCATCCTCGACGGCAAGCAGGTCGCGCTGCTCGTGCCGACGACGGTGCTTGCCCAGCAGCACTATGCGACCGCGATGGCGCGCTTCCGTTCGTTCCCCGTGCGCATCGAGGCGCTCAGCCGCTTCAAGACGCCCGCGGAGAAGAAAAAAATACTGCGCGACACGGCGGAGGGGCACGTCGATCTGCTCATCGGCACGCACGCGCTGCTGCAAAAAAACATGAAGTTCCGCGATCTGGGGCTTCTGATCATCGACGAGGAGCAGCGCTTCGGCGTGACGCACAAGGAGCGGCTGCGCGAGATAGCGCGGCAGGTGGATACGCTGACCCTGACCGCGACGCCCATCCCGCGCACGCTGAACATGGCGCTTTCGGGGCTGCGCGACATGTCGACCATCGAAACGCCGCCCGAGGGGCGCCAGAGCGTGCAGACCTACGTGCTCGAACACGACTGGGGCGTCGTGTGCGACGCGATCCGGCGCGAGATAGCGCGCGGCGGGCAGGTCTATTACCTCCACAACCGCGTGGAAACCATCGAGCGCTGCGCCGCAAGGCTCAAGCAGATGCTCGGGGACGACGCCGGCGTCGCCGTCGCGCACGGAAAGCTCGACGAAAAGGCGCTCTCCGCCGTCATGCAGGACATGGAGTCCGGCGCGGTGCAGGTGCTGGTGTGCACGACCATCATCGAAACCGGCATCGACATCCCCAACGTCAACACGCTCATCATCGAGGACGCCGACCGGCTGGGGCTCGCGCAGCTCCACCAGATCCGCGGGCGCATCGGGCGCAGCGCGCGCAGGGCGTACGCCTACATGACCTACCGCCCGGGCAAGATCCTCACCGAGGTCGCGTCCAAGCGGCTCACCGCCATCCGCGAGTACGCGGAGTTCGGCTCGGGCTTCCGCATCGCGATGCGCGACCTCGAGATCCGCGGCGCGGGCAACCTGCTGGGGCCCGAGCAGTCGGGCTACATGATGTCCGTCGGCTACGACATGTACCTCCAGCTGCTCGAGGAGGCCGTTCTGGAGGAGCGCGGCGAGAAAAAGACCCGCCGCAGCGATACCACCGCCGACCTCACGGTGTCGGCGAACCTGCCCGAGAGCTATATCCCGTCGAGCGAGCAGCGCATGGACGTTTACCGCCGCATCGCGGCTCTGAGTACGCAGGAGGAGTCCCGCGACCTGCTCGACGAGCTGCTCGACCGCTACGGCGACCCGCCCAAGTGCGTGCTCGCGCTGATGGACGTGGCGCTGCTGCGCACCGCCGCCGCCGAGGTCGGCGTGCGCGACGTCACGCAGCGCGGCGAGAACGTGACCTTCACGTTCGGCGACGGCTTCCCGGTCGAGCCGGTCATGCGCCTTTGCGCCTCGCCCAAAAACCGGCGGCGGCTGACGCTCTCCGCCGGCACGGAGCCCAAGCTCGTCCTGAAGCTCGCCTCGGGCGAGAACGTGCTCGACAGCGCGCTCGCGCTCGTGAATGAACTGCACATCCAAAACGAAGAATGAAATGAGGAAGAGAACAATGTTGTGGAAAGATCGTATCCTGTCCGCGCTGCTTGCCGTGGCGATGGGCGCCGCGGCGGGCGCCGCCGTGTGGTATTTTTCGCCCGAGAAGCCGGAGTTCACGCCCGGACAGATCCAAAGCGGCATCACCTATGAGGCGACCGGTGTCGCCTCCGACGAGATCGTCGCCTCCGTCGACGGCAACGGCGCGAGCGCGGAGCTCTACACCTTCTGGTTCGGCAACGAGTGCGCGAACCTGAAGAGCTACGGCGTCGACGTCGGCGCGAATTGGGACGAGGAGATCGAGGAGGGCAAAACGCTCAAGGAATTCGTCAGCGAGGATACGATGACCGCCATCCGCCAGCAGCTCGTGCTCGAGAACCTCTGCGCGCAGTACGGCGTCACGCTGACCGCGGAGGACGAAGCGGAGCTTGCCGCGCGCCGCGCGTCCTACGTCGAGCAGTTCGGCGGCGAGGACGGCTACCGCGCCGAGCTCTACAAGCTCGGCATCAGCGAGGAGGGCTACGAGCGCCTGTCCCGCACGGATTACCTCTACAAACGCCTTTATGAGGCGTACACGACGCCCGGCAGCGCGCTTTACGCGGACGACGACGTGCTGCGCGCCTACGCGGTCGGCGCGGGCTACATCACCGCCGACCACATCCTGCTCATGACCATCGACCCGCAGACCCGCGAAAAGCTGGACGACGATACCGTTGCGCAGAAGCGTCAGCAGGCGGAGGACCTTTTGTGGCAGCTGCGCGACAGCGCCGACCCGAACGCGCTGTTCAAGGAGCTTGCCGACCAGTACAGCGAGGACACCGGACGAGCCTACTATCCCGACGGCTACACCTTCACGCAGGGCACGATGGTCGAAGAGTTCGACTCCGCCGCCCGCGCGCTCGCCGAGGGCGAGTACAGCGACGTCGTCGAATCGCAGTACGGCTATCACATCATCCTGCGCAAGCCGCTCAACGTTGCCGAGGCGGTCGAGGCGGTGCGAAGCGAGTATTTCGATGTCTTTTTCCTCGGCGAGATCGAGCGCGCGGAGCTCAAGCTCGAGCCCGCCGCCGAGCAGCTCGATCCCGTCGCGCTCTACGACGCGCTCAGCGCGGTGCAGAGCACGGAGCAGAGCACGGAGCAGAATGCGGACAAGGAAGAGGGTTGATTTTTCCGCATTTCCTGTAGTATAATTTATCCATTGTGAAAGAGCGCACGCTCTATCCGAAAAAATCCATATTACAAGGAGAAACGCCATGAAAGACCTGTATGTAGTCAACTGCTGCCGCACCGCCGTGGGCTCCTATGGCGGAAGCCTCAAGGACGTCCCCGCAACCACGCTCGGCTCGATCGTCGTCAAGGAAGCGCTCAAGCGCGCGAACGTCGCGCCGGAGAACGTCGATGAGCTGATGTTCGGCTGCATCCTGACCGCCGGCCTCGGCCAGAACGTCGCGCGCCAGGTCAGCATCGGCGCGGGCCTTCCCTACAGCGTTCCCGCCTACACCGTCGGCATGGTCTGCGGCTCGGGCATGAAGTCCGTCATCGAGGGCGCGCGCGCGATCCTCGCCGGCGACGCGGACATCGTCGTCGCGGGCGGCACCGAGAACATGAGCGCCGCTCCCTACACGCTTCCCGAGGAGCGCTGGGGCGCCCGCATGGGCGACAAGAAGGTCGTCGACGAGATGATCAAGGACGGCCTCTGGGATGCGTTCAACAACTACCACATGGGCACCACCGCCGAGAACATCAACGACGTGTGGGGCATCACCCGCCAGGAGCAGGACGAGTTCGCGTTTGCCTCCCAGACCAAGGCGAAGGCGGCGATCGACTCCGGCCGCTTCAATGACGAGATCGTTCCCGTTCCCGTCAAGGTCAAGAAGGAAACCGTCGAGTTCAAGGTCGACGAGTTCCCGCGCCTTTCCCCGCTCGACAAGCTCGCCACGCTGCGCGGCGCGTTCCCCGTCGGCCCCGAGTCCCCGGCGCCGCAGGTCACGCACACCTTTGAGCCCACCGGCATCAAGGACGCCGCGGACAAGGGTCAGCAGCGCGTCACCGCGGGCAACGCCTCCGGCATCAACGACGGCGCGGCGGCGATCGTGCTCGCGAGCGGCGAAGCGGTCAAGAAGTACAACCTCAAGCCCATGGCGAAGCTGATCAGTTGGGGCCAGGGCGGCGTGGATCCGAAGATCATGGGCGTCGGCCCGGTCGTCGCGACCCGCCAGGCGATGAAGAAGGCGGGCCTCGAGGTCAAGGACATGGACCTCATCGAGGCGAACGAGGCGTTCGCGGCGCAGAGCATCGCGGTCGCGCGCGAGCTCGGCTTCGACATGAGCAAGGTCAACGTCAACGGCGGCGCGATCTCCCTCGGCCACCCCGTCGGCGCGTCCGGCGCGCGCATCATCGTGACGCTGCTTCACGAGATGCAGAAGCGCCCCGAGGCGAAGAAGGGCCTCGCGACGCTGTGCATCGGCGGCGGCCAGGGCGTTGCCACCGTGTTCGAGAAGTGCTGAAATCAGTAAAAAAAGAAGAGAAAACCGGCTCATTCGAGCCGGTTTTCTTCGCTTTCCGGTGATTCTGCGAGCGGTTCTTCTTCCGGCGGCGCCGTCACGCGGCGGTAGAAGCCGATCTGGGAGAGCGCGATGTAGGGCGCCAGATACAGCGAGGCGCACCCGACCAATATTCCGTAGGCAAGCGTGTGCGCCAGCTCGCCGGAAAGCGTTTTGGGCAGCAGCGCGGCGAGATAGTACTCGCATACCGACACCGGCAGCGAAACGAGGATCAGCAGGGGGAGGAAGCCCGCGAGCAGCAGAAAGAGCTGGGTCTTGTAGCCGAACGTTTCCTGACGGCTGCGGCGCAGCGCGTCGAGCACGCCGACGTCCGGGTCCTCGCACAGGTGGTAGAGCGCGAAAGAATAGGTGAGCGCGAGGACGACGCCCGGCACGATGAAGAGCATGAACCCGCCGGCGATGAGCACCGCCTGCAAAAGCGTCAGCAGGATCACCTTGCCGGCGAAGGGGAACGCGTCGAACAGCGCGCTGTAGGGCGTTTCTTCGCCGCGGTCGACGCCGAGGCAGTAGATCGCGTAGCCCGCGCGCAGCACGGTGGCGAGCAGCGAGACGAGGACGCCGATGAAGGAAAACGACAGCGACAGCGACGAGAACGTGATGTCGTCGCCGAGCATATAATTCGCGGCGGTGCCGATCAGGTCGAGCACGACGCCGATGGCGAGAAAGAGCGCCGTGAAACGCAGCGCCGGCACCCGCGCGGTGCGGATCCGCTCCCGCGCCTGCGCGCGCAGCGCGGCGCGGTCGATCGTCATAACGGGCATATAAAAACCCTCCCAAGTCTTTCTTGCGTTAAGATACCATAGAATAGCAAAAAAGGCAAATGTCGAAATCGAGTGCACATCTTGTGGGATAAAAATTCTTCCATACCACATAACCAACTGGACAAGCGACATAAAATGCTGTATAATCAATCCGATTATGGGGCATTGTCGGCATGTCCGAAATGCCTAAGTGTGAAAAATGAGGTGAGACAATGGCAAAAGCGTTCTTTGGCGGCGTTCATCCCCACGACATGAAGGCCGCGACCAATGAGAAGGCCATCGAGCAGCTCGCGCCGCCGAAACAGGTCGTCATCCCGATGTCGATGCATTTCGGAGCGCCCTGCGCGCCGATCGTCGCAAAGGGAGACCATGTGAAGATCGGCCAGAAGATCGGCGAGACCAAGGGTCTCGGCGCGCCGATCCACGCGAGCGTCTCGGGCACGGTCGTCGCGGTGGAGCCGCGTCCGTATTCGATGGGCGGCAACGTCATGTCGGTCGTGATCGACAACGACTTCCAGGACGAGATCAGCGAGGAAGTCAAGGCGCCCGCCGACCCCGATCTGCTCTCCGTTGAGGAGCTCGTCGAGATCGTCAAGAATGCCGGTATCGTCGGCATGGGCGGCGCGACGTTCCCGACCCACGTCAAGATCTCCGGCGGCATCGGCCTGGTCGACACGGTCATCATCAACGGCGCGGAGTGCGAGCCGTACATCACCGGCGACCAC
>SVKM01000013.1 GCA_015068465.1 Oscillospiraceae bacterium | reverse complement strand
TGGACGAGCATCTACATTTATCCCGGCTACCGCTTCAAGGTCATGGACGCGCTGGTGACGAATTTCCACCTGCCGCAGTCGACGCTTCTGATGCTCGTTTCGGCGTTTGCCGGGCGCGAGCGCGTGCTTGCCGCCTATGAGGAAGCCGTGCGCGAGAGGTACCGCTTTTTCAGCTTCGGCGACGCGATGTTCATTTCTTAATTGAGAGGTTTTTATGTTTCAAGTCATCAAATATGAGGGCAAGGCGCGCCGCGGCAGGTTTTCCTGCGCGCACGGCGGCGAGGTCCAGACGCCGGTTTTTATGAACGTCGGCACGCAGGCTGCCATCAAGGGCGGCTTGTCCGCCTTCGACCTCAGGGATATCGGCTGCCAGATCGAGCTGAGCAACACCTATCATCTGCATCTGCGCCCCGGCGACGATGTGGTGCGCAAGCTGGGCGGACTGCACAGGTTCATGCGCTGGGACGGGCCGATCCTCACCGACAGCGGCGGGTTCCAGGTCTTTTCGCTTGCGAGTCTGCGCAAGATCAAGGAGGAGGGCGTCACCTTCGCCTCGCATCTCGACGGCCGGCGCATCTTTATGGGACCGGAGGAGAGCATGCGCATCCAGTCCAATCTCGGCAGCGACATCGCCATGGCGTTCGACGAATGCGTGGAGAATCCCGCGCCCTATGAGTATGCCAAGGCGTCCTGCGAGCGCACGCTCCGGTGGCTGGAGCGCTGCAAGGCGGAGCACGACCGACTGAACGATCTCCCCGACACGGTCAACCCCGGACAGATGCTCTTCGGCATCAACCAGGGCGCGACGTATCCCGACCTTCGCATCTGGCACGCGCAACAAATCGCAAAGATTGACTGCGACGGCTATGCCATCGGAGGGCTCGCCGTCGGCGAGCCGACGCAGGTGATGTACGATATCATCGACGCGGTGGAGCCGTATCTTCCGAAGGACAAGCCGCGCTACCTGATGGGCGTCGGTACGCCGTCGAACATCATCGAGGGCGTGGCGCGCGGCGTCGACTTCTTTGACTGCGTCATGCCGGCGCGCAACGCGCGGCACGGAAAGCTGTTTACCTGGTCGGGCGCCATCAACATCAAAAATGAGAAGTACAAGCTCGACGAGAACCCCATCGACGGGGAATGCGACTGCCCGGTCTGCCGCAATTTCTCCCGCGCGTATCTGCGCCACCTTTTTAAGGCGGACGAGATATTGGCGCTCCGGCTCGCGGTGATGCACAATCTCTACTTTTACAACAAGCTTGCGCAGCGCATCCGCGACGCGCTGGACGCAGGCGAATTTGCGGCGTTCCGCGACCGCTACAGCGAAAAACTGGACGAACGGATATAAACGGCAAAAAAAGGCTTGCGAAACGGAATTGCATTCGCTATAATAAGCCTTGACTTTTGAAGAAAGGAACTTTTATACCAATGGAATACAGCAGCATATTGATGATCGTCGTGATGCTTGCGATGTTCTACTTCCTGCTCATCATGCCCGAGAACAAGCGCAAGAAAAAAGCGGAGGAGATGCGCAACAGCCTCAAAAAGGGCGAACGCATCACCACCATCGGCGGACTTGTCGGCAAGATCGTGCAGGTGAACGATTCCACCGTCGTTTTTGAAACCAGCGAGGACCGCGTCCGCATCGAGATCGCGAAGTGGGGCATCCAGTCTACCGAGTCCTCGGAGCAGGCCGCGGCGGAGCAGGGAGGCCTTTTCGGCAGGAAAAAGGCTGACGATCATCCTGAGGAAGCAAAGACCGAGGAAGCGGAAAAGGCTCCCAAGGAAAGCAAGGCCGACTTTGATCCCGAGGTCAAGTGAATATCATTCTTTTGAGAACAGCCGCGACGCGGCTGTTCTTTTTTTGCGCCCCGCGCCATATCCTCTGAGTGTACAAGACAATGAAGGAGTGGTTGGGCATTGAAACAGGCAAAACGGGTCCTGGTGGGTACGGGAGCGGCGCTTGCCGTATATTTCGCGCTGCTGGCGGCGGCGTCGGCGTTGATCGTGCGGGGGAGCGTCGCCGAGACGAGCCTTGCGGTATGCGTGCTGGTCTCCGCGTTTGTTGCGGCTTTTCTCGGAAGCAGGATCGCCGGTTCGCAGGATCGGCTGGGAGACGCCGCCCTCTGCGCCGTATCCTTTCTGACGGCGGTCGTACTGCTTGGTTTTTTGATAAACGATGGATTGGATTTTTCACGCGCCGCGCAGCTCGCACCGGCCATCCTCTGCGGCGCGGCGCTCGCGTCTGTGATGCGCTTCGGTAAGGGGAAAAGAACGAGAGGGAAGCGCCGCTTTGGAAAGTGAACATAAAAATAATGACACAAGCGGCCGATCAGGAAAATAAAAGCGCGAAAACGCGTTTTACAGATTGCACAAATATCGGGCGGTTTTTGCCTCTGTGCCGGTATTTGCGCAATTGAAGGGGATTACAAAGCGTATTTCCAAATGTGGGGAAGACGATTTTTCCAGGTACAACATCTTGACCTTTTACACAGACAGCGGCTTCTGAAGTTCACAAGTTAACATAATCTAATTTACATAACATTTTGACATAATAAACAAAATTGGGAGAAATCGGCAATTTCGCCTTGCGAAAAAGCGGCAAAAGTCCTAATATATACGCGTATGGTTTTTGTGCTTCTTTGCAAGACGGCTGCCCGGAACATCGAGAGGTGGACAGAGCATGAACGGTTTTGCAAGGGCGCGGAAGCTGCGCTATGTGACGGTGGATATTTTACCGCTGCGCTCGCTTTTGCTTGCGCTTTTTTTAATGTGCGGCATTTTTGCGGGATACGTTGTTTCCGGCAGGCTTGCCGGAGAGACGGGTTCGGAGCTGCAGCGGTACTTTGACGGTTATCTGGCGCTTGCGGGCGAGCGTGCGGGAAACGTCGAGACCGCCGCGCAGACGGTTGCCTGCTTTTTTCGCGCACCGGTGCTTGCGTTCTTGTTCGGTTTTGCTTCCATCGGCGTTGCGATGCTGCCGCTTTTGTTTGCGGCGCAGGGCTTTGTGCTTTCGTTTTCGCTGTTTTCCTTTGCCGCCGCGATCGGCCGCGAGAGCTTTCTGCTTTTGGTTGCGCTCTTTGCCTTCCGGATGCTTTTCGTGCTCCCGTGTACCTTTGTGCTGGGATCCGCCGCGCTGGAAAAGTCCTATGCTTTGGCGCTGCTGTCTGTCGGCGGCGGGAAACGCACGCGTCCGGTCGTCTACGGTTCACCGTACTGGTACCGTTTCGCTGTGTGCTGTGTGTGTTTATCTGTCGGCTCCGTGCTGGAGCTTTGGCTCGTGCCGCTGCTGCTTGCGGCGTAGAGAGATTCCAAAGAGAGAAAGGGAGGGATGTTTTTCATGGACGAGCTGCTCACAAGTTATCAGTCGTATCTTGCCAATGAGAAGCAAGCCTCTCAGAATACGCTGAGTTCCTATATGCGCGATCTGCATCAGTTCGCGTCCTGGCTGGACGAGCATCAGCCGATGGATCTGCGCAAGGTCAGCCAGGATACGATCACGGAATACGTCGAATGGATGACCGGAAAGGGCAAATCCGCCGCGACGGTCACGCGTTCGATCGCGTCGATCAAGTCGTTCTATATGTATCTGCAGGGCAAGGGCGAGGTCCGGGCAAATCCCGCCAAGGGCGTCGTGACCCAGAAGGTCGAGCGCAAGTTCCCAGAGATCCTCACCTCGCGGGAGGTCGAGCTGTTCCTCGAACAGCCCCAGTGCGTCGACGCAAAGGGCTATCGCGACCACGCGATGCTCGAGCTGCTGTACGCGACCGGCATCCGTGTTTCGGAGCTCATTTCCCTCGACGAGAAGGACGTGAGCCTCAGCGCGGGCTTTATCCGCTGCGAGAGCAAGGGCAAGGAGCGGATCATCCCGCTCTATCCCGCCGCCGTCAAGGCGATGTCGGACTACATGAAGGACGTCCGTCCACAGCTGATTGCCGATCCGGACGAGACCGCGCTGTTCGTCAACATGAACGGCGAACGCATGAGCCGTCAGGGCTTCTGGAAGATCGTCAAGCATTATCAGGAGACCGCGCAGATCAACAAGGAGATCACGCCGCACACCCTGCGCCACTCGTTCGCGGTGCATCTGCTGGAAAACGGCGCGGATCTGCGCTCCATTCAGGAAATGCTGGGACATGCGGATATCTCGTCCACGCAGATATACACCCACGTTGTCAAAAAGCAGCTCAAGGACGTCTATCAGCGCGCGCACCCGAGAGCATAAAAGACCGTTTCCCGGTACAGGGGAAACGGTCTTTTTTTCTTGTTGCGTTTTGTCAAAAGCTGTGATACAATTGTTCGAGTATGTTGCAGGGGAGTGACAGTTTTGCGGATACTCGGCATCGACCCCGGCATTGCGACCATCGGCTTCGGCCTGATCGAGACGGATGCGGGACAGGCGCAGATGCTCCAATACGGCGCAATCACGACAGAAGCCGGGCTTCCGCTGGCGAAGCGGCTGTGGCAGATCGGCGGCGACATGGAGGAGCTGATCGCGCAGTGCAAACCGGACGTCATTTCGATCGAAGAGCTTTTTTTCAACAACAATATCACCACAGGCATCGCCGTCGCGCACGGGCGCGGTGTGATCCTTTACAGCGCAGAGAAATGCGGTATCCCGCTTTTTGAGTATACGCCCTCTCAGGTCAAGCAGGCGGTCGTCGGCTACGGCAAGGCGGAAAAGCGTCAGGTCATGGATATGACCAGGAGGCTTTTGAAGCTCAAAGCCGTCCCCAAGCCGGACGACGCCGCGGACGCGCTCGCGCTCGCGCTCTGCCATGCGCGCAGCGCCACTTCGCTGCTGCAGCGGGCAAATCTCGCCGCAAAACAAACGATTTAGGAGTCCTGCTTATGTTCTACTATCTGGATGGCACGGTGGCGCACATCGAGCCTTATCTCGCGGTCATCGACTGCGGCGGCGTGGGCTATGCGTGCAAAACGACCAATACGACGCTCAGCCAGCTCAAAAAGGGGGAGCGCGGCAGACTCTACACCTATCTGAACGTCGGGGAGGACGTGTTCGACCTCTACGGCTTCGCGACGCAGGGCGAGCTCGGCTCGTTCCGCCAGCTGCTCGGCATCTCGGGCGTGGGCCCGAAGGCGGCGCTTGCGATCCTCTCGTCCATCACGCCGGAGGGGCTTGCGATGGCTGTCATCACGGGCGATGAAAAGTCGTTGACGGCGGCGCCCGGCATCGGCAAGAAAATCGCGCAGCGCATCATTCTCGAGCTAAAGGACAAGATTGCAAAAGAGCAGCAATCCGGCGGATTTCTCCCGTCCGCCGTGGCGGTTCCGGCGGGAGGCGGCAAATCGGTCGAGGCGGCGCAGGCGCTCGCGGTGCTCGGCTATACGCAATCTGACATTAGCGCCGCCCTGAAGGGGCTCGACGTGGAGGCGCTGCCGCTCGAGGAGATCGTGCGCCAGGCGCTGCGCCGCATGGTCAAGTGAGATGTACGAAGACGCGCGAAGCGACGCCCTGCTGCTGTCGCTGTTTCTCGCATTCCTCGCCCTTGCGCTTGCCGCGCTGGCCGTCTCGTGGATCCGCGGGCGGCAGTGGGGCGACCTCTCGAGCCGGCGGCACTACGGCGAATCGCTGACCTCGGACGAGAACAAGGCGCTGCTGCGTTCGCGCAGGGACTGCCTGATCTGGGCGGGCATTTCCGTGATTTCGACGGCGTTGGCTTTTTGGATGCTGCGCCGGTAAGGAGAAAGCTGCATGAGCATTGATTTCGGCACCGATATTTATGAAGAGCCGATCGTGGCGAAGACCTTTCTGCAGGAGGATACGCAGGAGGGCTCCCTTCGCCCGAAGACGCTGCGTGAATACATCGGGCAGGAGAAGGCGAAGGGGAACCTTTCCGTCTTCATCGAAGCGGCAAAAAAGCGTGAGGAATCGCTCGACCACGTCCTGCTGCACGGCCCTCCGGGACTCGGCAAGACGACGCTCGCCGGCATCATCGCGCAGGAGATGGGCGTGAACATCCGCATCACCTCCGGCCCCGCCATTGAAAAAGCCGGCGACCTCGCGGCGCTTTTGACCAACCTCAGCGAGAACGACATCCTTTTCGTCGATGAGATCCACCGGCTCAACCGCTCGGTGGAGGAGATCCTCTATCCCGCGATGGAGGATTACGCCATCGACATCATCATCGGAAAAGGCCCAAGCGCCAATTCGATCCGGCTCGACCTGCCGCGCTTTACGCTCATCGGCGCGACGACGCGCGCGGGCCAGCTCTCCGCGCCGCTGCGCGACCGCTTTGGCGTAACGCTGCGCCTTGAGCTCTACACGCCCGACGAGCTGTGTAAGATTGTGACGCGCTCCGCCGGCATTTTGAACGTTGAGATCGAGCCGGAGGGCGCGATGGAGATCGCGCGCCGCTCCCGCGGCACGCCGCGCATCGCCAACCGGATGCTGCGCCGCGTGCGCGATTTCGCCGAGGTAAAGGCGAACGGCGTCATCACGCGCGCCGTGGCGGATGAGGCGCTGCGCGCGCTGGAGATCGACTATCTGGGCCTCGACCCGATCGACCGGCGCATGCTCGGCGCGATCATCGAAAACTACGGCGGCGGCCCGGTCGGACTTGAGACGCTTGCCGCGACGATCGGCGAGGAATCCGTCACACTGGAGGACGTCTATGAGCCGTATCTGATGCAGCTCGGCTTTCTCACACGCACGCCGCGCGGGCGCTGCGTGACGCGCAAGGCGTACGAGCATCTGGGGCTGTCCGTGCCGAGCGGGGTGTCGGACGGCGGCGAGCAGCTGAGTTTTTGATGGGTTTCGGTCGGATCGGCACGAAAAAAATATGTTGAAATACTTTCATATAATGCTTGACAAACAGAAAAGCATACAGGTATAATCAGCTATGGTTCAAAAGTACGAGGAAAAACACGGAGAACCCGCGTCCTATACGGACGAGCAGCTCTGCGCCATGGCGTCTGCCGGCGATACCGAAGCGGAGGAGCAGCTCGTGACGCGTTACTACGCCGTGGTCCGCGCCTGTGCGCGTCCGCTCTTTCTGGCGGGCGGCGACGGGGAAGACCTCATCCAGGAGGGCATGTTCGGCTTGATCCAGGCGATCCGAGAGTATCGCGCGGAGAAGGCTGCGTCCTTCCGAACGTATGCGGAGGTATGTATCCGCAACCGGCTTTATTCCGCATTGCGCGCGGCGGCACGCGACAAGCATGCGCCGCTCAACCAATCCGTTTCATTGGATCACCCTTTCTTTGACAGCAATTCCTACACCTCCGGCGCATTCGACGAATCCCACACCGATCCCGAGCTTTTGATCGCGGACCGGGATTATGTGGAGAGTGTGTTGGAGAGCACCGCGAAGCAGTTGTCCGAGTTTGAGGCGAAGATCTTAGAGTATTATCTGGACGGCTTATCCTGCCAGGAGATCGCAGCGATCGTCGGCAAGTCGCCCAAATCGGTGGACAACGCCGTGCAGCGCGTTAGGCGCAAGACAGCGCGGCAGCTTCATTCCGGCGATATCAGCAAACGCTGAGCGCATATATTTTTTCTTATTTCAAAGAGAGGGAAACAACATGTACGAAGACAAAACCTTAGTCTGCAAGGAATGCGGCAACGAGTTCGTGTTCACCGCCGGCGAGCAGGAGTTCTACGCTGAGCGTGGCTTCCAGAACGAGCCGCAGCGCTGCAAGGCGTGCCGTGACGCCCGCAAGAACGCCGCCCGCGGCCCGCGTGAGTACTTCACCGCCGTGTGCGCCAACTGCGGCGGCGAGGCCCGCGTCCCGTTCGAGCCGAAGACCGACCGTCCGGTTTATTGCAGCGACTGCTTCGCCAAGATGCGCGCCGAGCAGCAGTAAGCGATAGAATTACGGAAAAAGTATCCGTCCTTTCGGGGACGGATATTTTTTTCTTGCAAAAATGCGGCGGATAGGGTACACTATCTCATGCAATTTAGTTTCGGAGGTTTCTAGCCATGATCCAGATCACGAAAGACACCGTTATCGGTGATATCCTTGACGTCGCGCCCCAGACGGCGCCCATTTTCCTCTCCATCGGCATGCACTGCCTCGGCTGCCCGTCCAGCCGCGGCGAGACGGTCGAGGAGGCGTGCATGGTGCACGGCCTTGTTCCGGAGCAGATGGACAAGCTTCTCGAGATCGTCAACGAGGAAGCCAACCGCGACTTTGACGAAACCGAGCAGGCGCAATAAGGAAACGAAGAAAACGCATACGGGCGGCGGACCGCCGTATGCGTTTTCCTTTATGCGGGGGAGAACATGAACGAAAAGCAGCTCCAGCTCCAGCCGCGCCTTCAATGCATCGCGGACTGCGTCCCATCCGGCGCGCGCCTTGCCGACGTCGGCACCGACCACGGGTATCTGCCCGCGTACCTGCTGCAAAGCGGCAGGATCACGCACGCTGTGGCGTCGGACATCAACGCCGCGCCGCTCGACCACGCGCGGCGCACGGCGGAAGCATACGGCGTTTCGGAGCGGATGGATTTTCGCCTCTGCGCGGGCCTGAACGCCATCGCGCCGGACGAAGCGGATACCGTTGCCGTCGCCGGCATGGGCGGTGAAACGATCATCAATATCCTGAACGCTGCGCCGTGGCTGAAAAGCGGCGGCGTGCGGCTGCTGCTCCAGCCGATGACAAAGGCGGAGCTGCTGCGCCGTTGGCTGGCCGAAGCCGGATTTCGGATCGTTTCCGAGCGCCTTGTGCGCGACAAGGGGACGATCTACACGGTGATGGAGGCGCGGGCGGGAGCGAGCGCGCCGCTGACGAACGCCGAGGCATGGTGCGGCGTCGGGCTTGAACGCGACCCGCTTTACGGGGAATACGCGCGCGAGCGCATCCGCAAGCTGGAGGAAGCCGCCGCGGGCATACGCCGCGGAAGGGACGCCGACGAAACGCTGATCGCCTCTATGGAATCGGACGCGCAGGAGCTGCGCCAAAAGGTAAAGGAGTGGGAGAATGCCGACTGTACATGATGTGGAGCGCGCGATGTTCGACTGGGCGCCGCGCGAGCTTGCTGAAGATTGGGACAACGTCGGGCTTCTGTGCGGCCGCGCGGAGCGCAAGGTCACGCGCGTTCTGGTCGCGCTTGACCCCTTCGAGGACGTCTGCCGCGAGGCGTATGAGCGCGGCGCGGAGCTGATCGTGACGCACCATCCGCTGATCTTCGTCCCACCGCATTCCGTCACCGACCGGGACAGCATCGGGCGCTGCATTCTCTATCTCGCGCAGCACGACATAGCGGCGATCAACGCGCACACCAACCTCGACTGCGCCGTGGGGGGCGTCAACGACGTGCTTGCCCGCACGCTCGGGCTTTCAGACGTCCATGTGATCGGCAATAAAAAGCGGGACGCACAGGGCAGGGAGTGCGCCTTGCTGCGCGCCGGGACGGTGGAGGAAACTTCCTTTGCGGATTTCGCGGCGGGCGTGAAGCAGGCGCTCGGCTGCGCGGGTCTGCGCTGCATCGACGCGCTTCGCCCCGTGCGCCGCGTCGCCGTGGGCGGCGGCGCCTGCGGCAGCGAGCTGCTCGACGCTGTCGACGCCGGCTGTGATACCTTTGTGACCGCCGACGTCAAGTACAACCAGTTCTGGGACGCGCACGACCTCGGGATCAATCTGATCGACGCAGGGCATTTTGAGACGGAAAACCCCGTCTGCGAGGCGATCGCGACGTATCTGCGTGAGAAATTCCCGGCGCTCGATGTGCTTCTTTCCGAAAAACACGCCGATCCGATCAAATTCTTATAAAAACTTCTTGTTTTTGCAGAGTAAGCATGCTATACTATATCCGCTTTTTTACAGATACTATATATCATTTAAGGAGAGATTCCCATGTCCGGACATTCCAAGTGGCATAACATCCAAAAGACCAAGGGCGCGGCGGACGCCAAGCGCAGCGCGGCGTTCACCAAGATCGCCAAGGAGATCATCGTCGCCGTCAAGCAGGGCGGCAGCGGCGACCCCGCGAACAACAGCCGCCTCGCGACCGTCATCGCCAAGGCGAAGGCGGCGAATATGCCCAACGACAACATCAAGCGCACGATCGACAAGGCGCTCGGCGCGGGCAACACCGACAACTACGAGTCCGTCACCTACGAGGGCTACGGCCCCTGCGGCGTCGCGGTCATCGTCGAGGCGCTGACCGACAACCGCCAGCGCACCGCACCGGAGGTTCGCCATTACTTCGACAAGTTCGGCGGCAATCTGGGCGCGCAGGGCTGCGTGAGCTGGTCCTTCGACCGCAAGGGCGTCATCGTCATCGACAACGAGGACGGCGACTATGAGGAGGACAAGGTCATGGAGGACGCGCTCGAAGCCGGTGCGGACGACTTTGAGGCGGACGGTCCCATCTTCGAGATCACGACCGATCCCGACGCGTTCCCCGACGTTGTCAAGGCGCTCGAGGACAAGGGCTACGTGTTCGTCAGTGCGGAGATCTCGATGGTCCCGCAGAACTACGTCACGCTCAAGACCGAGGAAGACGTGAAGAACATGGAAAAGCTCATCGACTTCCTGGAGGAGAACGAGGACGTCCAGAACGTCTGGCACAACTGGGAGCAGGACTGATCCAATAAAAAAAGAGGAAACCGCGGCGCGATTGCGCCGCGGTTTCCATATACATACGAGCAAAACTGTAAGCCGGGTTCTGTATTCGACAGTCATCTATCTAGCCGCCGCGTTGCCGCGGCGGTCCAGCCACCCCGGGAGCAGCCGGGCCGGCCTTGAGACCCCGGCTAGTAGGCCTCTGCTCCCATACCGGTGTTGCTCCGGATAGAGTTTACAGCGACGGACGCTTCCACGCCGTCGGGTGCGCTCTTACCGCACCTTTCCACCTTTTCCCGTTTGGCGTGCCTCGCCTCCCTGACGGGGGACGGCGCGCACCGCGCAGGTAGTCTATTTCTGTTGCACTTTTCCTGAGATCGCTCTCGGCGGGCGTTACCCGTTATCCTTGCCCTGTGGAGCCCGGACTTTCCTCACATGGCGGCCTTTCGACCGACCTGCGCGACTGCCTGTTTTACTCGCCCGTTTATTCTAGCTTGTATGCCGCAAGCTGTCAAGGTATATTTTTGGCAATTTCCTGCGTTGCTATTTGCTGCGTTTTGCGCTATACTGCACCTGTTGGAATTTTAATGGGAAAGGATCTTTCTTATGGATCTCAAGGGCTATCTGGATTCACTCAAGGGCAAGCGTGTCGCGGTGCTCGGCATCGGCGTGAGCAACACGCCGCTTGTTGAGCTGCTGTGCAAGAACGGCGTGCATGTGATCGCGTGCGACAAAAAGGAGCGCGACGCGCTCGGCGAAACTGCGGCTCATCTGGAGAGCCTCGGCGCGGAGCTGCGCCTGGGCGCGGATTACTTGAAGGATATCCATGCGGACGTAATCTTCCGCACGCCCGGCATGCGCCCCGACGTGCCGGAACTGCTTGCGGCAAAGGAGCGGGGAAGCGTCGTCACCTCGGAGATGCAGAAATTCTTTGAGGTCTGTCCCTGCCCGATCATCGCGGTCACCGGCAGCGACGGCAAGACCACGACCACGACCGTCATTTCCGAATTTCTCAAGGCATCGGGCAAGAGGGTCTGGCTCGGCGGCAACCTCGGGCATCCGCTGCTCGCGGAGGCGGACGAGATCTCGCCGGACGACTGCGCGGTGGTCGAGCTTTCGTCCTTCCAGCTGCTCGACATGACGCGCTCGCCGCATATCGCGGTTTTGACCAACCTCGCGCCGAACCACCTCGACGTACACCGCGACATGGCGGAGTACATCGCGGCGAAGGAAAATATCTTCCGTCACCAGAGCGCGAACGACGTCGCGATCTTCAACCTCGACAACGACATCACGCGCGAGCTGTCCGGCAAGGCGCCCTCTCATGTGCGCCTGTTCAGCCGCCGCGGCGAGGTCGCGGACGGCGCGTTCGTGCGCGACGGTGCGATCTGGGTCCGCGGGAACGGCAGAGAGCGCGAGGTGCTCAAGACCGCCGATATCCGTATCCCGGGCCAGCACAACGTCGAAAATTATTGCGCCGCCATCGCCGCGGTGGACGGCCTTGTCTCCGACGAGGCCATCCGCACCGTTGCCCGCGAGTTCGCCGGCGTCGAGCATCGCATTGAGCTGGTGCGCGAGCGCCGCGGCGTACGCTGGTACAACGATTCCATCGCGTCGAGCCCGACGCGCACCATCGCGGGGCTGCGCTCGTTCCCGGAGAAGGTCATCCTGATTGCGGGCGGGTACGACAAGCACATCCCGTTCGCGCCGCTCGCGCCCGAGATCGTCGCGCACGTCAAGCTGCTGATCCTCTGCGGCGCGACCGCGGACGCCATCCGCACGGCGGTGACCTCGTACGAGGGCTTTCACGGCGAGCCGGAGATGGTCGAGGTAAAGACGCTGCAGGAGGCGGTCGACCTCGCCGCGGAGCGCGCGGCAAAGGGCGACGTCGTGACGCTTTCGCCCGCCTGCGCGGCGTTTGACCAGTTCAAGAACTTCATGGAGCGCGGCAAGGTCTTCAAGCAGATGGTCAACGCGCTTTCGGAATAAGGAAAAGCCCCCGGCGCATATCCTGCCGTGAGGTGGGATCATGCGCAGGTATATGCATCGGACACTCTCGCGCAGGGATAAGCTGCTGCTGTGGCTTGCGGCGCTCGTGCTGGCGCTGCTGGTTCTGGCGGCGGTCGCGGCGTCGCATCTCAAGCCGATCCTCACAAGCCTTGCGACTGCGCGGGTGTCCAACACGGTCACGCGCATCGTGACCGCCGCGGTCAATGAAACGATCTACGAGGGCGGCGCCGACTACGACAGCCTCGTTTTGCTGGAGAAGGACAACGACGGGCGCATTGTCGCGGTCAAGAGCGACATGGCGGCGTTCAACCGGCTCCAATCCGCCGTCCTTGCCGGCGTGCTCGAGCGCATGAACGACGTCGATACGCGCGAGCTGTCGATCCCGCTCGGCACGCTGACGGGGTCGCCGCTGCTTGCGGGCAGGGGTCCGTCGATCTCGGTGAAAATGCAGTCGGTCGGCTCGCCGAGCGCACATTTTGAAAACGCGTTTACCGCGGCGGGCATCAACCAGACCAAACACCAGATCATGCTGGTCGTGGACGTATCGGTCGGTATCCTGTTGCCGGGCTTTTCGACCGGCACGCGTGTGAGCAGCCGCTTCAACGTCGCCGAGACCGTCATCGTCGGCGGCGTGCCGGAAAACTACACCTATTTCAACTCGAATGATATCAAGGGCACCGCGGAAGAATATGTGATGAACGAAGGATAGGAGGGCGGACGCATGGACGACTACAAAGCCCGCATCAAGGAGCTGCGCGAGATCCTCGAATACAACAGCAAGCTCTATTACGATATGGACGCGCCGACGATGTCGGACTATGAATACGACCACCTGCTGCGCGAGCTGGAGGACCTGGAGGCGGCGCATCCCGAGGAGATCACACCCGATTCTCCGACCCAGCATGTCGGCGGCACGGCGTCGAACAGCTTTGCGCCCGTACAGCATGAGGTTCCGCTGGAGAGCCTGCAGGACGTGTTCAATGAGGCGGAGGTCGCCGAGTTCGACGCGCGCGTCCGCGAGCAGCTTCAAAACGTCGAATACAGCGTCGAGCCGAAGGTCGACGGGCTTTCCGTCGCCATTGAGTACCGCGACGGACGTTTTGTCCGAGGCGCAACGCGCGGCGACGGGCGCACGGGCGAGGATGTGACCGAGAACATCCGCACGATCAAAAGCCTTCCGATGACGCTGCCGGACAAGCTGCCGCATCTGATCGTGCGCGGCGAGGTCTATATGGCGAAAACCGTCTTTGCCGAGCTCAACGCCGAGCGCGAGATCACGGGCGAGCCGCTGTTTGCGAATCCGCGCAACGCCGCTGCGGGTTCGCTGCGCCAGCAGGACCCGAAAGTCGCGGCGCAGAGACGTCTGGACATCGTGATCTTCAATCTTCAGCTTGCCGACGGGAGAAGCTTTGAAACGCATACGGATACGCTGGATTACATGAGATCGCAGGGCTTTCCGACCATCCCGTACCTCAAGACCGGCGACCTTGGCACGGTCAACGCCGAAATTGTGCGCCTCAACGAGGATCGCGCGGAGCTGCCCTTCGACATGGACGGCGCGGTGCTCAAGCTCAACAGCCTCGCCGACCGCGGCGTGCTCGGCAGCACGTCCAAGGTGCCGCGCTGGGCGATCGCCTACAAATATCCGCCCGAGCAGAAGCCGAGCAAGCTGCTCGATATCGTTGTGCAGGTCGGTCGCACAGGCGTTTTGACGCCGAAGGCGGTCGTCGAGCCGGTGCGCCTTGCAGGTACGACCGTCACGAACGCAACGCTCCACAATCAGGATTTCATCACCGAGAAGGATATCCGTATCGGCGACACGGTCGTCGTGCAGAAGGCGGGGGAGATCATTCCGGAGATCGTGCGCGTCGATCTCGACAAGCGCCCCGAGGGCTTGAAGCCATATCATTTGCCTGACCGCTGCCCGGTATGCGGGGCAAAGGTCGAGCGAGACGAGGACGGCGTCGCCATGCGCTGCACGGGTGCGGAGTGTCCGGCGCAGCTGCTGCGCTATCTGGAGCACTTTACCTCGCGGGAGGCGATGGATATCGACGGCGTCGGACCCGCGGTATTGCGCCAGATGGTCGAAGCGGGGCTGGTGCAGACAGCCGCGGACCTCTACAAGCTCACGGTGCAGGATATCGCGCAGCTTGACCGCATGGGGGAAAAATCCGCACAAAACGCCGTCTATGCCATTGAGCAGTCCAAGAAGAACGATGTTTCCCGTCTGATCTGCGGCCTCGGCATCCGCCAGATCGGCGCAAAGGCTGCGCGGACGCTCGCGCAGCACTTCGGCAGCTTCGACGCGATGGAAAGGGCGAGCCTCGAGGAGCTGACGCAGATCGACGATATCGGTGAGATCACGGCAAAATTTCTGCGCGAATGGCTCGACAGCCCGCAGTCGCAGGATCTGATGCGCCGCTTCCGCGAGGCGGGCGTCAATATGGAGTGCCTGGACAAGCCCACCGACGACAGGTTCCGGGGCATGACCTTCGTGCTGACCGGCTCGCTGACACGCTTTACGCGCGACGAGGCGACCGAGATGATCCAGTCGCGCGGCGGCAAGGCAAGCGGCTCGGTATCGAAAAAGACGACCTATGTCGTCGCCGGCGAGGCGGCCGGGAGCAAGCTGACAAAAGCGCAGGAGTTGGGCGTCCCCGTACTCAGCGAGGACGAGTTTCTGGCGATGCTCGGCGACGAAAACGCAGCGTCGCAACCGGAGGAAAATGAGCAGATGAGCTTGCTGTGAGGGTATGATGTGCGATATTGAAAAAGAAATATCGGAAAGGCTGTTTGCTTTACAGGACTTGGAATATCAAGCATTTCAGAGCAAACTTCTTCCAAGCATATCTCCGGACAGCATGATCGGCGTCCGCACGCCGGCGCTGCGGCAGTTGGCGAAGGAGCTGGGAAAGCGCGCAGACATCGAGGGCTTTTTGTCCGCGTTGCCGCACCGGTATTTTGATGAGAACCAGCTGCATGCTTTTCTGATTTCTGACGTAAAGGATTATAACTATACAGTGTTATTGGTTAACGCCTTTTTGCCGCATGTTGATAACTGGGCGACCTGCGATCAGATGTCGCCAAAGGCGTTTCGGCGGCATCGAGCGGAGCTGTTGGAGGAAATCGGGCGTTGGATGTCGTCGGAGCACACCTATACGCTTCGATTTGGCATCGGAATGCTCATGCAGCACTATCTGGACGAGGATTTCAGGGCGGAGTATCCCGCGCGCGTCGCCGCGCTGCGAAGCGACGAGTACTATGTGAATATGATGATCGCCTGGTATTTTGCGACCGCGCTCGCCAAGCAATACGACGCGGCGCTTCCGTATCTGGAGGAGCATCAGCTTGCGCCCTGGACGCACAACAAGGCGATCCAGAAGGCGATAGAGAGCTATCGGATCACCGACGAACAGAAGGAATATCTGCGCACACTGAAAATTCCGCTGAAAACCAAAAAATAAGTATTGACAACCGTAGACCGCTGTGCTATAGTATCATCTGTTCCGAGCGGTTTGGGGGTTTAGCTCAGCTGGGAGAGCGCTTGACTGGCAGTCAAGAGGTCAGCGGTTCGATCCCGCTAATCTCCACCAAAAGACGGACATCCGATTTCGGATGTCCGTCTTTTTTATTTCATTATGCGAGAGGTTCGGATATGACCGATTATTTTTCTGCGACATTGCCGGACGATGACATCCGCGCGATCAGCAGCATCGGGCTCGCGCATCTGGGCGACGCGGTCTATGAGCTTTTGGTGCGCAGCTATCTTTGCATCCACGGAAAGGCGACCGGCAAGAGCCTTCACCGCGCGACGGTCGCGCTGGTCTGCGCGCCGAAGCAGGCGGAGCTGTCCGAAAAGCTCCTGCCCCTGCTGACGGAAGAGGAGTGCGACGTATTCCGCCGCGGCCGCAACGCCAACGTCCATACGATCGCACACAGCACCGACCGCGCGACCTACCAGACCGCGACGGCGGTCGAGGCGCTCTTCGGCTGGCTCTACTTAAGAGGGGACAAGGCGCGCATCAACGCGCTGTTCAACGCCATGATGGAGGAAGACGATGTCACTTGACGCCATTTGCCTGCGCGCCGTGCTCGGCGAGCTTCGGGATAAGCTCATCGGCGCGCGCGTTGATAAGGTCCAGCAGCCGACGCGCGACCAGATCGTTCTGCTCGTGCGCGGCAATCAGCGCGTGCTGCTCAGCGCGAACCCGAATCAGCCGCGCATCCAGCTGACGAGCCGGCTGCGCGACAACCCCGCGCAGCCGCCGATGTTCTGTATGCTGCTGCGCAAGCACTTGGTCGGCGCGCGCATCGAAGCGATCGAACAGCCCGACTTAGAGCGTGTGGTGACGATCGACCTGCGTGTGACCGACGAGCTTGGCGAAACCGGAAGGCGAAAGCTCGTCCTGGAGGCGATGGGGCGGCGGGCGAATCTCCTTTTGCTCGACGCCGAGGGCCGCATCGTCGACTGCCTGCGCCGCGTGGCGTTCGAGTCGAACAGCGACCGTGCGCTGCTGCCGGGGCTTTTCTATCATCTGCCGACGCCGCTGGAGAAGCTGTCGCTGCTTTCGGATGCCGACGCCGCGCTCGCGCTCTTTAACGAGGGCGGGGCGGCGGAGGAACGCGCCGAGCAGTGGCTCGTCGACCGCTTTGTCGGCATTTCGCCGCTGGTAGCGCGCGAGCTGGTCCAGCGCGCCGCAGGGGACACGGACATGCGCTTTTGCGAGATGAACGCTTCGCAGCGCGAAGCGCTCCGGCATGAGGCGGAGGCGCTTGCGACCCGGCTCCGCGAGAACGATTTTACGCCCACGATGCTGCTGCGTGGCGGAAGGCCGGTGGATTTCACGTATCTGCCCGTCACGCAGTACGGCGCGGAGACTGCGGTCGAAACGCGCGAAACGTTTTCCGAACTGTTGGACGAGTTTTATGACCTCCGCGAACGGCAGGAGCTTTCCGCGCGCCGCGGAAAGGAACTGTCCCACGCCGCGACGGTCGCGCGCGACCGCATGGCGCGCAAGTGCGAAACGCTCAAAAAGGAGTATGCCGCCACACAGGATCGCGACAAGCTGCGCCTCTGCGGAGACCTGATCACGGCAAACCTCTACCGAATGGATCGCGGCGCGGCAAGCTTTACGACGGAAAACTTCTATGAGGAGTCGCAGCCGAGCGTTACGATCGCGCTCGACCCGCTGCTCACGCCGCAGCAGAACGCCGCAAAGTACTATAAACGCTATAATAAGGCAAAGAGCGCGGAGGTCCACCTCCGCGAGCAGATCGAAAAGGCGGAGGCGGAGCGCGCATACCTCGACAGCGTTCTGCAGGAGATCGCGCAGTCGGAGACCGAACAGGAGTTTTCCGAGATCCGGCATGAGCTGCAGGAGACCGGCTATCTGCGCCGCGGCAAGGACAAAAAGGAGCTCAAGCGCAGCTTTGCGCCGCGCGAGTATCGCTCCTGCGGCGGAGCGCGCATCCTTGTGGGACGCAACAACGTCCAGAACGACCAGCTGACGCTGAAAAAGGCGGACAAGCGCGATATCTGGTTCCACGCGCAGAAGATCCACGGCTCCCACGTCATCCTCTGCACCGACGGCACGCAGCCGGACGAGCGGAGCATGGAGGAAGCCGCAATGCTCGCGGCGTATTTCTCGCAGGCACGGGAGGGCGCGAACGTACCGGTGGACTACACGCCGGTCAAATATGTCAAAAAACCCGCTGGCGCACGTCCCGGCATGGTGGTCTATGAGACCTATCGCACGATGTACGTAACGCCGAAGGCGGATGAACTGCCGCCGGAGAGCAGAAAATAAAAAAAGAAGCACTGCCGGAGCAGTGCTTCTTTCCGTATGTTTTTCAGATCGCGCGGGTAACTTTACCCGAACGCAGACAGCGGGTACAAACATACACATGGCGGGGCGTACCGTCGACGATCGCCTTCACGCGCTTGACGTTGGGCTTCCAGGCACGATTGGAACGGCGATGAGAGTGGGACACCTTGATACCAAAGGTCACGCCCTTGTCGCAAAACTCGCACTTTGCCATCCGTTGCACCTCCTTGCTGTAATCAATTCACATGGTTGGGATACCCCAAACAAGCAGTTGATATAATAACAGATGGATTCGCAAAATGCAAGTGGAAATTTCAAAAAACTCAAAATTTTTTCCCGGACCGCCGATTGGGCAAAAATGCGCGATACGCTTGTAAAAAAACGGCAGACCGATTATAATGTATGAGAGAAAATGAACGGAGGACTCGGAACATGAAGACAGACCGTGCAGTTAAAGTGAAGGAGATCGTCGACAAATTCCGCATGGAGGTCATCCACAAGGGACCGGATTATGACACCGAAGTGCTGACCATCACCGACGTCAACCGCCCCGGACTGCAATTTGCCGGCTTTTTTGACTATTTTGACCCGGCGCGCCTTCAGATCATCGGAAAATCCGAGGTCGAGTATCTGCGCGGGTTTTCATCCGATGAACGGCGCAGGCGTTTTGCCGAGCTTTTTAACTACGAGATCCCCGCGTTCGTCATCTCCCGCAATCTGGAGGTCTTCCCGGAGTGCCTGGAGATGGCGGAGCACTGCGGGCGCACGCTGCTGCGCACCAAGTATACCGCGGTCGAGTTTACGAGCCTGACCATCGACTACCTCAACCATGAGCTTGCGCCGATGATCACGCGCCACGGCGTGCTGCTGGAGGTTTACGGTGAGGGCATCCTCATCATGGGCGACTCCGGCATCGGCAAGAGCGAAACGGCGATCGAGCTCATCAAGCGCGGGCACCGCCTCGTCGCGGACGACGCGGTGGAGATCCGCCGCATCGGCAATACGCTGATCGGCAGCGCGCCCGAGATCATCCGCGACTATCTGGAGGTCCGCGGCGTCGGCGTCATCGACATCCAGAAGATCTTTGGTATGGGCGCGGTCAAGGAGAATACGCAGATCGACCTCGTCATCAAGTTTGAAGAGTGGAAGGACGGCTATGTCTACGACCGCCTCGGCCTGGACGACGACTATATGCAGATCCTTGACATTTCGGTGCCCTGCGTAACGATCCCCGTGCGCGCGGGCCGAAATCTCGCCGGTATCGCGGAGATTGCGGCGATGAACAACCGCCAGAAGAAATACGGCTTCAATTCGGCGCAGCATTTTGTCGAGCAGATCGACCGGCACGTCGACGCCAATTCCAAATCGTAAAGGAGCAGCGCTATGTCGTGGGAAACGGCACTGGACGAAAAGATACGGGCATATCTGCCGGAGATGAAGTGGCTGCATGACGAGCCGCTGAAAAAACACACCTCGTTTCGCATCGGAGGCCCGGCAAAACGCATGGCTTTTCCGCGGAGCACGGAGGAAACGGTTATCCTCGCCGGGATATTGCAGGATCTGGGCGTCCGCACGGTCCTGCTTGGGAACGGAACGAACGTCCTGTTTCCCGACGATGGGCTGGACGCAGTCGTGCTCTCGACCGGCGAGCTGGGCGGCATTTCACGCAGCGGCGATGAGATCAGCGCGGAGGCGGGCGTTACGCTCGCGCGCCTTGCGACGTTTGCCTGGAAAGAGGGCTTTACGGGCTTGGAGTTCGCCCACGGCATTCCCGGCAGCCTCGGCGGCGGCGTCGTGATGAACGCGGGCGCTTACGGCGGCGAGCTTGCGGACGTATTGACCGAGGTGACGGCGCTTTGGCCCGGCGGCGTGCGGACGCTCAAAGCAGACGAACTGAAGCTCTCGTACCGCCACAGCATCTTTACCGAGCAGCCGGAGGCGGTCGTGCTGCGCGCCGGACTGCGCCTTATGCCGGGCGATGCCGACGCTGTCAAGGCGCGCATGGATGAGCTGATGGAAAAGCGCAAGGCGTCGCAGCCGCTGGAGTATCCGAGCGCGGGCAGCACCTTCAAGCGTCCCGAGGGCTATTTTGCCGGCACGCTCATTGAGCAGTGCGGCCTCAAGGGCACGCGCGTCGGCGGAGCGGAAGTTTCCCGCAAGCATGCCGGCTTCGTGATCAACACAGGCGACGCGACCTGCGCCGACGTGCTTGCGCTGATCGAAAAGGTGCAGGATACCGTGCGGAAAGAGGCGGGCGTCACGCTGGAGCCGGAGGTCAGGATCATCCGATAAAGGAGAAAGAGATGGAAATTCTGGTGGTCACCGGGCTTTCCGGCGCGGGGAAGAGCCGCGCGGGGAAGTACCTGGAGGATATGGGTTACTACACCGTGGACAATATGCCTGCGGAGCGCATCGCGTCCTTTGCCGTGTTCTGCATGGAGCGCGGCGGACGCTTTGACCGCGTCGCCATGATCAGCGACATCCGCGGCGGCAGCGAGGGCTTCCCGTCGCTCCTGCGCACGGTCGAAAAGCTGCGGGAAAAGGCCGTCAGCTGCCGGCTGCTGTTCCTTGCCGCCGACACGGACACCATCATCCGCCGTTATAAGGAGACCCGGCGGATGCATCCGCTGATGAAAAGCGGCGACACGATCGAGGACGCCGCGCGCCGGGAGGAGGAGCTTCTGCGCCCGCTGCGCGAGCACGCGGATTTCGTCATCGACACGACGCAAATGCCGTCCTCGAAGCTGCGCAGCGAGCTTTACAGCCTCTTCGGCGACCGCTCGAAGCCAAACAAGCTGACCGTCAGCGTCGTTTCCTTCGGCTACAAGCACGGCATACCGCAGGAGGCGGATCTCGTATTCGACGTGCGCTTCATGCCGAACCCCTTTTATGTGCCGGAGCTGCGCGAGCAGACCGGCCTTGACGCGTCGGTGCGCGACTACGTATTTTCGTTTGAACAGACGGCAGAGTTCATGGACCGCCTCGAGGAGCTGCTGAAGTTCCTGCTCCCGCGCTACAGTGAGGAGGGCAAGACCATGCTTATCATCGCCGTCGGCTGCACCGGCGGGCGGCATCGCAGCGTCGCGATCGCCCGCGAGCTTGCCGAGCGCATCGCGCGTTTGGGATATCCGACCGCAGAGAACCACCGCGACATGACGCGTCGTGATATGACGCACGGATAGAAGGTGAACACACTGTCCTTTTCCGGGGAAGTAAAAAAAGAACTGTGCCGCGCACCGCTCCAGAAAAAATGCTGCGCGCTTGCCGAGAGCTGCGGCGTGCTGCTCTACGCCGGCGGCTTTACCGCCAGCGAAGTGCGGATCATGACCGAGAGCGAGGACTTTGCACAACGGCTGCCCAAGCTCTTTCAAAAGGCGTTTTCCGTCGCATTTGATGTGATCCCCGAAGACAGCGCAAGCGGCAAGTTTATCTTCCGTATCGAGTCGCACGACAAGCTTGCAAGAATCTGGCAGGCGCTCGGCTACGAGCTTTCGCAGCACTACGCGCTCCATGTCAATTTCGCGCTGCTGGAGGAGGAGCATTGCCGCGCATCCTTCCTGCGCGGCGCGTTTTTGGCGGGCGGCAGCGTGACCGACCCGCGCAAGCGTTATCATCTGGAGCTTGCGACCTCGCATCTGCAGGTCGGGCGCGAGACCGAAGCGCTGCTGCGAGACATGAATTTTGAGCCCAAAAACGTCCTGCGCGGCGGAAACTCCGTGACGTATTTCAAGCACAGCGCGAACATTGAAGACCTTTTGACGCTGTTCGGCGCGCCGTCTGCCGCCATGGAGATCATGGCGGCAAAGGTCGAAAAGTCGATGCGCAACACCGTCAACCGCCGCGTCAACTGCGACGCGGCAAACCTCGACAAGTCCGTCGCGGCGTCGCAGTCCCAGGTCGAAGCGCTGACGCGGCTGACCGACTCCGGCGTTTTGAAAACGCTTTCCGCCGAGCTGCAGGAGGTCGCCGTCGCGCGCCTGCTGCAGCCGGAGCTCTCGCTCAGCGAGCTGGCGGAGACCTTTGACCCGCCGCTGACAAAATCCTGTCTCAATCACCGCATGAGAAAGCTCATGCAGCTTGCAAAGGAGAAATAGACAATGAATCGGATGGAAAATGCGCTCGCGTACCACAAAAAGGGCTATAACTGCTGCCAGAGCGTACTGGCGGCGTTTGGCGACAAGTACGACATCTCGGAAGAGACCGCGCTGCGCATCGGCGCGGGTTTCGGCGGCGGCGCCGGCACGGGCGAGCTTTGCGGCGCCATCATCGGCGGCGTCATGGCGCTGGACCTCATTCTGGGCGGGGACGTCACAAGCGAGCCCACGGAGGCAAAGCGCCGTGCCGCCGCACGCGCCAAGGCGCTGCAGGCACGCTTTCTGGAGCAATTCGGTGCGCTTCGGTGTCACGAGCTGCTGAAAAACGAGAAGGAAGAGCCGAGCGATGCCGTCAAGGCGCTCGGGCTCGAAAAGCACTGCGACGTGATGATCGCGTCCGCCGTTGAGATCGTCGAAACCATTTTGAGCGGGGAAGAGAAGTAACATGTCATTTGCCCATCTGCATGTGCATACGGAATACAGCCTGCTGGACGGCGCGTGCCGCATCCGCGACCTGCCGAAGCTGGTCAAGTCGATGGGGCAGGATGCCTGCGCGATCACCGGCCACGGCGTCATGTACGGCGTGATCGACTTTTATCGCGCCTGCAAGGCGGAGGGCGTCAAGCCGATCATTGGCTGCGAGGTCTATGTCGCGCCGCGCACGCGATTCGACAAACAGCACGAATTTGACAGCGAGGCGCGGCATTTGGTGCTGCTGTGCGAAAATGAGACGGGCTACCGCAACCTCAGTTACATGGTCTCAATGGCGCATGTAGAGGGCTTTTACATCAAGCCACGCATTGATTTGGAGCTGCTGCGCAGCCATCACGACGGCCTGATCGCGCTCTCCGCCTGCCTCGCGGGCGAGATCCCGCGCAGGATCAGGAACAGAAATTACGATGGTGCAAAGGAATATGCCTTAACACTATCCGAGATATTCGGCCCCGACCACTTTTACCTTGAATTGCAGGATCACGGTATTCGGGAACAGGCGATCGTCAATCAGGGTATCCTGCGCATCCATGAAGAAACCGGATTGCCGTTGGTCGTCACCAATGACGCGCATTATCTGCGTAAGGAAGACGCCGAAGCGCATGATATCTTGCTGTGCATCCAGACGGGCAAGCCCGTGGACGACGAGAACCGCATGCGCTATGAGCCGCGCAATTTCTATCTCCGCTCGACGGAGGAGATGTCAGCGCTGTTCCCGGACTATCCCGAAGCGGTCGAAAACACCGGTAAGATTGCCGACATGTGCAACGTGGAGTTCACGTTCGGCAAGTATCACCTGCCGGAATATAAGCTGCCCGAGGGCTACGACAGCTTCACTTATCTCAAGAAGCTCTGCGACGAGGGCTATGCGGAGCGCTACGGAGCGGACAGGCCCGAGTACCGCAAGCAGCTCGAATACGAGCAGAATATGATTGAGAAAATGGGCTTTACCGACTATTTTCTCATCGTTTCCGACTTCGTGCGCTATGCCAAGAGCGTCGGCATCCCCGTCGGGCCCGGCCGCGGCAGCGCGGCGGGCAGCATGGTGTCCTACTGCCTGCATATCACGGATATCGACCCCATGCAGTATGCGCTCTATTTCGAGCGCTTTTTGAACCCGGAGCGCGTGTCCATGCCCGATATCGACATGGATTTCGGCGATACGCGCCGCGGCGAGGTCGTGGACTACGTCCGGCGCAAATACGGCGACGACCATGTGGCGCAGATCGTGACCTTCGGTACGATGGCTGCGCGCGGCGTGATCCGCGACGTCGGGCGCGTGCTCAACATGACCTACGCGGATTGCGACGTCATCGCCAAGCTGATTCCCGGCGATCTGCACATGACGCTGGACAAAGCGATGGAAACCCGCCGCGAGCTGCGGGAGCGCTATGAAAGCGACGAGCAGATCAAGCATCTCATCGACATGGCAAAAGCGCTGGAGGGAATGCCGCGCCACGCCTCGACCCATGCCGCCGGCGTCGTCATCACAAAGGAGCCGGTCGTCAACTATGTTCCGCTCGCACGCAACGACGAAACCATCGTCTGCCAGTACACGATGGTCACACTGGAGGAGCTCGGGCTCCTCAAGATGGATTTTCTCGGTCTGCGAAACCTGACTATCCTCGACGATGCAGTAAAGATCATTCATGAAAAGGATCCTGACTTTACACTGTCGAAGATACCGGAAAACGACCCCGAAACCTATGAGATGCTGCAGCAGGGAAAGACCTCAGGCGTATTCCAGCTGGAATCCGCCGGCATGACGGGCGTTTGCGTGGGGCTCAAGCCGGAAAATGTCGAGGATCTGACCGCTATCATCGCGCTCTACCGCCCGGGACCGATGGATTCGATCCCGCGCTTTATCGCGAGCAAGCATGACCCCAAGCTCGTTACCTATATGCATCCGTCGCTCGAGCCGATCCTGAGCGTCACCTACGGCTGTATCGTCTATCAGGAGCAAGTCATTGAGATCTTTCGACGG
>SVKM01000012.1:15751-26021 GCA_015068465.1 Oscillospiraceae bacterium | reverse complement strand
AGTTTGTTATACTCTCCGTCAAGTCCGCAAATTTTCTTCATTTGGGGCTTGACTTTTTATTAGCAGACTCCGTTTTATGATAGATTTCTGAGGTTTTTTTTGACAAAAAAGCGCTATCAGGCAACAAGTCCCAATAGCGCATCATGCGTGGCATGACAGCAGCCGGCGCTGGGCGCGGCTGCCAGGAAAACGGCTCGGCGCGCCGCATTCCTTCGGCGGAACGACCCTTCGCCATCGTTCGGGATCGCCTTCCCATCGAACGGTGACTACCCTTCGTTCCGCACCTCTATTTCCGATATTCCGTTGTGTACGCCGTCAAGGCGTATTATTGATTTTATACAAAAGCGGCAGAAAAAGCAAGCGGCAATTTGCACATTTTGTATTCACGTTTTTGATTCGTTTTGCCCTGCCGAACGCCCCTCGCGCTCAATGAACGACAAGATCTCCGCATCCATGCCGAGCATGTGGCAGATGCGCAGGGCGTCGCGCGGGCACTCCGTGCCCGGCTCGACCTCGATCAGGCCGTAATCCATCGCGTTTTCGATCCGGCGCAGCCGGTCCGCGCCCGTGCCGGAGGCGTCGTCCGACGCGTCCAGCCTCTTGAGGCCCTTGACCTGGTAGTGGCGCACGGCAAACTCCGCCGTGCCGTCGTAGTGCGTGGCGAGCAGCGTCACCGCGTTCTTATCCGAGAGATAGCGCACCGCGGCGCGCGCGATCGCCGCGCCCTCGCGGGCGTTTGTTCCGCGCGCGAACTCGTCCATCGCGATGAACGAGAGCCCGCTTCCCAGCTGCTCCGCCGCGGCGTTGAATCGCAGTATTTCCCCGCCGAAGCTGCTCAGGCCCTCGGCGGCGTTGGAGAAGTCGCGGTTGATGAGCTCCAGATGCTCGAACATCGGCACGCTTGCCGAGGCGGCGAACACAAAGCAGCCGCCGAGCGCGAGCGCGGCGTTGAGCATGATCGTTTTCATCGCAACGCTCTTGCCGCCCATGTTCGCGCCCGTGAGCACCGTCACGCCGCGCGAAAGCTCCACCGTGATCGGCGTAAAGCTCCGTCCGCGTGACGCCAGCGCGGCGGCGATCTGCGGGTGCACCGCGTCCGTCAGCGAAAGCGTATCCCCGCCGAGCGCGGGACGGCAGCAGCCGAAGCGCTTTGCCACCAGCGCCTTTGCGATCGCGGCGTCCAGACGCCCCGCCGCTTCCATGCACGCGCGCAGCGCGCCGAGGTGCTCTCGCAGCGCCTCGCTCATGCCGCGGTAGACGTCCGCAAGCGCGTCCTCTTCCGCCTTCGCCGCCTCCTGGCGCTGCGGCAGCAGCGCTTCACGGTCCGCGTCGGGCGCGCGCAGCAGGCGTTCCAGTTCGCGCTTGCGCTCGCGCGCGGCGAGCAGCGCGTCCGTGCGCGCGTCCTCGACATAGAAGCTCAGCCGCCCGCTCTCCGACGGGTCGAGGATGGCGAGCGCCGCGTCCACGCGCGCAAAGCGCACGCCGTCGAGCCCGTCGTACCCCGGCAGCGCCTCCGCGCGCGGGATCAGCGTCCTCAGGCGCACGCAAAACGCTGTGAGGTCGAAAAGCTCCACCTCGGTCAGCGCGCGGCCTTCGCAGGCGGCCACCGTGCCGGAGAGCTCCTTGAGCCCACCGAGCGCCGCGCGCAGGTCGAGCACCGCGGCTTCGTCGGCATCGAGCGCCGCGCACAGGATCGAAACGTTCTCCAGCTCGCGCTCCAGCTCGTCCCGCCGCGCGTAAAAGCCCTCCGCGCGCAGCCGCCGCATCCCGTAGGGGCAGGCGGGCTCAAGCAGGTCGCGGACATATTTGAAGCCCAGGTCCTCTTTTTGCTCGTAGCTTAGTTCGATCATATCGTCCCTCCGTGCGTGATCGGAACACGAACCTCAGTCTGCTGAGGTTCGTCGCCATATTTCGCGGTTGCCGCTTTGGCGGCGAGCGAAATGGCATCCATGTGGATGTGATGGCGCAATTTATTGCGTCATCACATCCATCACCGGCGCGGAGACCGCCGCGCGCATTTTATCGAGAAATTCCGCCGCGTCGAACCGCCAGCCGCCGGCGGACACGGCGTTCACCGTCACCGCCGCGAGGCGCGTGCCGTGCAGCACCGCGAAGCGGACGCCGCGCGCTTCCAGCGCCTCAAAGGTCTCGCGCCGCGGCATCAGGCAGCTTCCGTCCTTGACAAGGATCGTCAGCTCGTCCTTCTTCGTGCCGTCCTGCAGCAGCGCTTTCGCCTGCGCCTCGGTCAGCGCGCCCGAGAGCAGGAGCGTATTCTCCCCCGCGCCGCGCCGCAGCTCCGGGATGGCCGCGCCGCCCTCGCTCGACCCGTCGGCGCGAAAGAGCGTCACGCGGTCCAGCTCCGCGCCGGGCGCCTCCGATACCGGCAGGCTCAGCAGCCGCGCGGCAAAGGCGGTTTCCGCCACCACGCGGCCCAAGTCCCGGTGGAGCGACGCGCCGGTCGAGAGCACGCACGCGCCGTCGATCGCGCCGGACGCCGGGCTTTTGCGGCTCAGCGCGCCGTCGATCAGCACGCTTTTCGCGCCGAAGGACGAAAACATCCCGCGCAGCGGCTTCATCTGCTCGACGATGCCGGGGCCGGCGAGCTGCACGAAGCCGTCGCTTTTCGCGCGGAAGATCACGACCTCGCCGAGGCTCGTAAAAAGCCCCGTCGTCGCGAGGATCTCGCGCGAAACGTCGCAAAGCGGCAAAAGCTCCTCCGCCGTCGCCGCGAGCATGCCCTCGTAGAGATAGATCGGCGGCTTGTCCGTCCCCGTGACGAGGTCGCGGCTCTCGCCGTCGCGCCCGATGCTCGTCAGCGCGACGTTCGTTTCGCCCGATTCCGCGTATTCCCGAATGAGCCGGCACAGCGCCGTGGTCTTGCCCGCGTTCTTGCACATGCCGAGCATGACCGTCACCGGCGCGCCGGAGAGCAGCGTCAATAGTTTCATCGCATTCACCAGACGGTATCTTATCACGCTTTTCCCGCCGCGTCCAGCCCCTTGCGCGCCGATTGACAAACGCTCCGCCGTCCCCTATAATGGAGCATCATCACGAAAAGCGGGGGATATGTGCCATGAGGGGCTTGATCCACATCTACTGCGGCGACGGAAAGGGCAAAACCACCGCCTCCGTCGGGCTTGCCGTCCGCGCCGCCGGCGCGGGGCGCAAGGTGCTCTTCGTCCAGTTTTTCAAGGACGGCTCGTCGTCCGAGCTCGGCGTGCTGCGCTCCATCCCCGGCGTCGACGTGCGCCTGTGCGAAACGCACTACGGCTTTGTCTGGACGATGGACGAGGACGAGTTCGCCCGCGCGAAGCGGGACTATACGCAGCTCCTGCGCGACGCTTTTGAGCAGTCGAAGGACGGTTACGGTCTGCTGGTGCTCGACGAGGTCGTTTCCGCGTGCAACTGCGGCGTCGTGCCGGAGAAAGAGCTGCTGGACTTCATCGTCTGCCGCCCCGAGGGGCTGGAGATCGTGCTCACCGGGCGCGACCCGTCCAAGGCGCTAAGCGACGTCGCGGATTATATCACGGAGATGAAAAAGATCCGCCACCCCTATGACGAGGGCATGGAGGCGCGGCGCGGCATCGAATTCTGATTCCCCTTTTGCGCAAAAAAGGCCTTGGAGCGCGGCTCCAAGGTCTTTTTCTCTATTTGAGCGACAGCGCGAGCGGGAAGTAGTTTCCGCCCTTCTCCGCGCGGGCGAGCGCCTTTTCCACGTTCTCCCCCGCGCCCGAAATGACGATGCACAGCGAGCCGCGATAGGTCTCCGCGGCGGTGCCGATCGTGCGCAGCGCGCGGTCGAGCAGGTTCCCGCCGGCGCAGGGCATGTCGAACTCCTCAAAGTGCTCGATGAGCAGCGCGCCGCCGTTCGCCTCCGCCGTCGCGCGGCGGATGTACTCGGTCGTGAGCCCCACGCGCTCCTCGACGACCTTCTCCGCGTCCAGAAAGCGAAGCTCCGCCGAGGTCAGCAGCCCCTCCTTCTGCAAGCGCTTTGCGATGTAGCGCGCCCAGACCGCGATCTCGTCCTCCGGGAAGTCCAGCAGGCACGCGTTCATAAACGGCGGCTGCATGGACATACCCTCGCTGCACCCGGCGGCGTCGAGCTTGCGCGTGAGCGATTCGGCCAGGCGGTGCACCTGCTCGCGCACGTCGTCGCGCCGGAGAATGATGGGGTCGACGCATTTTTCGCGTCCGTATTTCGTCAAAAACTGCGCCGTGTAGCTGATGATGTCGTCCAGCCCGGTCTTGGCGAGGCTCGCCGCCTTGCCGGGGTCGGATTCGCCGTCCTCGCCCTCGCTGATGCGGTAGCAGGCGTATTGCAGCATCCCCGCCGTGTCGCAGAACAGCTTGTTGCGGATGACGTCCCAGAACGAAATGTCGCTGAGAACGACCGTCACCGGCGCCTTCTCGCCGGTCACGGCAAGATAGAGGCCCGTCATCAGCGTTTCGAACAGATCACTGCTCGCGCTCACGCACTCGGCGTACCTGCCGTCCATATACAGCTCCTCGACCCGCGCATACTGCGAGTTCAGCCGCTTTGCGCCGGTCATGGAGGGGTTTGCGCCGATGGTGCCGAGTAAGCTGAATATCTGTTTGTTCACGATGCTCTCCCCCACTCCTCAGTCTATGCCTTCCCGCGTCTTGCCCGCCTCGATCGCCTCTCGCAGCGAACAGGGCATGACGCCGTTTTCGTGCATGTTTTTCTTCTGCTCGTACATCCGCTTGTCCGCCTCGTCCATCAGCGCCTTCAAGCTGGTCTTGCTCCGCTCGTCCGTATAGGCGTAGCCCCAGGAAATGCTCACGTCATACCGCTTCTGCTGCTCACGGAAGGCGTCGATCATCCGCTCGATCTTCTCCGTGGAAACATTTTTGAGCGCGGCGGCAAACTCGTCGCCGCCGAAGCGGGAATAGCAGCAGTCCTCCGCGTCCCCGAAGCACGTCCTGATGCACTCCGCCGTGGTGCGCAGCAGCTTGTCGCCGGCGGCGTGGCCCAGCGCGTCGTTGGTCTGCTTGAGATAATTGACGTCAAAGATCAAAATGGCGAGCGAATAGCCCTCGTCCCCCAGCTCGAGAAGGTACTTCTCGAACCCGTAGCGGTTGGGGATGCCGGTGAGCTTATCTGTTTCCGCCGCGCTGCGCAGCAGCTCGTCGAGCGCCTCGCGGCGCTTGAGCAGGCTGTTGTACGCCCCGGCGACCAACCGCACCTCCGCAAGCCCCCTGTGCTCGTCGAGCGCCTTGTCGCCGGAAATGAGCGGAGCGAAATCCAGCAGCGGCTTGAGAAGCATGCGGTACGTCGTGGCAAATATAAACGCCAGCAGCAAAATGATCGACACGGTGATCGTCCACATCAGCGCGCGCAGGCGCCCGATCGCGCCGAGCAGCTCCGCCGTGCGCGCGTCCGCCTCCTCGCGCAGGCTCGCAAGCGCAAGGTTGACGTCCTTCGATACGTTCGCCTTGTTGAGCGAATAGGTGCCGCTGAGCACCAGGCCCTTTGCCGCGGCTTCCTTTTCCGTCCCCGTCATCGTCAGCTCCTTCTGGCTCAGCGCGGGGAGCGGAAGCGAATCGAGCGGCGGGATGTCCGGCAGGCCGTAGATGTCCTTCACCAGCGCGATCGCGTGCAGCTGGGCATCGATCATGTCGTTGGCGCAGTGTGCCGCCTCCCGCAGATACCCGAGCGTGCCGCCGCTGACGCCGTAGGTCTCGAAGTTTGCCACGATCTGATCGCCGCGGTGCTCCGCCTTTGCCAGCTCCTCGGCGTATGCGGCGACGGGATTGATGTTCGTTCCGCCCGCCGCCGTCGCGGGCACGAGCACAAAGTTGGTGCAGGTTTCCGACAGCAGGCTTGACCCCGCCAGAAGCGACGTCGCCTCCTCGATATAGCTCGCCGAATCGCTTCTGGTCTTGGAAAGCTCGCTGCTTCTCGCGCCGATCGCCACGATCAGGAAAATGATCGACGCCTGCAGGATCGCAAGCGCAGTGAGCAAGGGGATCAGCAGCTTCTTCGCCGATACCCCGTTTGTCTTTTTCCGTTCCGCAGTCCGCTCTGTCATGCGTCCCCTCTCATTGCCGCAAGGCGGTCAAGTGCTTCTACTCTCACAGTTTACTATTATAACATTTTCCGCGTTCGTGTCAAGAAATCCGCCGTTCGGTTCAAAACGTGCAGGCAATCGGCATTTTATGCTTGATTCATTACAAGCCATGATATATACTATAAAATGATTTAATATATATTGCGGATGCGCAACAAACAGGGTGTGGCATATGAAAAAACGCAGGATTGGTTTCACCGCGAAGTCCATATTGCTTATTTGCGCGCTGCTGCTGCTGACGAACGTTGTTCTCGGCTCCATACTGCTCAGGCGCTCCCAGCGGGTCATGAAATCGCTGATCAACGACCGCATGCTGGACATCGCCAACACGGCGGCGGCGATGATCGACGGCGACGCCCTCAAAACCCTGACCGCCGAGAACAAGGGCACGCCGGAATACCAGAAGATCTACGACTCGCTGCGCCTGTTTCAGGACAACATCGCGTTGGAGTTCATCTACACGATCCGCGACATGGGCAACGGCGCGTTTATCTTCATCATCGACCCCGCCGAGGAAAACGCGTCCGAGTTCGGCGAGCTCGTGACCGTCACCGCCGCGCTGAAAAAAGCCTCGCTCGGCACGCCGTCGGTGGACGCGGAGCCGTACGTGGATCAATGGGGACGGTTCTACAGCGCCTACAGCCCCGTCTACGATTCCGCTGGCCGGATCGTCGGCCTCGTGTGCGTGGATTTCCGCGCCGACTGGTACGACGAGCAGACCTCCCAATACGGCCGGACGGTCATGCTGTTCAGCCTGATCTCCCTGTTCATCGGCGCGTGTGCGGCGATCGCCATCACCGCCAAAACGCACAGCCGCCTGCGCGCGCTCAGCGAGGATCTCACCGAGCTTACCGGCAACGTGGACGCCCTGATGGCGGAGCTCAGCCTCGATACCGAAGCCGAAGCGTACGATCCCGCCGCGGAGGAAAAGCGCTCCTCGGACGAGCTCGGCGAGCTGGGCAAGCGCATCCGCTCCATACGGGACAGCCTGCGCCGCTACATCGACCACGCGCACGCGCAGGCAAACGGCATGATCACCGCCATGGCGTCGGATTACCGCAGCGTCTATTACATCGACCTCGACACCGACGAGGGCATTTGCTACCGCGCGCACTCGAAGATCGACAACGGCCTGCGCGAGGGCGAGCACTTCTCGTTCCGCGAGGTCTTCACCGACTATGCCAACCACTACGTCGCGGAAAGCTACCGCGAAGAATTTCTGCGCTTCATTTCCCCCGACGCGATCCGTCAGGAGCTGGAAAAGGAATCGATCGTCGCGCACCGCTATCTGGTGATCCGGGACGGGCACGAATCCTACGAAATGCTGCGCATGGCGGGCGTCCGGCACCCCGAGGACCGGACGGACCACATGGTCCACGCGGTGGGCGTCGGCTTCACGGACGTGGACAAGGAAACGCGCGAATCGCTCGCGCAGCGCCAGGCACTGCGCGACGCGCTTGTCCTCGCGGAAAATGCCAACCGCGCGAAGACCGCGTTTTTGAGCAGCATGAGCCACGAGATCCGCACGCCGATGAACGCGATCATCGGTCTGGACAGCATCGCGCTGAACGACCCGGACATCTCTGCCAAAACGCGCGAGTGTCTGGAGAAGATCGGCAATTCCGCCCAGCATCTGCTGGGTCTGATCAACGACATTCTGGACATGTCGCGCATCGAATCCGGGCGCATGGTCATCAGGAACGAGGAGTTCTCCTTCCTGAAGCTGCTCGAGCAGATCAACGCGATGATTGACGGCCAGTGTCGCGGCAAGGGCCTCACCTATCAATGCTGCGTCGCCGAACAGCTGGATAACAGCTGGTTCGTCGGCGACGACATGAAGCTCAAGCAGGTGCTCATCAACATTCTCGGCAACGCCGTGAAATTCACTCCCGAGGGCGGCGAGGTCGATCTCACCGTTGAACGCACGGCGCACTACGAGGGCAAGACCACGCTGCGCTTCACGATACGCGACACCGGCATCGGCATGGACAAATCGTTTTTGTCGAAGCTCTTCGACCCGTTCAGTCAGGAGGATTCCTCCACGACGAGCAAATACGGCAGCACCGGCCTCGGCATGGCGATCACGAAAAACATCGTCGAGATGATGAACGGCAAGATCGACGTCGAGAGTGAAAAGGGCGTCGGCACAACGTTTACCGTCTCCGTAACGCTGGCGGACTCCGACCGCGCCGGCGAAGCCCCAAACGACGGCGAAATCAGCGTCCGCGGCCTCAGCGTGCTGGTGGTGGACGACTACCCGGTCGCCTGCGAGCAGGCAAAGCTGCTGCTTGAGCAGGCCGGCATCACCGTGGAGACCGCGCACTCCGGCGCCGAAGCGGTCGAGCTGGTGAGGCTGCGCCACGCGCGGCGCGAGTCCTACGACCTGCTTCTGATCGACTGGAAGATGCCGGAAATGGACGGCATTGAGACCTCGCGCCGGATCCGTTCGGTCCTGGCGGACGAATCCGCCATCATCATCCTGACCGCTTACAACTGGAGCGACATCGCCGACGAGGCCGCCGAAGCCGGCGTAAACGGCTTTATCGCAAAGCCCTTGTCGACCGAAGCGTTCCTCAGCGAGTTTTCCCGCGCGATCAAGAAGGAGCGCGAGCGCGCGCAGCCCCGCAAGGCGGCAGCGCTGGAGGGACGCAGGGTCCTGCTCGCGGAGGATATGGACATCAACGCCGAGATCCTGGAGGATATCCTCGGCATGCGCGGCATTGTGGCGGAACGCGCCGTGAACGGCAGGGCCGCGGTCGAGATGTTCTCCTCGCATCCCGAAGGCTGGTACGACGCCGTGCTGATGGATATGCGCATGCCGGAGATGGACGGGCTGGAAGCGTCCGCCGCCATTCGCGCCATGGAGCGCGCGGACGCGAAGTCGACCCCCATCATCGCGCTGACGGCAAACGCCTTCGACGAGGACGTCCAGCGCAGCCTGCAAGCGGGCCTGAACGCGCATCTCAGCAAACCCGTGGAGCCCGAAAACCTGTTCCGAACCCTTGAGGAGCTTTTGTAACGAGCCGAAAAAACGCCTCCCGCCGGAATCGTCATCCGGCGGGAGGCGTTTTCATTTGTATGTCCAATCCCGGCTCAGCCCTTCGGCTGCAGCGCGGCCTCGATCGTCTCGATCAGCCGCTCCGGCACGGCGGGCTTTAAGAGATACCCCGCGGGCAGCAGCTTGATGACCGCATGGATATGCTCCTTGTCGTTCACGCTGGTGAGAAAGATGACCGGAATATCCGCCATGTCCTCGTCCGCGCGGATCATCTCCAGCGTCTGCCGTCCGTCGCACACCGGCATCTCATAATCGAGCAGAATGACGTCCGGACGGCTCTTGCCGATGCTGGTGAGCGCCTTCATGCCCGAGTTTGCGAGCGTAACGTTGTACCTGTCCTCCAGCATCGCCTTGATGCTGCGCAGCGTGTTGGCGTTGTCGTCGACCACGAGTACCTTCTTGCGTCCGTCGTCGTCCAGCGCCCCGCTCTGGAGCTGCGCGAGCGAGACGCCCAGCCGCTCGCAGACCGCGGCGAGCAGCTCGTCTTCTCCCCTGGGGCTTGCCAGGTGCTTGAACTGATCGTCCCAGTAAAACGAACCGAACGCCAGCTTCTCCGCATCTGACCCGACCATGAGCACAGGGATCGGGCGCGCCTCGCGCTGGATGTCCACGAAAAGCCCGCGATCCGACTGCCCGAGGCCGGAGAGGCTGACCACGATCAGCTGCGGAGCGGTCACCTTTATCGTGGCGATCGCATTTTGCGGCCCCTCCGTGCAAAGCTGTACGCGGAAGTATTTCCGCAGGCAGGCGTCCAGTACGCGCAGCCGCTCATCCGCTTTTCCAATCAGAACGATCGTCTTCATAGCCCTCGCCTTTCTTTTCCCATAGTTTTATCACCGCCGCCTTTACAGCAGCTTTTCCATCTCGTCCATCACGCGCTTCGCCTCGTCCTCGTCAAGGTCGGTCACCGCCGCCGCGAGCTGTGGGATCAGCGCTTCGACCTCCGGCGCGCAGCGGTACGAGCGCAGCTTGCCCACAAGCGCATCCGCCGCGTCCACGTCGAAGTCCTCCAGCGCTGTTTTGAGCATTCCGAACAGCGCGCGCAGCATATCCGCGTCCGCGTCCTCCCTCTGCGCTGCGTTCTCGTCCTGCGGCGCGGGAAACACATCCCTCAGCTTTTCGC